>JBIJBF010000031.1:0-8045 GCA_044345375.1 Alphaproteobacteria bacterium
GTTCTGGTCACCATTTTTCGCATTTAAGAAAGCCCGTCGCCGAATATTTTCTGACTGATGGTAGTGATGCCATGTTACAAGTAGCAGAAAACCGTTATAAGGATGAAATTGCAGCCGGGAAAATTGTGATTTCTAAACAAGATGCAACAGCTCTTTCCTACCCAGATCAAAGCTTTGACCGATTAATTGCAACCCATGTTCTAGAGCATATTCCGAATCCTGTGGCGGCACTTCGGGAATGGGATCGTGTCGTTAAAAAAGGGGGGGTAATATCTATTGTTTTACCTTGTGACCCGGGTTTGCTGTGGCGTTTCGGTCGTTGTTTAGGGCCTCGCAGGAATGCCCAGAAAATGGGGATTCCTTATGACTATCTTCAAGCCGCAGAGCACGTAAATTCTATTTTTAATCTTGTGGTGTTTATCCGTTATCATTTTGAATCTGTTCGTGAACTTTGGTATCCTGCCCGCATTCCCGTGCCAGATGTTAACCTTTTCTATGTTTGTCATATAAAAAAATAATGTTATCAGGAGATTGCATGTGACAAGTCAGTCAAAGTTTATTATTTTCACATGCGTTGTTGTGATGACGTTAGGTCAGGTTTTGTTCAAGCAAGTAGCTATCAATTATAACAAAATTGGGAACTTATTCGATTATAGGGTCGTTGGTCTTTTGATCATTGCAGGCTTGCTGTATGTTACATCCACAGGACTATGGGTTTGGGCACTTCGGTCTGTTGCTATATCAAAAGCCTATCCGTATTTTGCTCTCGGATTTGTGTTTGTTCCATTGATGGGTGCATGGATGTTTGATGAGGTGTTAAGTTTGCGTTATGCGATCGGCGTTTCGTTGATTATTGCTGGTGTTGTTATGACGAGTTCTGCTTAATGAAGCTTCTGATCACCGGCGCCAATGGCTATATCGGTGAACGCCTGGTGCAGCGGGCGGGGTCTTTGGGGCATGAGGTGGTGGCGGCATCACGTGGCCGTCCAGCAGGCGTGCCGCAGCTTGCTTGGCTGCCCTTTGATTTAACAGCCAAGACCGACATCTGCTTGCCTCAGGGTGTTAACACGGTGTTTCATCTGGCGGCGGCGACCACGTTAAACACGATTGATCCAGCCGTTGAAATTGATTCGGCAAGCCGCCTGATCAACGCCGCGCAGCAAGTGGGGGCGAAATTCATTTTTGTTTCAAGCCAAACAGCGCGTCAGGATGCGCCAACAGCCTATGGCCGTACCAAGTGGCAGATCGAAAGGCTGGTGCTGGCGGCGGGTGGTTGGGTTATCCGTCCGGGACAGGTTTATGGTGGGGTTGAGCGTGGGTTGTTTGGCGTGTTGGTTGGTGCGGTACGCAAGCTGCCCTTTATCCCTGCATTGCTGCCATCCCCCAAGATTCAGCCCGTGCATGTGGATGATTTGGTGTTGGCGCTGCTGCGTTGTGCTGAGCCGCTTGCTATTCCCCCGTCGGTGCTTTGTGTCGGCTCTATCACACCTGTTTCCTTCACCTGTTTTTTGCGGCGTATGGCTATTACGCGCGTGCGGCGGTTTAGACCGCCAATGCCCGTTCCTGTTTTTTTGGTGCGCTTGGTTGGTTTGATGCTTGGCGCGCGGTTGCGTTTAAAATTTGGTTTCACCAGACTAACCTCCTTGTTGGATCTCCCGCTCATGGAAACAGAGGGGGACATGCAAAGATTGGGGATTTCTTTGCGGCCGCTTTCTTCGGGCATGGCGCGATCGGGTGATGACCGGCGTCGTCATCTTATTCGTGAGGGGGTAGCTCTGCTGACCTATGTGTTGAGAGAAAAGCCAACTCCCGCCGTTATACGCAGATACGTGCGCTGCATCGAAAAAATACGGGGCGGGCAACCCCTAATGCTGCCTGAATGTATGCTCCGTTTTCCTTCGGTAGTCTCGTTGTTAGATGCATCCGGCCCTGCAAGGGCGGAATTCGGTTGGCGCCTAAACGCCGCGGTCAGTTTCGCGGAGGCATCCGTGCAGGGCGCGCGACGCTTTCTTGGCATTGGTGAGGCAAACGGATTTTTTAGAAGTCTTGTATCGATGTCATATGCTGTTGCCTTAGAGCTGTGGTGGCGGGTATTGAGGGTGCTTTTCACGCCGATTTTGCCAAGTCTTTTGCGCGGATCGAGGTTGTCCTAATGCTGATGGATTTTGATGTGATCGTGGTGGGAAGTGGGCCAGCTGGTGTATCGAGTGCTCTTCCCTTGGTTGAAGCGGGTTTGCGGGTGCTGATGGTTGATGGGGGACGAGCGTTAAAACTGGCGCCAATTTCTAAGCCTTATTTGGAAGCACGTTTGGAGGATGACAAGCAATGGGAATGGATGATTGGTCAAGATTATCACGCCCTTCGTCAGTTTGATGCTGTTTCGCCAAAACTCAGGGTGCCTATACATGCACCTGTGTTTGAGGGGTATCATGCGGCCAACAAAATAGATCCTAAGGATTTTGTTGCGGTGGGATCGTTAGCGCGCGGTGGATTGTCCAATGCGTGGGGCTGCGGCGTTGCCCGCCTTTCTGCTGAGGAGTTGCGTGACTACCCTTTCCCCCCGGGCGATATAGAAAAATCCTATGAGATTGTCACGCGCCGTATGGGGGTTAGTGGCGCCAATCATGATGATCTTGTCGATTATTTTGGGCTTGATGCTTGGGCGGATTCTCCCATTCCGATGGATGCTTTGCAAACGCGGTTGGTGAACCGATACGACCGGAAAAAGGCTGGCATAGCCGACTTGGGTTTTCGGTTGGGGCGTTCGCGTGTCGCCGCGCTCAGCCGCGATCGTGGGGAGCGTCAAGCCTGTAACCTTACGGGGAATTGCCTGTGGGGATGTTCCCGACGTGCCCTGTATTCCGCAACCGACGATTTAGAACGGCTAAAACGCCATGCCAATTTCACCTACCGGAGTGGTTTTGTGGTGGAGCGGGTGGTGCAGCTGGCCAACGGCCGTGCGGTTGAGGGGGGGGATGCGTCGGGGCATCAAACCCTGACAGCCAAAAAAATCATTCTTGCTGCGGGCACGTTTGCAACCACACGGCTGGCGTTGCAGGCGATCCAGATGGATCAACCGGTGGCCATGCAAACCTGTCCAACCGCTGCCTTTATTCTGTGGTTACCCGCAGTATTGGGAACCCAACGGCAGTCTGCATGTAGTCTTGGTCAGTTTTCATTTGTTCTGTCGCTGGCGAACGGCGTTTCAGGATTTGGATCTTTGTACAATCCCACCGGTATTCCTTTGGCAGAATTTGTACGCTACATGCCGTTTCAAAAACGCTATGGCATCGATTTTCTTAAGGCCTTAATGAGTTCCTGCGTCGTGGGAAATATGTTTTTGCCCGGACGTTTCTCAACCGCTACTTTGGCCTTGGATCATAATGGAGCCTTGAAAGTTGGGGGCGTCTACCACCCTGATGTTGCCGGGTTCATGCAATTTGCTGAACGGCGTCTTAGAAAAGTTTTTTGGAAATTAGGGGCGTTGTTGCTGCCAAAAAGTTTTACCGTTGGGCGCCTGGGCAGTGATATTCACTATTCAAGCTCATTGCCGATGCGTTTACAGCCTAAACAGGGTGAAACAAACGAGATGGGCGAGCTTTTTGGCTGTAAAGATGTGTATATTGTTGACGGGGCAAGTCTTTCCTCTTTATCCGAAAAGTCACACACCCTGACCATTATGGCCAATGCGGATCGTATTGGCCGGCGCTTGGTTGCGCAGCTGTCTGGCGCTGCATAAGTCAATATTTTGTTCAGTCCCATTATCTTATGGCATGGATTGATTTTGAATAATCCCCCTTGCCGCTGTTAATCGCGTTCGCGGTGTTGGGGGATGGGGGGGTTGAGGGGCGCGGCGTGGGTGTTGTCTGCGTTATTTTCCTCGTTTGTTTCGGATTCCTTGTCCGCTTCCCCGTTTGCTTGCAGCACTTCAGCTGGGTTATCATTGGGGGGCGGATTTTCCAGCGTTTCAGTTTCAGCTTCCGTTGCTAAGGCTTCCTCTAACGGATCCACTGCCCCATCCCCCAGCTCTTTCTCTGGCTCTTGGGGTGGGGTGGTGGACTGCTCATTGTCTGGGGCTTGTTCTGGCTGGATTCTGGCATCGGTGGTGGTTGCAGTTGGAGAAGCTGTTTCAGCTGCGGGATTGTTGGTATCTTCAGGCGGAGCAAGTTGGGTAGGTTCAATAACCCCTGATGCGGCAGCGTTCTCAGACGCTGTGCGCAGCTGATCGATGATCTCGGTCATGGCTGCATTGAGCGGCGGGTAGAGGTCGGGGCGCGCTACCGACCGGTTGATCCATTCTTCGTATGCCTGGTGGAGGCCATGATCAAAAAGCGCCGCCTGCAATGGCAATTCCTGATGGGACAGTTGTGCCGGGTGCTGTGGTTCAGCGCCTGTCAACACATGGCCCAAATGCACGCAGCGGCGATAGGAGTGGGCGAGATCATTCAAGAATTCGATGTCCTTGCACAGCATCAGCATGTCACGCCAGTTTGGATCGGTTTCGGCGATAATGGCCGTGTTGTAGGCGTCCTGTTCAGCATGGAAGGTCTGACGATCCTCAAGCACCGCAGCAACAAGGCTGGCCAAAGGATCGTTAGGATTGTGGTGCCGATCGATCGCCGCCTGATATCGGATGCTACGGCAATAGCCCTCCAACGCTATGACGCTGCGCAGATTGCCGCTCACCTCATAAGTTGCTGAGGGGTTAGGCTCCGCCCCCTCCCCTGCGACTAGGTTAGGATCGGTGGTTTGCTGCAGCGCTTGTGGTTGGGTTTTAAGCTGGGCGGTCGCTATATGCTCCGGCACGAGTGCGATAATAGCTTGCAACAGCTGCTGTTCAGCATCGTGCAGGGTGTCCGCTGCGCGCGCAAGATCAGCGGTGGGAGTTGCTGCTTGGTAGGGGAATTTTGGGGCAATACGGCCCTGGCTTGGCGGCTCTGGGTCTGAGGCACCCCCACCCCTAGGGCTCATCGGCGGGGGCGGTTTTCTTTCGAGCGGCAGCTCATCTTTGGGCGGAAGTTCCGTGGCGGTGGCGTAGCGCAGGCTGGCGCCATAACCAGTTGTCCGGCTCATCTGACGCGCCAGATAGTCCAGATCCCGCGCCTCCTCCTGCGATACAAAGATGTAGGTGGCGGCGCGGGCACGGGTCATCGCCACATAACTTGCCTGGTCGCGCCAATGGCCGGTGTGCAGCAGATAGGCCTGATCCAAGGTTTTGCCCTGCCCCTTATAGATCGTGCCCGCATAGCCAAGCGCTAACCCGCCATAGGTGGCCGTGTCCAACGTGATAGCTTGGCCGTTTTCATGTTCAACCATCACCATCTGGCCACTGATGGCGATCACGCGGCCAAGCCCGCCGTTGTGGACGCCAAGCCGTTTATCGGTGGTGCGGAACTGGATGCGATCGCCGACACCCAGCATGATTTCGCCACGGTCGGTGGCAATGGGGTGAAGTTGACCGACGCGGCCGCGTTCAATCTCAATCGCCTGTAGCGCGCTGTTGAGCTGATCGACATCGCGGTTGGTGTAAGCAAAAACCAGCCTAGCGCCAATCCCTTCCGCCGTGTCGGCGCGCCATTGCTCCAGCAGGGCGGCGATGCTGGCTGACTTATCGGCCGACCAGTGCACATAGCCGTGCTCGTCATAGGCCTTTATCCCATCGTGAAAATCGCCGCGGGCAAAGGCTGAGGAGGCTTCCTGCGCCCATTCGTCGGCCTGACGCCGAACCGTGCTTAGGGTCGCGCCACCAAACTCATCGCGAATGGCTCCGAACATGCCCCCGCGCTCAATGCTGCCAAGCTGCCGCTCATCGCCCACTAGGATCAGTTTGGCGCCACTGGCCTTGGCCAGCTCGCTCAGACGATCCAACGTTCTGGTGTCCACCATGCCAGCCTCGTCAACGATCAGCACCGTGCGCGGATCGAGGGACGCTTCGGGGCGCGTGATGTTCTTCTCACGTTCCTGATCAGCGTGCCAAAGCAGGCTGTGCACCGTGCGTGCCTCGCTAAAGCCACCAGCTTTCAGGTCGTTGGCAACGGTGTTGGTGGGAGCAAGGCCGATGACGCGGTAGCGGTCGGCCTCAAAAGCATCGCGGATGGCATGAATGGCATAGCTTTTGCCCGTTCCCGCCCTGCCCTCAACCAGTTTGACCGCGCCTGAATCGGTTGCGTGCAACAGGGCGGCGCCCTGCTCAGCATCCAGTGATCGGGCGGCTATACTGTGTTTAATGGCGCTTTGGCTGACCCCATGCCGACCGTCGGCGACCATGGTCTGCAGGCGGCTTATAACCCGCCGTTCCTGGGCACGGATGGCGGTGGTGGTGTAGCGGTTGAGTGCATCCCCCGTTTCTTTGTCATAAAGCCTGATGACGCCTGCCGCCTCGCTAAGCACCAGCTGTCGCAGATTGGGATCAAGGCCGGCGCGATGCAGCTCAATCGCGACATCCTGTTCCGTAAATACCGCGCGGGTGCGGGTGACGGTCTCGATAACCCGTGATGGCCAGTCGGCCAGTGCCGCCTGGTTAAAACCGTCAAGCTCGGTGGCTTTGCCGCTGCGCGCCTGATCGCTGGCCCACGGGCCAAGATGCTTGGTCGGTTCAATCAGCAATTCCCGCTCAACAAAGCTGCGCTCATCAATGCGGGCATCGACGTCGGCCTGTTCAAGTGCCATGTTGGCCAGCTCGCGCCAGCGGGCACGCAGATGGCGGATTTCGATTTCGCCCTGCCGACGATCATCCAGCACCCGCACCTTGTCCCCAAACCCACCCGAACCGATCTGGCGGGTGGTGAACAGCAGGTGGGCGTGCACGTTGCGCTCATCACCGCTGCGGTCGGGCTCGTGGATGGCCAAATCGACCGCCACGCCATAACGTTCGGTTAGCTCATGGGCAAAGGCCTGTGCCAGGGCTAGATTGTCCTCAGCGCTCAATTCCGCGGGCAAGGCCAGCCGACACTCACGCGCGGGACGACTGTTTTTTCGTGTCTCAGCGGCCTCAGCGGCGTTCCATAAGCTGGATCGGTCGCCAAGAGTCGGTGGGGCACCCGGCGGCAGGATGATTTCGCTGTGACGAACGCCGGATTTGGCGCGGTAGTCAAAAACGCTGCCGATACGATTATCTTCCAGGCGCACCGCCGCACGATAGGCAGCAGCAGCAACCGCACTTTGGCCAGCGCTTCGGCTGATGACGGAGATGCTGCAGTGGTAGATCGCCAACGCCCCCACCCCCTTCCATCCTTAAGCATCTGCAAACCACCTTTGGTGTGTTTGCGTAAGTGCGCACTTGGTAATTTCAGGATAACAAAGGCAGGTTAGCCAATGCTTAAGGATTTTGGGCTAGGTTGCAAGGTGGAGGCGCTGATGGCTGGTACCACTGCTGCGACGGAAAGGCTTGAGCGCCTGCAGCGTCAAAAGGCCGCCATCGAGGCCAAGATCGCCCGGCTTAACGCTCAACAAAGTGCCCAGCAACGGCGCATCGACACCAGACGTAAAATCATCGCCGGTGCACTCGCCCTTGCCCATTGCGCGTTCGACCAAGCCTTTCGCGACACCATGATGACCCTGTTCGACAGCAACCTGGTCAAGCCAGCCGATCGCGCCCTGTTCAACCTGCCACCACGGCCAGAAGTATCCACCAATGAATCGGATACGTCAAACCCAGCAGCAGGTTAGGGTGTTGTTATGTTTGTATGTTGATATATATGGTTTTATACACATAAACAGTCATATTATCATACAAACATACAGATAAACCTGTTTTTCCTCGTGCGGTGGTGATTGCGCCTCCAAAGGCTGGGCTCCCAGGTTATCCAGTAAACACATCAAAAGCGTCAGTTGAAGCCCGCGGCTCACCGACACCATCAAAATCACCCATCCACTCCCCGCACCGTCTCAACCGTTTTTTGTGGCATTAGGAGATGGTAGCGGGTGGCTTTGCGTTCGCCGGTTCGATGCAGCGCGCCAAGGTTGACCAGATCGGCAAGATCGCGGGTGCTGGTGGCCAGCGTGGCACCGGTGATTCGCCGATAATTGCCAGCGCTTAAGCCACC
>JBIJBF010000007.1:0-69133 GCA_044345375.1 Alphaproteobacteria bacterium
CACCGCCACCAACCCCGCATAGCGCCCACGCAGCCGCAGAAAATGTCGGATGCTGCATCCCAAGATCTTCGCCGCCTCCTCGCAACTCAGCCTATCCTTTTGTAAACTATCGTAAATATCCTCAAACCGCTCCATCCGTGCGCGTGACATGGGGGGGGTGACAGGGGGCCGGCAGTAGGTTTATAGTGCGGGCAGTTTTTGTCTCCGCAACCAAACCGACAAGGGGTTTTTTTGATGCAGTTTTTTCTTGATAGCGCCGATGTTCAACAAATCGCGGAACTCAACGCCATTGGCTTGGTCGATGGCATCACCACCAACCCCACCATTTTGGCCAAGGCCAACCGCCCCTATTTGCAAATCGTCAAAGAAATTTGCGGGCTGGTTGCAGGGCCGGTGAGTGTTGAGGTGATTGCCCCTGATCATGCCACCATGTTGAAGGAGGCGTTGGTGATTGCCGAATTGGCGGAAAATGTGGTGGTCAAACTGCCCCTGACCCCAGCTGGCCTGCAAACCTGCCATGAATTAACCAACCGCGGCATCCCCACCAACGTCACCTTGTGCTTCTCAGCCGCGCAGGCGTTGTTGGCGGCCAAGGCGGGCGCCACCTTTGTGTCGCCCTTTATTGGCCGGCTGGATGACGTGGGGCAAAATGGGTTGGAGTTGATTGCCGACATCCGCGCCATTTTTGATCAATATCCCGATCTGAACACCGCGATTCTGGCGGCCAGCATCCGCCACCCGATCCATGTGATTGAGGCGGCCAAACTGGGCGCCGACGTGGCCACCATGCCGCCCAATGTGCTGCAACAAATGTTCCAACACCCGCTGACCGACCGTGGGTTGGAGCAATTCAACGCCGATTGGGCGAAGACGGGTCAGTCGATTCTGGCCGCTGCTTAACCTGACAGCGTTTGCTGGGGCGGTTGGGTTTCCAGCCGTTCCAGCACCAGCTCCAGCCCCAACGCCGCGCAGAGCTCTCCCACCGCGGGGGATTGCAACCGGCCGGTAAGGGCGGCGCGCAGCGGCATCGCCACCTCAGGCATTTTTTTGTCCAAATCCTTGGCCAACTGCTTGATCACCGCCTCAAACTCCGGGGCGGTGTGGGGTTGGTGGGCATGCAGCGCCTTGGCCAGCTCGGCCAGCACCCCTGCCCCCTCGCGCCATTTTACCACCGCCTCGGCATCTGGTTCGATGCGCCCCAGCAGGAATCCAGCGCCGCCCGCCAACTCCACCAGCGTTTGCGCCCGCAACAACAGCGCGGGCAGCAACCGTTCCACCCGCGCGCGATCCTCAGCGGTCAGGGGGTGCGCCTTGACCTTTTGCAGCCAGGGTTCCAGCTCCTGCAGCAGCTCCGCAGTCGGTATGGTTTTCAGGTAATGGGCGTTCAGGTGCAACAGTTTGTCCAGATCATAGCGGGCGGGCGCCTTGCCGATACCGCTTAGGTCAAACCATTCGGCCGCCTGCTGATCGCTGATAATCTCATCATCGCCATGCCCCCAGCCAAGCCGCAGCAAATAATTGCGCATCGCCACCGGCAGAATGCCCATTTCCTGATAGCTGTTCAGCCCAACCGCGCCATGGCGTTTGGAGAGTTTTTGGCCATCGCTGCCATGAATCAGCGGCACATGGGCAAATTTGGGCGCCGTCCAGCCCAGCGCCTGATACAGCTGCAACTGGCGAAAAGTGTTGGTGAAGTGGTCGGCGCCGCGAATCACATGGGTGATGCCCATGTCAAAATCATCCACCACCACCGACAGCATATAGGTGGGCGTGCCATCGCTGCGCAGCAGCACCATATCGTCCAGCTGGCTGTTTTCGACGCTGACGGTGCCCTGAATCAAATCCTCAACCACCGTGCTGCCGCTTTGCGGAACCCTTAGCCGCACGGCAAAAGGGCGATCGGGAATCGGGGTGCCAGCTGGCGGGTCGCGCCAACGACCGTCGTAGCGTGGGGATTGCCCAGCCGCTGTCGCCGCCGCCCGCATCTCCTCCAACTCTTCCGTTGTCGCGTAGCAGCGATAGGCGAACCCCGCCTCCAACAACTGATGGGCAACCTCTGCATGACGGGCACGATGGTGGCTTTGATAGACGACGTCGCCATCATGCGGCAGGCCCAACCAGCGCAAACCATCCAAAATCGCCTGGGTCGCCTCAGGGGTTGAGCGTTCACAATCGGTGTCCTCAACCCGCAACAGAAAAAGCCCCTGGCAATGCTGGCTGTAGCGGTAGCAAAACAGGGCGGTTCGCGCCCCCCCCAAATGCAAAATGCCGGTGGGCGATGGGGCAAAACGGGTAACGACTTTTTTGGGGAGTGTTGACATCATAAAAGCCAACTTAACGACAGCACCACCAGTTGTACAGATAGGCGATGCAGGGGATGCCAAGCATGGCCATCAAGATCGGCAGATTGCTGCCATTGGTAAGCTGCCCAAGCAGCAAGATGGTCATGGTAGCGACGCCCATCATCGCCAAGCTGTACAGGGCTGAGGCAACCCCAGCGCAATCGGGGAATGGGCGCATCACCTCAGCCCCCGTGACCGGCAGCAAAAAACCGTTGCCGGCCATATAGCTGCTGCCCAGCAGCACCAACATCCATGGGGTCAGCGTGCCCGCCCAATAGGCAAAGCCCAGCAGGCCAGTGGTGATCAGAATGATCGCCAGCCCAATCCGCAACAAATGCGCCTGCGGTTTGATCGGGCCAAATTCACAAACAATATTGCCGATCAGATAGCCCAGCGGCAGCGTCATGGCGTAAATGCCGTAACCAGCGGTGGAAACCCCAAGATCTTTTAGCCAAAAAGGCAGGTGCGCGGTAAAGGCGATCGCGCCCCCAACCCCGCCGCTGCTTAAAATTGCTGCACCGCGTGCGCGCCGGTGGCTGCAGATACGGCGCATATGGTGCAGCTGGTCACGCCAGGCCACCCGCTGGCGATGCTGCACCGCCAGGGTTTCGGGCAGAAAAATCGCCAGCAACGCCAACATCAGCAGGGCATAGCCGGCGTGCAACCAAAACACCCCCGTCCAGCCAAACCAGGCCACCATGTTGCTGCCCAACAACGACCCTAAACTTGAGGCGATGGCGCCCAATATGCCGCATAACGCCATGAAACGGGTTAGACTCGCACCGCTGAACACATCGCGCCCTATCGCCCGGCCAAGGCCGACACAGGCGCCGCCCAATCCCTGCAAAAAACGACAGGCCACGATCCAGGCGGTTGATGGGGCGAATAAGGTCAGCAGGGATGCCAGCAGGAACAGGCCAATCCCCATTAACAGGGGAATTTTGCGGCCAAAGCGATCAGCGGCCATGCCAAAAAACAGGGGCGCGATGCCATAGCCCAACATCGCACTGGCCAACCCTGCCTCAGCCCGCGCGATGCTGCTATCGAAGGATTCGGCGATCGCCGGCATGGCCGAGATAAAGGAATCGGTGCTAAAAATCCCCAAGCATGTCACGCTGGCCGCCAGAATAATAACCGGCTTGGTCAGACGCTTAGATGGCTGGTCAGGCACCGTCGTGGATGTTGTTCCCGCGCGGCTGCCCGCCAAACCGCCCTTGCTTTTACCCATGCTTGCGTTTGGCAATCATTTGCTTGATCGAGCCAATCGCCTTGGCGGGGTTTAACCCCTTGGGGCAGGTCTTGGTGCAATTCATGATGGTGTGGCAGCGGTAGAGCTTGAACGGATCTTCCAATGCATCCAACCGTTCCCCCGTTGCCTCATCCCGGCTGTCGGCCAACCAGCGATAGGCCTGCAGCAGCACGGCGGGGCCCAAATATTTGTCGCCATTCCACCAATAACTGGGGCATGAGGTTGAGCAGCAGAAGCACAGCACGCATTCCCACAGCCCATCCAGCTCTGCCCGCTGCTCATGGCTTTGCAAGCGTTCCTTGCCGCCAGGAGCCGGCGTGTTGCTGTGCAGCCATGGTTTGATCGAGGCGTATTGCTGATAGGCCACGGTCAGGTCGGGCACCAAATCCTTGACTACTGGCATGTGCGGGAGGGGGTAAATTTTGACATCGCCCTTAACCTCATCAATCGCCTTGGTGCAGGCCAGGGTGTTGGTACCATCGATATTCATCGCGCAACTGCCACAAACCCCCTCACGGCAACTGCGGCGGAAGGTGACGGTGGTGTCAATCTCGCCCTTAATTTTGATCAGCGCATCAAGCACCATCGGGCCGCAGCTGTCCAAATCCACCTCATAGGTGTCGATTTTGGGCGTAATTTCGGGGGTATCAGGATTCCAGCGGTAGACCTGAAAATTCTTAACCCGTTTTGCCCCGGCCGCCGCCTTAACGGTTTTTCCCTTGGTAATTTTGGAATTGGCGGGAAGATTAAATTGAACCATGACTGGAACCTTTGTGCGTGCTAATAAACCCGTTTTTGCGGCGGGAATGGGGAAACATCGTTGGAAAGGGTGTAGTAATGCACCGGGCGGTAGCTGATGGTCGATTCGCCATTTTCGTTGACATAGGCCAAGCTGTGCTTCATCCAATCGGTGTCGTTGCGATCGGGGAAGTCATCACGCGCATGCGCGCCGCGGCTTTCAGGGCGGGCAGCCGCGGAATGCAGGGTGGCAATCGCCTGGCCCATCAGGTTGCGCAACTCCAAGCGATCGACCAAATCGGTGTTCCAAATCAACGAACGGTCGGTTAGGCCAATCGATTTGGCCTTTTCATACACGCCAGCCAATTTGACCTTACCGGCATCCATGGTTTCTTGATCGCGGAAAACGGCGCAGTGGGTCTGCATCGCCTTTTGCATGTCAACCCGCACCTCACCCACCTTGGTGTCACCATTGGCGGCGCGCAATGTATCAAAGCTTCCCAGCGCCTTGTCCAACACCTCAGACGACAAATCGGAATGTTTGCTGTTGGGCTTGATCAGCTCAGCCGCACGCAGCGCCGCGGCACGGCCAAACACCACCAGATCCAGCAGCGAGTTGCAGCCCAAACGGTTGGCGCCATGTACAGATACGCTGGCCGCCTCCCCAATCGCCATCAAGCCTGGCACCACCGCATCGGGGTTGTCCGCGGTTGGCCGAATCACTTCCCCATGATAATTGGTCGGAATGCCGCCCATGTTGTAATGCACGGTTGGGCACACCGGAATGGGTTCTTTCGTCGTGTCCACCCCCGCAAAAATCCGCGCGGTTTCCGAAATACCTGGCAGGCGCTCGCGGATCACCTCAGCCGGCAAATGCTCGATATGCAGCAGCATGTAGTCTTTCTCAGGCCCCACGCCCTTGCCCGCCCGCATTTCCATCGCCATTGAGCGGCTGACGACATCGCGGCTGGCCAGATCTTTGGCCTTGGGCGCGTACCGCTCCATAAAGCGTTCGCCCTCAGAGTTGGTCAGATACCCCCCCTCCCCGCGCACACCCTCAGAAATCAGGCAGCCCGCGCCGTAAACACCGGTGGGGTGAAACTGCACAAACTCCATGTCTTGTAGAGGGATACCGGCACGCAACGCCATCGCGCTGCCATCCCCCGTGCAGGTATAGGCTGAGGTGCAGGTGTAATAGACGCGGCCATAACCGCCAGTGGCCAACACGGTGGTCTGGGCGCGGAACACATGGATGCTGCCATCCTCCAAACACCACGCCACCACGCCCTTGCAGGCGCCCTGATCATCCATCAGCAGCTCAAGCGCGAAATATTCGATGAAGAAATTGGTCTGATGCTTCAGGCTTTGTTGGTACAGGGTGTGCAAAATCGCATGGCCAGTACGGTCAGCCGCCGCGCAAGCCCGCCGCACCATCCGCTCACCATAGTCACCGGTATGGCCACCAAAGGGGCGCTGATAGATTTTGCCATCCTCAGTCCGTGAAAAAGGCACGCCAAAATTTTCCAGCTCAATCACCGCCGCCGCCGCGTTGCGCACCATATATTCGATCGCGTCCTGATCGCCCAACCAATCCGACCCCTTGACCGTGTCGTACATGTGGAAACGCCAGTCATCGTGATCGATATTGCTAAGCGATGCGGCGATACCGCCCTGCGCCGCCACCGTATGGCTGCGGGTTGGGAACACCTTGCTGACGCAGGCGGTTTTTAAGCCCGCCGCGGACATGCCCAGTGCCGCACGCAGCCCAGCACCGCCGGCCCCCACGATCACGACGTCATATTCATGATGAACAATTTTGTATGCAGCGGTCATTTATGAGTTTCCTGCCAAATCAGAGAGGGGGGCAAAAGCGGTCCAAAGCACCGAAAAAATACTGGCAACCGCAAAGGTCAGCGACAAACCCTGCACCACCAGCAGGGTCGTCCAGCGTTTCCAGGGGGTGTGCACATAGTCCTCAATCACCGTTTGCAGACCCAACGCGCTGTGATAAAAACCGAACCCCAGAAAAAGAATCAGCGCAGAGGCGTTCAGGGGATTGCGAATCCAGTAAACATAATTGCCATAGGGCTTAAAGGCCAAATCCAGCAAAGACGCCACCAACCAAAGGCTAAGCAGGATCAAACCAACCGCAGAAAATCGCTGCGCCAGCCAGTGGTGCAAGCCAGATTTGGCAGAGCCCAAATCCCGCTTGGCAAGCGCATGGGTTTTAGATACCGGCATGGCTAAGCAACTCCTGAAAATAAGTGGCACGATGAACCAGATAGAACCAAGTCACCGCGGTCATCCCAAAACTGCCCAACACCACCGCCCATCCACTGGTGGTCACGGTGGTCAGCTCAAACCCCAAGCCGACATCCCAAAACAAATGGCGGATGCCGTTGCACAGGTGGTAGTAAAAGGCCAAAGTCCAGCCGATTAAAACCAAAAACCCATACCAAGTCTGCAAATGGCTGGTGACAACCGAAAACGCGCCCTGACCGAAAGATGCCGCAATGATGATGGCGGCAAAAACAAACAGCCCAAGGCTTAGCGCGATACCGGTAAGCCGATGCAAAATCGACAACACCGAGGTGATTTGTGGCCGATAGATTAGCAAATGTGGGGAAAGAGGACGCATCCGCATCTCCTGTTAGAAACTTTAGGCCGCAGTATACAAAGCTGCAGCACAAAGACAAGTCGTTCACAAAAGATTTAATGCTTGTGTAAAGCCTCAATCGCCTCAGACAGCTCAATCAGCCGCCAAGCCCCCTCAACATGCAGGCTTTCAATCACTTTTCCATCCACCACCACCACGCCATGCCCCTTGGCGGTGGCGTCGGCATGGGCGGCAATCACCTTGCGGGCATAAAGCACCGCCTCATTGCTGGGCGCAAAAACACGGTTGGCGGTATCGATGGTTTTGGGATGGATCAGGCTTTTGCCATCAAAGCCCATTTCTGCCCCCTGCCAACAGGCGCGGCTAAACCCATCATCATCGCTTAAATCCAAATGCACCCCATCGATAATCGCCAAGCCATAGGCACGCGCCACCAGCAGGCAGGAAGACAGGCTGGCCAACAGCGGCAGGCGTTCTTTGGTGTGATGGGCGTGCAAATCTTTGGCCAAGTCCGATGTGCCCATCACCAAACAGCACAATCTTGGGCTGGCTTGGGCAATTTCCCGCACGTTCAGCACCCCCAGCGGGGTTTCGATCATCACCCAAATATCCATGTCATCGGGCAAGCCGTTGGAAACCAACACCTCCTCAGCCCGTTGCACCACATCCGCGCTTTGCACCTTGGGCAGCAGAATCGCGTGCGCCTTGCTTTGCGCCACCGCGGCCAAATCGGCATAGCCCCATGGGGTATCCAGGCCATTCACCCGAATCACCACCTCACGCTTGCCAAGGGTGCCACCCGCCACCGCGGCAATCGCCTGTTGCCGCGCCAGCACCTTCATGTCAGGCGCCACCGCATCCTCACAATCCAGCACAAAACCATCGGCATGCAGGGTTTGCGACTTTTCAATCGCCTTGGCGTTAGAGGCTGGAACATACAAGACACTGCGGCGGGGGCGGATTTTAAAGGTCATGACAAATGAACAGCTGAATCGTTCGGTTAAAGTTTGCAAAAGCCAAGGCCATGGTTAAACCACAACCCTATTCAGGTTGTACCATAAATCGTTAAGGTTTTCCTAACAACACTATTGGAAAGGATTGTTTGCAGCAACGGTTCAGGCTAAAAGAACGGATGCGTGTTTTTTCTTACCCGGAACGGATGTTGGCTTGGCGGTATTTGATGCCGGGGCGGCGGGATCGTTTTATTGCTATGACCGCCTGGTTTGCCCTGATCGGCATCATGCTGGGGGTGGCCACCCTGATCATCGTCATGTCGGTGATGAACGGTTTCCGCGCTGAGCTGATGGGGCGGGTGCTGGGCGTTAACGGCCATTTGATGGTGCAAAGCGTGGACGCCCCCGTGCTTAGCGATGGGGCGGGCGTGGTAGCGCAAATTCGGCAGATGGATCCCGGGTTGCAGGCGCATTTGTTGGTGGATGGGCAGGCGATCGTGCTAAGCAACGGTTTGGCCAACGGCGCGGTGATTCGCGGCATGAATTTGGATGATTTGGCCAGCCGCCCCCTGATCGCCGGCAATATCCGTGCTGGCAGCCTGGCAGATCTGGCGGCGCCCTCAACCGTGCTGATTGGCCAGCGCATGGCCGAGAAATACGGCCTGAAAACCGGTGATTCGCTGCGGCTGATTTCGCCAAAAGGTGAGGTGACGCCCTTTGGCACCGTGCCGCGCATCGCCAATTTCCGCGTCGCCGGCGTGTTTGAGGTTGGCATGTATGAATACGACAGCAGCTTTTTGTACATGTCGCTGGAAAACGCCCAAAATTTTTTCCGGCTTGAGGGGCAGGCAACCGGCATCGAAATTTTGTTGGCCGATCTGGGGCAGCTCAACCGTTTCAAGCGCCGCCTGATTGAGCTGTTGCCCCCCAGCCTGCGCATCGTGGATTGGCAGCAGGCCAACCGCAGCTTTTTTAGCGCGATTGAGGTGGAACGTAACGTTATGTTCCTGATTTTAACCATGATTATTTTGGTGGCGGCCTTTAACATCATCTCAACCGTGGTCATGTTGGTGAAAGACAAGCGGCGCGACATCGCGATTTTGCGCAGCATGGGCGCCACCCGTGCCAGCATTTTGCGGATTTTCTTTTTAAACGGCGCGCTGATCGGCCTGACCGGCACGGTGTTGGGGGTGGGGCTTGGCGTCGCCTTTGCCAGCAATATTGAATCGATCCGCCGCGCCCTTGCCCACCTGACCGGCACCGAATTGTTCTCAGCCGAAATTTATTTCCTAAGCCAGCTGCCGGCCAAAATTGAGTGGGGGGAGGTGTGGTCGGTGGTCGCCATGGCCCTGGCCCTGTCCTTTATCGCCGCGATTTTCCCCGCCCGCCGCGCCGCCCGCCTTGATCCGGTTGAGGCCTTGCGCAATGACTAGCCCCGTGTTGCAACTGCGCCAATTGTGCAAAAGCTATCCGATCACCAAACAATCGGCCAACACCACAGGGTCTGAGGCGGGGCTGACCGTGCTGCGCGATATCAACCTGTCGCTGTACGCCGGGCAATTGGTGGCGTTAACCGGCCCCTCAGGCAGCGGCAAATCCAGCCTGCTGCATCTGGCGGGCCTGCTGGATCAACCCACCAGCGGTGAGGTGGTGGTGGCAGGAAAATCGGCCAATGGCCTGAACGATTCCGGCCGCACCCGCCTGCGCCGCGATGCGATCGGCTTTGTCTATCAATTTCACCATTTGTTGCCGGAATGCAGCGCGCTGGAAAACATCATGATGCCCCGCCTGATCGCCGGCATTGCCCCGGCAGCTGCCGCTGCGGATGCCAAGGCGCTGCTGGATCGGGTTGGGCTGTCAGCGCGTGCCAACCACCGCCCGTCGGAGCTGTCGGGGGGGGAACAGCAGCGGGTGGCGGTTGCCAGAGCGCTCGCCAACCGCCCCGCCATCCTGCTGGCCGATGAACCCACCGGCAGCTTGGACAGCGCCACCGCCGCAAGCGTCATTCAATTGATCAAGGATCTGTGCCAAGAACACCAAACCGCCGCCCTAATCGTGACCCACAATCTGGAACTGGCAGATCAGCTGGACCGCCATGAACGGTTAGCGGATGGTCGGCTGTTGGCGAATAAGTAGGGCCGCCGCAAATTCCCCTCTTGCGGAGGGGTGGCAGGCGAAGCCTGACGGGGTGGTTCTTTATGGAGTGATCTGCCCCCCCAAAAAAACCTACCCCATCGCCTTAACAATTTCCTCGCACACTTTTTTGGCGTCGCCGAACAGCATGTAGGTGTTGTCCTGATAAAACAGCGGGTTGTCGACGCCGGCGTAGCCAGAGGCCATGCTGCGTTTGACAAACAGCACCGCCTTGGCCAAATCCACATCCAACACCGGCATGCCGTAAATTGGGCTGGCGGTATCGGTTTTGGCGGATGGGTTGGTCACGTCGTTGGCGCCGATCACAAAGGCCACGTCGGCGGTGGAAAACTCGCGGTTGATATCCTCAAGCTCAAACACATCATCATAGGGCACGTTGGCCTCAGCCAGCAGCACGTTCATATGGCCGGGCATGCGGCCAGCCACGGGGTGGATGGCGTATTTCACCTCAACCCCCTCAGACTTCAACAAATCGGCCATTTCGCGCAGGGCATGTTGCGCCTGCGCCACCGCCATGCCATAGCCTGGCACGATAATCACCTTGCGCGCGTTCTGCATCATAAAGCCCGCATCCTCAGCGCTGCCGGTTTTAAAGGGACGCTGCGTGCCGTCACCCTTAGCTGCGCCGCCGCCTGCCCCAGCCGAATCCGCGCCAAAGCCGCCCAGAATCACGTTAAAGATCGAACGGTTCATCCCCTTGCACATGATGTAGCTTAGAATCGCGCCCGATGATCCCACCAGGGCACCGGTGACGATCAACAGGTTGTTGTGCAGGGTAAAACCAATGCCGCAGGCCGCCCAGCCGGAATAGGAGTTCAGCATCGATACCACCACCGGCATGTCCGCGCCGCCAATCGGGGTGATCAGGAAAAAGCCAAGTGCCAGGGATACCGCCACCAACAGCCAGAAAATCAGCACGCTTTGCGTCAACACAAACAGCACGATCAGGGCCACCACCCCAGCCGCCAGCAGCGCGTTAAACAGATGTTGCGCCCTGAAGCTTAGCGGCTTGCTGCCCATAATGCCCTGCAGCTTGGCAAAGGCCACCAGCGAGCCGGTAAAGGTAATCGCGCCAACCGCCAGCCCCAGCCCCATCTCAATCAAACTGGCGGTGTGGATATGGCCGATGCCGCCGATACCAAAGGCTTGCGGCGCGTAAAAGGCTGAGGCCGCCACACAAACCGCGGCCAAGCCCACCAGGCTGTGAAAGCCGGCCACCAATTGCGGCAGCGCGGTCATCGCAATTTTGCGGGCAATCACCGTGCCAATCACCCCGCCGATCGCAATACCCGCCAGCACCCAGCCGTAACTGCTGATTTGCGCCAAGGTGGTCAAAATGGCGATCACCATGCCGGCCATACCAAATTGATTGCCGCGCCGTGACGACACCGGCGATGCCAGCCCCTGCAGCGACAAAATAAACAGAACCGCGGCAACCAGATACAACAGGGCGGCAAAATCAGCAGACATCAAACAACTCCGGGAAAAAATAACGACGGATTAACGGTTTTTCTTAAACATTTGCAACATGCGGCTGGTGACCGCGAATCCACCAAAAATATTGATGGAGGCCAACACCACCGCCACAAAGCCCATGATTTTCGAGAATCCCGCCCCCTCAAGCCCTGCCGCGAAAATCGCCCCGACAATGATCACGCTGGAAATCGCGTTGGTCACCGCCATCAACGGCGAATGCAGCGCCGGCGTTACCCGCCAAATCACGTAATAGCCAACAAAACAGGCCAACACCAAGGTGGTGATGCCCATAATCAGGGAGCTGCCGGATCCAGCAGACGCCGCCGCCAGCGCCTGATCGGCCGCACTTTGCGCCAAACTGCTGGCCTGCGCGGCCAATTGTTGCGCGGTGTTGGCCAGATTAACGGCCTGATCAGCGATTTGGGAAGTGCTCATAAGAACGGTGCCTTTACATCGGTTACGGGATAGGCGGTTGCAGGAACAAAAAACTAAGCAAAATTGGGGTGAACCGTGACGCCATCATGGGTTAACAGCGTGGCCCTAACGATTTCATCCTCAAGACTCCATTTCAACGCTGCCGCCTCCTTATCCCACAGCAGCGTCACGAAGTTCAGCAGGTTTTTGGCGTAAAGCGCGCTGGCATCCTGCGGCAGGCGGGCTGGCACGTTGCGATAGGCGACGATTTTGACGTCATAGGCGGTTGCCACCTCATTGGCCACCGACAGCGCGCAGTTGCCGCCATTCTCCACGGCCAAATCGACGATCACCGAACCTGGCTTCATATCCCGCACCATCTCCTCCGTAATCAAAACCGGCGCGGGGCGCCCGGGGATCAGCGCGGTGCAAATGGCGATATCCATCTTTTTCAAGGTTTCATGGATTTTGGCGTTTTGCCGTTTTTTGTAGTCGTCATCCATTTCTTTGGCATAGCCACCGCTGGTCTCCGCACTGCTGGCAACCGCCGCGTCCACCTCAACAAAGCTCGCGCCCAGGCTTTCCACCTGTTCCTTGGCGGCTGCCCGCACGTCAAAGGCTGAGACAATCGCGCCGTTGCGTCTGGCCGTAGCAATCGCCTGCAATCCAGCAACGCCCGCGCCCAACACCAGCACCCGCGCCGGGGCAATCGTGCCAGCCGCGGTCATCATCATCGGAAAGGCGCGGCCATAAACCGCCGCCGCATCCAGCACCGCCTTGTAGCCCGCCAGATTGGCCTGGCTGGACAACACATCCATGCTTTGCGCGCGGGTGATGCGCGGCACCAATTCCATCGAAAAACTGGTCAGCTGGCGCGCGTTGTACAGGGGCAGGGCATCCTTGGCCTGATGGGGGTTCAGCAGGCCGATCAACACCGCGCCCTGCTTAACCGCCGCCAACTCATCACGATCCCTAGCATTGGTTCTGGCCACCGCCGCCCCCACCTCACGCCCACCAATCGGCCGTTGCACCTTAAGCACCAGATCGGCGCCCAACAACGCCGCGGTGAAATCCGGCGCAATCGTTGCCCCAGCCGCCTCAAAAGCCGCATCACCGATATGGGCAGCCGCACCGGCACCGGTTTCGACCACCACCTGAATCCCCAGACCCACGTATTTTTTTACCGTGTCGGGCGTTGCCGCCACCCGCGTTTCATCCGCACGATATTCAGAAAGAATGGCAAGTTTCATCAAAGACCAATCCGTTTTCGCAAAAAAATCATCTGATTGTTAGCAAGCCCCAACCGGTTTGTCTATCCAACAATACCGCTGCAGCAGACCTAACGTTTATCCCCCATATTGGTAGGGTGGCGGGTTAATTCCTGCAGCAAAACATCTTTGACCACCTCATCACCGATGCGGGCTTTGGCCATGGCTAGGATGCGTTTTTTGACCAAATCTTCATCCAACTGACCAAAACGCTCGGGCATGCTGGCGGCCTGTTTAAGATCAAGAATGATATCGTTGCGCAATTGATTTTTGTTCGCCTGCGCCTTTGATGAACTTTCGGGTTTGTCTAGCTGCAGGGATACCTGCAACTTTAGGATCATATAGGTATGGCCATCACGCAAAATGGGCACCAAAATTTGCTCCATTGCAAAGAAATAGGGGGAAACCACCGCCGCCAACTTCTCCTTTTGGCTGGGCTCCTTAGGCTTGCCATCGCCCAGCAGCCCAGCCTGTTTAGCACCCAAAAAACCGCCGCCACCCAACAGAACCAACCCCACAGCGATGATGACAATTTTTTTCATGAACGCACCAAAATCTAGGCGGCGCGCATATCCAACCGCTTGGTGCCGGTGCTGCCAAAACCGCCCTCACCCCGATCGGTCGACGACAATTCGGCCAACTGATGCCAGGTCACGCGCGACACAGGCGCGATCACCAATTGCGCAATACGCATGCCAGGTTCGATGATAAAGGTTGTCTCGCTCATGTTAATCAACATGGCCTTAACCTCACCACGGTAGTCGGCGTCGATGGTGCCAGGGGCGTTGAGAATCGTGACGCCATGTTTTATCGCCAAACCTGAACGTGGCCGCACCTGCCCCTCATACCCCGTTGGCAGCTCAATCGAAAAACCACAAGGCACCGCAATCCAACGCAGCATCGGCAGCGAAATGCGCTCCGGCACTGCAGCCATCAAATCCATCCCCGCACTCTCGGCGGTGGCGTAGGGCGGCAGATCCATCCTCTCCCCATTGTCCAACAACTTAATCCCAACACTTATGTTTGCGTTTGCCATGAGGCCGTCTCCTTCCAGTTAAAAATTTCAAGCGCGAGTTTATCAGCAACCGCCGCCTTTGTCATCTTTGGCCACTGGGTGGCCGAATTTGCTGTTACCAACAGAATTTCATTATGCTCACTACCAAAAGGCGAGGCTTCTGGCGATTGGCGGTTGGCCAAAATCCAATCGCAACCTTTATCAATCCGTTTTTTGGTAGCCTGCGCCGCCACATCACCGGTTTCCAACGCAAAACCCACCAGCAGGCTTGGACGACCTGGATGAGCCGCCAAGCTGGCCAAAATATCGGGATTGGCGATGAGATCTAGGCTGCGGCTGCTGGCGCCATCCCGCTTCCACTTATCCGCCAAATTCGGATCCTTCAACCGCCAATCGCTGACCGCCGCGGCGCAAATCGCAAGATCCGCTGGCAGAGCTGCCAAACTGGCCGCCAACATCTGCTCAGCCGTTTCCACCTCATGACGCTGCACCCCCGCAGGGGTCGTCAAGCTGGTGGGACCACTGACCAGGGTGACCTGCGCCCCTGCCCTGGCCAGCGCTGCGGCAATCGCGTAGCCCTGTTTGCCGCTGGAACGGTTGGCCAAAAAGCGCACGGCGTCCAAGGGCTCATGGGTTGGGCCCGCGGTGATCAGCGCGTGCAGCCCGCTAAGCCGTTGATCTGGCAGATTATGCAGCAACAGCGCCTGCACCGCCGCCCAAATATCCGCCGGCTCCGCCATCCGCCCCACGCCATACTCGCCGCAGGCCATCTCCCCCTCCTGCGGCTCCACCACCATCACCCCGCGGGCGCGCAGGGTGGCCACATGGGCCTGCGTCGCTGGATGTTCCCACATCCGCACGTTCATGGCAGGCGCGATCAGAATCGGGCGGTTGGTGGCCAAACAGGTGGTGGTCGCCAAATCCCCCGCCAACCCCAAGGCCAGCTTGGCGATAAAATCGGCGGTTGCCGGCGCCACCAAGATCAGGTCGTGCACACGGCCAAGGGCGATATGCCCCATCTCCTGCTCAGCGGTTAAATCAAACAAATCGCTGTAAATCTTGCCCCCGCTGACGCTGCCCAGCGTTAACGGCGTCACAAAGGCCTTGGCCGCCTCGGTCAGCACCGTGGTCACCCCCACCTCCGCCCGCCGCAGCAATCGAATCAGCTCAGGCGTTTTATAGGCAGCAATCCCGCCGGTCACAATCAAAAGCACGGTTTTGGCATCAGCACTCATCTGGCCATCCTAATCCATCTGCCCCACCAATGAAAAGCCCCCTTTCGGTTTGGCGTGGTTGGTGCTAGGACTGGCGGCATGCCAATACCATCTACCATGCACGCGGTTGCCTATAACAATCCCAACAACGATCTGACGTGGGCGGCAGTGCCAACCCCCATCCCCGCCGCTGGCGAATTGCTGATACGGGTGGCGGCCGCTGGCGTCAACCGCCCTGATCTGCTGCAGCGGGCGGGGCTCTACCCACCCCCCACTGGCCATAGCCCGATTTTGGGGCTGGAGGTGGCGGGGCATGTGGTCGCCTTAGGCGCGGGGGTAAATCCGCAGGATTGGCAGCTGAACGATACCGTGTGCGCGCTGACCAACGGCGGCGGCTATGCCGAATATGTCTGCGTGCCTGACGGGCAGTGTTTGCCAATCCCCAAGGGTCTTAGCCTGAAGGAGGCCGCCTGCCTGCCCGAGGCCCTGTTCACCCTGTGGGCGCACCTGTTTTTGCGGGCTGAGCTGCGCGGCGGTGAGCGGTTGTTGGTGCATGGCGCGGCGGGCGGCATCGGCCATCTGGCGATCCAACTGGCCAAGGCCTTTGGCGTTGGCGTGCTGGCGTTGGTCAGCAGCAAGGAAAAGGCGCAGTTTGTGCGCCGCATCAACGGTGGCGGGCGGGTGC
Organism: Alphaproteobacteria bacterium; assembly: GCA_044345375.1. Lineage (GTDB taxonomy): Bacteria > Pseudomonadota > Alphaproteobacteria > CAISOG01 > CAISOG01 > CAISOG01. The sequence continues at coordinate 16,126 of JBIJBF010000007.1, forward strand.
TGGCGGAATGGCGCACCCAAAACTGGCCAGCCTGGATTCGGGAAATGACCAACGGCGATGGCGTCAACGTGGTGCTGGATCACCATGGCGGGCCGCTGCTGGCTGAAAATCTCAGCGTGCTGGCGCCTGAGGGGCGGTTGTTGGTGATTGGCCAAATGGGCGGCACCACCGGCGAAATTCCGCTGAACCACCTGCTGACCAAACGCCTCTCCATCATGGGCGCGGTGTTGCGCCCACGCGCCAATGAGTTCAAGGCGATGGTGGCCTGGGAACTGTACCAACGGGTCTGGCCATTGTTGGAACAGGGGCGGATCAAACCACATCTGCACGCCACCCTGCCCATGACCCAGGCGACACAGGCTCATCAGCAATTGCAGGACAACGGTGTGCTGGGTAAGCTGGTGCTGGTTCCCTAACCCACGCTCTCCAATTCCGAATCCCAATACAGAAAATCCTGCCAGGTTTGGTGGAAATGATTGCCGTGCACCTGCATGGCGTGGCGTTGCAGCAGATAGCCGTCTGGCCGCGCTGGGCGGGTTAACAGCCGCATGCCAACCGCCTGCGGCACCTGGCTGCCCTTGCGCAAATTGCACGGCAAACAGGCGGCCACCACGTTCTGCCAATTGGTTTTGCCGCCACGGCAGCGCGGCACCACATGGTCAAAGGTCAGGCTGTTGGACGGTTTTTTGATCCCGCAATATTGGCAGGTAAAGCGGTCGCGCAGAAACACATTGTAGCGGGTAAAGGCTGGCCAGCGCGGCATCGGTACATAGTCCTTTAACGCCAGCACGCTGGGCAGCGGCATCGCAAAATTGGCGGCGCGCACCATCTGCCCCTCATAAACCGACACCACCTGCACCCGCCGCATAAAAACCGCCCGCACCGCATCCTGCCAGTGATAGACGGAAAGCGGCGAATAGGATAGGGGGCGAAAATCGGCGTTTAACAACAGTGCAGGCAGCAAAGGCGCGGGGGAGATGACCGGCGAAGCTTCAACGGCCTGCATCATCCACCCCACCCGCACCGCTGTCGCGGACAACAGCCAAACCGCCACAGCCATCCGCAGCGTTCAGGCATGTGATTAGGGCGGGGTAATCGATAAGCCATACCCCAACTTAGCCTGTCGCCATGGGGATGTCTATCATGGATCTTATGGTGGGGGGCTTGCAGGGCAAAATACTAAATTATTAACGAGTGAGGAGGAGTTCTCTGAAGGCTGGGTTTACGGAGGCTTTGATGCGTTTACGGCGCATGGATAGGGCTGAGGGGTCTTGTTTTAGGAGGTTGAAGGCGACGCGTCGGATGATGGCGAGGTTGAGGGGGGCGAAGTCTTTTCTGGTTCGGCCCTCGTCTTCACGAAAGGTCAGGTCCAGCTGCCAATGCAGGTTGTTTTCTATGGCCCAATGGGCTCTGATGGAGGCTAGGAGGACGGCGGGGTCGGCGGGTAGGGAGGAGATATAAAAACGCGTTTCGGTTGAGATTTTGCCCGGGGCCACTATACCAAATATGTCAGTAACATTCATCCGTTAATAGAGGTGCCCTTTTATATACTCAAAAAAGCTTATCATCGTGGGTTCTCCTCACAAAACCCACAAAAAACCCGCCCAAAATTAATAAATCGTTAACGATTGAGTGTTTCGCCCTGGGGGGGCTTGCGACCACCATCTCCTAGGCATATATTGTCCAGCATATCCCATGATGCAAGGAGTTGCCCGCGATGACACAAACCGCCTCACCCGCCCCCCAACAATCCCCGCGCATTTGGCTGATTACCGGCGTATCCAGCGGTTTTGGCCAGCATTTGGTTGAGCAGGCGCTAGCGGCGGGCGATTTTGTGGTCGGCACCGTGCGTAAGGCTGAGCAGTTGCAGGCGTTTCAGGAACGCTATCCCGATCGGGCGCAGGCGGTGTTGATGGATGTGAATGATCATGCCCAGGTGGCCAAAGCGGTGCAGGAAATTGTGCAGCGCCATGGCCGCATCGATGTGCTGGTCAACAACGCCGGCTATGGCCTGTTTGGCGCGATTGAGGAGGTCAGCATGGCCGAGGCGCGGGCGCAGATGGAAACCAATTTCTTTGGCGCGCTGGCGGTGACCCAGGCGGTGTTGCCGATCATGCGGGCGCAAAAATCTGGCCGGATCGTCCAAATCTCCTCCATGGCTGGCCTGCGCTCAGGCCCTGGCTATGGCATTTATAACGCCAGCAAACACGCGCTTGAGGGGTTTAGTGAGGCGTTGGCGCTGGAGGTTGAGCCGTTGGGCATCAAGGTGATTTTGGTTGAGCCCGGCCCGTTTCGCACCCATTGGGCCGGCGGATCAAGCCAAACCGCCGCCGTTTCGATTGCCGACTATGCCCCCACCGCCCACGCCCGCATCAACCAGATTCAGGGCTATTCTGGCAACCAGCCGGGCGATCCAGCCAAGGGTGCGCAATTGATTGTGCAGGTGGTCGGCACCGCCAACCCGCCGCTGCGTTTGCCACTGGGGCAAATTGCGATTGAACAGATCCGCAACAAAATGGCGCAGGTGCTGGCCGATTTAAAGGTTTATGAGGCGGAATCCATCGCCACCGCCTTTGATGTGGCCGCCTAACGCGGGCGCCAAAAAGGGCTAAACAACCGATGGCAGGATTTTTTCAACTGCCGTTTGGGGTGGCGCCGATCCAGCTGTTGGCAAATGCCCTGCAGCACCAACCCCCAGGCGTGCAGCTGTGGTTGCCAACTGAGCGGGCGCGTCGCCAACTGCTGCGACTGCTGCGCCCCCATCAGCAGGCCGCCGCCCCCGACATCCGGCTGCTGCAACTGGGCTGGGGCATTACGGATGCCCGCACGGATGAGGCGCAACCCGCCACGACCCTGCCGCCCAAAACCGCCGCCCTGCTGGCCACCAGCCAATGGTTGGTGCAACAAACCGATGCTAAACGCAGCTGGCAAAGCGCGGTGGCGATGGCGGAACAGCTGCTGCAGCTGCATCAACTGCAAGGCGGTGAAAGCCTCGATTGGCAAAAACTGGCCAGCATCGATTCGGCCAGCTGGTCGGAACAAATCCTAACCGGCCAACAGCTGTTGCAACAATGGCAGACGTGGTGGCACGGCTGGCTGCACCGCCATGGCTATCACCCCCTGCCGGTGGTTGAGGACGCGGCGTTGCAGGCGCTGCAGCAGGCTTGGCAATCCAGCCCGCCAACCGCGGTGTGGTTGATCGGCGCGGATGGCAGCCTGGCCCTGCAGCAAAAGCTGATGGCGTTGGTGGCGCAACTACCGCAGGGCGCCGTGCTGCTGCCCCCCATTCCCGATGGGATAACCGCTGAGGCATTGCCCGCCCACCACCCCTATCACCCGCTGTTGCAGTTTTTGCGCGGACAGCCTGAAACCACCTGGCCGCTGCCGCTCTGGCCCTTAGCGGCGAGCCAATCCCTGCCCTCCCCACGCCAACAGCTGCTGAACAGCTGGTTTGCGCCAAAGACCGCTCCTGAGCATGCGTTGCCCCACAATGCCTGCGATGGGCTTACGGTGATCCCCTGCGCCGATTTGGCGGCTGAGGCGGCGATGATTGCGCAGCTGGTGCAGCACGCTTTAGCCCAACCTGATCATCCACAAATCGCGCTGCTTACCCCCGATCGGCAGCTGGCGGTCATGGTCGCCGCCAACCTCAGGCGGTGGGGCCTGGCGGTGGATGATTCGGCCGGCCAACCGCTGCAGCAAACCCCGCTGGGTCGGCTGGTGCTGCTGAGCCTAGCCGCGATGCAGGCTGAGGTGGATGCGGTGGCCGTGCTGGCCCTGCTCTACCACCCGCTGTGTCGCTTGGGGATGACGCGTGAAGCTGTGCTGGCCCAAGCCCGTGCAATGGATCGCGCCTGGCGCGGCCTGCCCATCGCCCCGGGCTACAATGGCCTGATCGAGCGCTTCGCCCAATCCATCAACGAATCCTCGCCAGCCGACGATTCCCCCGCCGTCTTGAGCCTGCTGCAGCAATGGCAAGCCCGCCAGCCCCTGCCCCCCGCCACGCTAACGCAATGGCTGGATTGGCATCAGGCGCTGCTGCAACTTTGCTTGCAAAAACCAGATGAGGAGCACGGCGACACCCCCCCTGCCCTCGCCCCCGACGATCCATGCTTGGCCAGCCTGCAACAGTTGTGGCAAGACTTAACCGATGCCGCGCCGCATGCAGAGGGTATGGAGTTTGCGGATTACCAAACGCTGTTAACCACCCAGCTGGCCGGCCTGTCGGTGCGCACGCCAACGCCTGAGCGTCAGGCATCCTTAATGATCTGGGGGGTGTTTGAGGGGCGGTTGCAGCATCCAGACCTGCTGATTCTGGGCGGCTGCAACGATGGCATTTGGCCAGCGATTGGCAGCGCCGGCAGCGTGAACCCGTGGTTGCCGGCCAACGCCAGGCAGGCGCTGGGTCTGGCGGGGGAGGCTGAGGCGGTGGCCGCCGCGGGCTATGACTTTTTGCAGAATCTGCAGTCCCCCAAGCTTTTGATCACCTTTGCCAACAGCCGTGACGGCACGCCAACCCCGCCCTGCACCTGGCTGATCCAGCTGCAGGCGCTGCTGACCAAACAGGCTTGGCAGCAAAACGACGCCACGCCCCACGGCTTGCCCAGCTGGGCGCAGCTGACCCCGCTCCAACTTGACATTCCCGCGCCCCCCCCCACGCCTTCCCGCATCACCCAGCTGCCCCCTGCCCCCAACCCGCCGCCGGCCTTGCGCCCACGCCGCCTTAGCGCCAGCCAGCTGACGCAGCTGATGACCGATCCCTACAGTTATTACGCGGCGCAGCTGTTGCGCCTGCACCCGCTGGCACAATTTGATGACCATGCCGAAACGCCGCGCGCGCTGGGCACCATGCTGCATCGGGTGTTGGAGGATTTTGGCCAGCAACATGGGGTTAACTGGCCCAGCGATGCGCCTGAGCAGCTAAGGCAGGGCTTGGCGCAGCGGTTGGGCAGCTTGGCCGAGCACCCGCTGCTGGCCTATCACTGGCAACGGCTGCTGGATGCCGTGCGCTGGCTAGACAGCCAAGAACGCCGGCGCCGCGCCGCACCGCCCGGCATCGCCAAGCTGTGGGTGGAACAGCGCGGCCAAGCCAACCTGACCCTGAACGGCGAGAAAATCGCGCTGCACGCCAAGGCTGACCGGATTGAAATGGATGCAAACGGCGCCTTTACGCTGTTGGACTACAAAACCGGCGCCCTGCCCAGCAAAACATCGATCCGCCGTGGGCTGGCGCCGCAACTGCTGCTTGAGGCCTGGTTGCTGCAGCACGGGCGCTTTGCTTGGCAAACCCAAACGCCTCCCGCCACCCAGCCGATCATCAGCGATCTGATCATCTGGCGCCTGAACGGCGGCGAGAATGGGGGGGATGATCTCTCCTTTGTCGCCAAATTCGACCTGCCCACCCTGATGCAGGAATTCAACCACGGCATGCTGGATTTGCTGCAACAACTGGTGCTAACCCCCACCCCCTATCACCCCGACCCCTGGCCCGATGTACCCCCACGCGCCGCCTACGCCCACCTTAAGCGCCGCGCGGCTTGGGTTTAGGGGGGGAGCCTACGCGGCAAGAGCCCACTGCTGCGTTACATCGTTATTTCACGATCCAGTAACTTTCCATAAACGCTATTAAACACAGTATCCAAACCAGAAGAGAACGAGAGCTGGAAATCCGCCTCGCTAGGAGAATACAAATCCAATAAACGATTTGATCTAGGAAGGTTGCTGGCAGGCGGTTCGTTATCTGGGGCTGCCTGCTCTGGTAAAGCTTCATCTAACAAGCTTAAGACGATCTGGCATGCAAACGCATCCTGTATGTTTGGATTGTTTTTAGGTAAAGTCATTTCCCACACTACCCCATATTTAATGTTCTTGCTGGTGGCGGCTTTTTTCCATGCTTCAGCGAACGTATACTTCACCGATACACCATCCACATCATCGGTGATAGGAGCAGAAGGCTCACAAATTCGCGTAAACACCGTACGAATTGCTGGAAGAACCCCCTCATGATCGAGGTAAGGCGTAAGGGAGTTAGCCGCTACTCGTCGAACATCCCAATTCTCATCCGTGCAACAAGTAAGCTTCAATGCTGCCACAACCCCCGGCTTATCTCCCCAGTCCTTAAGGGCATCAGCCGCTGCTTGGCGAACATCCGCATTCTCATCTTGCAACGCAGCAAGCAGACCGGCGATAGCCTCTGGATTATTTCCGTATGGTTGAAGAACAATAGCCACTACTCGTCGAACCCCCCAATTCTCATCCGTGCAACAAGCAAGTTTCAATGCCGCCACAACCCCAGGCTGATCTCCCAATTTCTTAAGAGATTTAGCCGCTTCGACTCGGACCCCCGCGTCCCTATCCAGCAGTGCGGCAAGCAGGTTGGGGACAGCCTCCGGATTCTCTCCCCATGCTATAAGGGAGTTAGCCAATGCTGCCACCACCCCCGGCTTATCTCTCCATTCCTTAAGGACATCAGCCACCGCTTCTCGAATCACTGGGTCCCTATCTTGCAGTGCGGTAAGCAGGCCGGCGATAGCCTCCGGATTCTCTCCCCAGTACTTGAGGGATTTAGCCGCTGCCCTGCGAACCTTGTATTCTTCATCCTTCTCCAGTGCCGCACGCAGTCCTAGGACAACCCCAGGCTTACCCCCCCATACTGCAAGATGCTCAGCCACTGCTTCTCGAACATTCGCATTTGAATCCTGCAGTGCGGCAAGCAGGGCAGCGAGAGCCTCCGGATTCTCTCCCCAGTCCTTAAGGGATCTAGCCGCGGCCTTGCGAACACCCTCATCTTCATCTGCCTCCAGTGCGATACGCAGTCCTTGAATAACCTCCGGATTATCTCCCCTGTCCTTAAGGGAGTTAGCCGCTGCCCTGCGAACCGCGAAATTTTTATCCGTCTTCAGTGCGTTAAGCAGGGGGATGATAACCGCTGGCGTGCCTCCGCAGGACGAAAGATACTCAGCCGCATCCATGCGAACTACCCAACCCAAAGTCAGGTCTTGCAACTGCTCGATATAGTCCTGAAGTGTCATCTCGTGCGTATTGGTCATGATACCCATCATTGACTGTTAAAAACAAACTATAATTTACACACTTTCAAAGCAATTACAATGTAAAAATAATAGATAATACTGAACGGTATGGTTGTGCGATCTTATCATCACGCCACCTCCGTAAGAACCACCCCGTCAGGCTTCGCCTGCCACCCCTCCGCAAGAGGGGAATTAAGCAAGGGGGTGTGGTGTCCTATCCGATCAACTCATCTCAAAACAAATACCGGCCTGCTGCAGCCGCTCCAACGCCTCTGCAATCCGATCATCGTCAAGGGTCAGGGAGAGGCGCACGAAGCCCTCCCCCGCGGCGCCATAGCCGATGCCTGGGGTGATCACCACCCCGCAGCGCTCCAACACCGCCTCGGCAAAGGCGGCTGAGCTGGGGTAGGACGCTGGAATCGGCAGCCACAGATACAGGGTGGCGGATGGCGAGGTCACTGGCCAGCCCAGCTTGCGAAAGCCCTGCACCAGCAGGTCGCGGCGGCGCTGATAGACGGCCATCAGGGCGGCCAACTCCTGATCGGGCAGTTGATAGGCGGCGATCGCGGCCTGCTGCACCGCCTTGAAAATCCCCGAATCGATGTTGGTTTTCAGCCGCCCCAGCACGCTGATCGCCTGGCGGTTGCCCACCACAAAGCCCACCCGCCAGCCGGTCATGTTATAGGCCTTGGAGCAGGAAAAGAACTCAATCGCGCAATCTTTGGCGCCCTCAACCTCAAAAATGCTGGGCGGGCGATAGCCGTCATAGGCCATTTCGGAATAGGCGTTGTCGTGGCACAGCAGCAGGTTGTGTTGCTTGGCAAAGGCCACCGCCTTGGCCAGATACTCCAAGGGCGCCACCGCACCGGTTGGGTTGTTGGGGTAGTTCAGCCACAGCAGTTTGGCCCGCCGCAACACATCCGCCGGAATCGCATCCAAATCCGGCAAGAAATGGTTGGCCGGCGTCAGCGGCATCAAATAGGGCTCGCCGCCCGCCAACAGGGTTGAACTGCGGTACACCGGATAGGCCGGATCGGGAATCAGCGTCACATCCCCCGGGTTGACAAAGGCCAAAAAGGCGTTGTGAATCGCCTCCTTAGAGCCAATGCTGGAAACAATATCCAGCTCAACATCAAAGCCACCCCGCGCCGCGCCCAGCTGAAAGCGCCGCTCAAGCCAATCCAGCGCCGCCTGGCGAAAGGCCTGCGTGCCCTGATAGGGGGGGTAGTTGTGGGTGGCTGGATCCGCCACCGCCTGTTGCATCGCACTCACAATGCTGGCCGGCGTCGGCCGATCGGGATCGCCAATCGCCAAACTGATAATATCCACCCCACGCGCCGCCACCAGCGCCTTTTTGCGATCAATCTCCGCGAACAAATAAGGCGGAATGGTCGACAGCCGCTCCGCCGCTTGGCCAATGGTTTTCATCATGGAATCCTTTATTGTGTTATAAATTTATCGCTACACCCTACCGTCTAAACCACATCTTTACACCAATGCCGCACCTTCAAGACTGGCTTGCGGAGCATCGCCCCCATCTTCATCACCCAAAATCATTTGATGATGACCGGCGCCGCTGGGGATCATGGGGTAGCAGTTTTCACGGGCATCGACGCACACATCCACCAAGACCGGGCCGTTGGTGGCCAGCATGGTGTCGATTACCCCATCCAGCTCATCCACCGTGGTTGCCCGCAGGCCGGTGACCCCATAGGCCTGCGCCAACTTCACAAAGTCCGGCAGCGAATCGCTGTAGCTGTGGGCGTAGCGGCCGCCGAACATCAGCTCCTGCCACTGGCGCACCATGCCCATCCATTGGTTGTTGATGATAAAAATCTTCACCGGCATTTGGTATTGCATGATGGTGGAGAGTTCCTGAATGTTCATTTGGATCGATGCCTCGCCCGCAATATCGATCACCAACGCATCGGGAAAGGCCATCTGCACCCCCATCGCGGCGGGCAGGCCGTAACCCATGGTGCCCAGCCCGCCACTGGTCATCCAACGGTTGGGACGATCAAAGGGGAAATGCTGCGCCGCCCACATTTGATGCTGCCCCACCTCAGTCGTGATATAGGTGTCTTTGCCCAATGCCTTGGTTTTCTCGTGCAAGCGTTGGATGGCGTATTGCGGCTTGATGATCGGATCGTTGCGCTTGAATTTCAGGGAATCCACCGCGCGCCACTGGTTGATTTGTTCCCACCACAGGTCTAGAGCCTGCGCATCGCTTTGGTAGCCCTTGGCCTGCCACAGCCCCAAAATCTGCCGCAACACCTCCTGCACATCGCCAACAATTCCCACGTCCACCGCCACGTTTTTGTTGATCGAGGATGGATCGATGTCGATGTGAATTTTTTTGGAAAAGGGCGAAAATTCGCTGAGCTTGCCGGTAACGCGGTCATCAAAGCGGGCGCCGATATTGACCAACAAATCGCAGTGGTGCATCGCCAAATTGGCCTCATAGGTGCCGTGCATGCCCAGCATCCCCAAAAAGCGTTGATCGCTGGCGGGAAAGGCGCCCAGCCCCATCAGGGTCAGGGTGCAGGGAATGTTGGTGGCGCGCACCAGCTGGGTCAGCAGGTCGCTGGCGCCGGGCCCAGAGTTGATAATCCCGCCGCCGCCGTAAATCACCGGCTTTTTGGCGGTGCGCAGCAATTCCACCGCCTGATCAATGCTGGCCAGATCGCCCTTGGTTTTGGGGCGATAGCTGGGGTGCGAGAAATGGCTGGCGGGCTTGTAGGCCGCCAAGGCCAGCTGAATATCTTTGGGCAGATCGATCACCACCGGGCCCGGGCGGCCGCTTTTGGCCACATAAATCGCCTCATGCATCACCCGCGCCAGCTGATCGACATCTTTAACCAAATAATTGTGCTTGGTGCAGGCACGGGTAATCCCCACCGTGTCCGCCTCCTGAAACGCATCGCTGCCGATCAAAAAGCTGGGCACCTGACCGGTCAGGCAGATAATCGGGATGCTGTCCATCAAGGCGTCGGTCAAGCCGGTAACGGCGTTGGTGGCGCCCGGCCCACTGGTGACCAACAGCACCCCCACCTTGTTGCTGGACCGCGCGTACCCCTCAGCCGCATGCGCCGCCGCCTGCTCATGCCGCACCAGCACATGCTGAATCTGCTCCTGCTGAAAAATGGCGTCGTACAGCGGCAACACCGCCCCGCCTGGATAACCAAAAATGGTATCCACCCCATGCTCGGCCAACGCCCGCAACACAATATGCGCGCCACTGATAAGATCGGTCATAACAAACTCCCCTGATGCGGCAAAATTCTGCCAGACCTTAGGCCAGATCACAAGCTTATGTTTGCGGGTGGGGGGGTTAGAGAGACCGTCTTGCTTCCTGACGAACCAACCGCTCTGGATCGCTAAGGCCTGCTGTTATTAGTGCCGCCACCTTTGAATCTTGCTCTGCATAAGACGCCACAGCATTAATAACCATAACACGGCTCCATCGAGCGTCATGGCCTGGATGTTGATAATACAAATCTATTAACTCATTACGCCACGCATCGTCTTCTGTGCCAAGAGCCTCAATAGCTGATATCACCGCCTGCTTGTCTTCTGCAAAAAACTTCTGCACAAAACCCATCAGAAGCTGCTTTATTTCTGGCTGCTGCCCAGTGGTGCACTTGGTAGTTTAAGTGGCGCCCTGAGGTAATTGTTAAAAGGTCACCACGTCCTAGTATTTTACCCTGCTGCACAAAAGCAATTGTCGCCACCAGCCAATTGTGCTTTAACCAATGCCTGCCCATCGTATTTCCGATTTCTGGCCTGTTTTTGGAGTTTTTTGCAATGCTTAACGCCCTTTTCCAACTGGCCGACGCCCTGATTGGCTTGGCGATTTGGTTGGTGATCATCGATGTGGCGGTTCAACTGCTGATCCAATTTAACCTGCTGAACAGCTACAACCCGCTGATCCGCCAGATTGCCGCTGGCTTAAAGGAGCTGACCTGGTATTTCTACCGCCCGTTTCGTTTGGCGATTGGGCGCTTGTTGGGTCATCAACCCATTCTCGATTTATCCCCCCTGCTGGCGATCCTTTGCCTGCAGTTTTTGCGTGCCCTGCTGGCGGCGCAGTTATAGGGGTTAGCCGAATGGAAGCAAAAATCATTGATGGCAAGGCGATTGCCGCAGCGACTGAGGCCGCCTTGGCCGAAAAAGTGGCGACCCTAAAACAGCAGCATCAGGTTACCCCATGCTTGGCCTTTGTTCTGGTGGGCGATCACGCCGCCAGCCAAATTTACGTGCGCAACAAGGCCAAACGCGCGCTGGCGGTGCAGATGGAGGGGCTGACCATCCCCCTGCCGGCCAGCACCACTCAGGATGAGTTGTTGGCTGAAATTGCGCGCCTGAACGCCGACCCCTTGGTGGATGGCATTTTGGTGCAGCTGCCCCTGCCTGAGCCGTTGGACAGCCGCGCGGTGATCGCCGCGATTGACCCGCTCAAGGATGTCGATGGCCTGCACCCCCTTAGCGCTGGGCAATTGTTGCAGCAACAACGCGGCTATGTTTCCTGTACCCCCATGGGTTGTATGCAGCTGATCCGCAGCGTGGAACCCAATATGGCCGGCAAGCACGCGGTGGTGGTGGGCCGTTCGGTGATGGTGGGCAGGCCGATGGCGATGTTGCTGCTGAACGCCGACTGCACCGTGACCATCGCCCATTCCAAAACCCAGGATTTGCCCAGCATCGTCGCACAGGCCGATATTCTGATCGCGGCGGTGGGCCAGCCCGAAATGATTCGTGGCGATTGGATTAAGCCAGGCGCCGTGGTGATCGATGTTGGCATCAACCGCATCGAAACCGCCGATGGCGGCGCGCGCCTTGTTGGCGATGTGGCCTTTGCTGAGGCGTTGCCGCGGGCTGGCGCGATTACGCCAGTACCTGGCGGCGTGGGGCCAATGACCATTGCCATGCTGCTGCACAACACCTATTTGGCGGCCTGTTACCGCCGCAATTTGGTGCCCGCATGACCGATTTTGTCCACTCATTTTTCAACATGGACGGCAATCTGCACGGCCGTTTTGTGCAGCTGGACAGCAGCCTTAGCAGCATTTTGCAGCGGCATCGGCATCGCGCCCCCGATCAAACCGATACGCGGGTTGAGCAGTTGTTGGCCGAAACCCTGCTGTTAACCGTGATGCTGGGCAACACCCTGAAATTCGACGGCACCTTTAGCCTGCAAACCAGCAGCGATGGCGCGGTGAATTTGCTGGTGGGTGATTTAACGACTGAGGGGGCGTTGCGTGGCTATGCCAGGGTCGCGCCAGAAAAACTGGCCGCAACCCCTGATACCGCCAAGCCATCGCTGCTGTTGGGGGATGGCCATCTGGCCTTTTCGATTCGGCAAGCCCCACAACCGGGTGATGATCAACAGCTGGCCTATCAGGGGGTGGTGATTCTGACCAGTGATGGCTTGCTGCAAGCCGCCCTGACCTATTTCGAACAATCGGTACAGCTGGATACCCATCTGCTGATCGCGATTGATCAGGGGGGCGCAAAAAATGGACAATGGCGCGGGCGTGGCCTTTTGCTGCAACGCCTGCCCGATCATGGTGGCCATGATGAAAATCTCCTGGCCATCAACGACAACAGCAACGCGATGCGGGCGCAGGACAATTGGGAGTTTGCCAGCGCCTGTTTTGCCACCATCAAACCCGACGAATTGCTGGACTACGCCGGCACGCCCGAGGCCTTTTTGCGGCGTTTGTTTCCGCTGACCAACTTGGAAATTGCCGCCGCCAAGGTGATCCGCGATCAATGCCGCTGCTCAGTCAGCCGTGTCGCGGGCTATTTGCAGGCACTGCCCGCTGCTGAATTGCAGGATCTGTTTGACGAGGATGGCAAGCTTGAGGTGACCTGCGAGTTTTGCAGCCAGGGCTATCCCTTTACTAGCAAAGATTTTCCGCCCACCACAGCCTAGGCAGCGGCCGCCGTTTTCTCCAGCTCCAACAGCTTGGCCTTGGTCTCCACCCCCCAGGCATAGCCCCCAAGAGTGCCAGCATGGGTCAACACGCGGTGGCAGGGGATCAAAATCGCAATCGGGTTGGCACCCACCGCCTGCCCCACCGCGATCGCCGCTTTGGCGTTGCCCAAAGCCTTGGCAATCGCGCCATAGCTGGTGGTCTGGCCATAGGGAATCTTCAGCAGAGCGCCCCAAACCTCATGCTGAAATGCCGTACCGGTTGGCGCTAAGGTCAGCTCAAAAACCCTTGATTCACCCGATAAATACGCCGTCAACTGCCGATCAAGCTCCGCCACCGCCGCGGCCACCGCTGGCGGTAAGGGGTTCTGCGTTTGCACATCCGCTGATGTCGCTTGATCCACCCGACCCAACTGCACCAAATGCCCCTGATCGTTAAACACCGCCCGCCAAACACCAAAGTGCGCGGTGGAGGCGTTGAGCGTCAGATCGATGCTGTGGTTTGCGGTCATAGATCCCCCCCCTGCCCGCGGTTACGACTGATGCTGCAAGGTGGCAACCTTGATGCCTAGCCCAATCAGCAGCACACCGGTGATGCGATCCAGCCAGCGGCGGCTGAGGTAGAAAAACCGCTGAACAGCGGCATGGCCCAAGCCAATCGACAACAGGCTGAACCACACAAAGATCGTGCCCACGTCTAGCATCGACAACAGTATAGCCGCATCCCAATCATTTTCAGCCCGCATGACAACCGTAAACAAACTGACAAAAAACAGCGCGGCCTTGGGGTTCAACAGGTTGGTGATAAAGCCCTGTCGAAAACATTTCCAGCCGTTCACCGCTTGGTCGCTAAGCGTTAAGTCTGCAGATTCTGGTGCCGGTTGCGGCGCGGATGAACCACGAAGTGCCTCGTATCCCAAATAAATCAAATACAGCGCCGCCGCGAATTTCATCACCGAAAACACCACCACCGATTGCGCGATCACCCACCCCAGCCCCAACAGGCAATAGCTGATGTGCACCACCACGCCCATGGCGATGCCAAAGCTGCACCAAATGCCGGCAACGCGCCCATGCGCCAACGCCTGACGGGTGACCAGCAAAAAATCTGGCCCAGGCGAAATAATGGACAACACACACAACAGATAAATCGGCAAAATATGAAGAAAAAGTTCCACGCGCGCTATCCTTTATTTCATGATGGATAGGGACAAGTCTATCGATCCCCCGCCAGCGCGTCAATGCTTGGCCGCAAGCATCAGGCGGATGTCTTTGAGCAAGCGGTACAGGGTAAAGGGCTGGGCGAGAAGGGGCTCAAAACCGAGATATTCGTAAAAACGCTTGGCCTGTGGATCCTTGGCATGCACCGCCAGTGCCCGAACCCCGACGATTTCTGATGCCTGCAGCACCCTTCTGGTGGCATCCACCACCAACGCTGCCCCCACCCCCCTGCCCTGCCAGGCTTGATCAACCGCCAATCTGGCCAGCAGAATGATCGGCACCGGGTGACGGGGCGTTCCCCGCACCAACCGTTCCGGCGCATCGTCATACACCATCGCCCCCACCACCAGGCTGTAATAGCCAATCACTTGGTTAGCCTGCAGCGCCACATAAGTTTGGGCAATGTTGGCCCGTTGGCTTTGCAGCGCGTGCAGCTGGAGATAGCGGTCCAGCGGTTGCGATCCGCTGTCAAAATCCGCCAGGTCATGGGTGGGGGCGAGTTTGGCCACGCTGAGTTTCGCGTTATCCACCAACATGGCTAATCAAAAATGCTGGGCTCAGTCAGCAACCGCTCCATCCGCTCATGCCGCCGTGGCGGGGCATCCAACGCCGCCATCAGGGCGACCCATTGTTCGGCGTTCAACCCCACCCGCCCACGCTCGGCCAACACCTCCCCCGCTGCGGTTAACGCGGTGTTGATCACAAACTGGCTGATGGTGGTGTGGCGTTCACGCGCCGCCGCCTGCAGCATCGATTTGGCATCAGGGGTCAGGCGGATATCCAGCTTTTCAGACTTGGTTGGCGGCTGCGTTTGCACCACAATTCTCCCCCATTGCTTGATCCATCATCGCATATGTCATGACAAAGTCAAGACATTGTGGGCAAATGAGATGGCACCCTCCACCCTAAAACTGATCAAACCAGCTCTGAACCGCGCTTAGCAGCTTTTGGGTGGTGCCCTGCTCGTAGAAACAATGTGCGGTGCCATCAATCACCGCATAATCGGTGGGGCCCTTGGCATGGGTGTGGTATGAGGTAGCACCGTACCGTTCCAGCCAGTAACCGCCGCTGGCGTGCAACACCTGCAGCGGCGTGGTGCAGGCGGCGGCAAAGGCGATCATCCGCGCCTCATCCAGCTGGCGGCTCTCATCCACCATCGCCGTGCCCAACACAACTTCGGCGCCGTAGCGCTTGACGAAATTCTCCCCCAAGGGACGAACCGCGGGGGAGTTGGCGATGATTTCCTGGGGGATATAGGTCGGGTCCCACAGCGAGACCGCGGCAAAGGGGGTAAGATCGCCGATCATCAGGCTGGGCCCGCCATAGCTGTGGCCGGTGGCAAAAAGCTGGTCGTAGCGCGGCGCAAAATGCCGAGCCACTGTTTGAATATCCGCCGCATGAATCGCCAGGGTGCAGTCGGTTAAGCAGCGCGCCTTGTCCGCATCCTTGTACAGCGAAATCCGAATCACGTCATAGCCAAGCGTTGGCATGTGCTGCGACATCACCGTTGGCGCCACGTTAAAAATATCGCCGCCCAAGCCATGCACGTGAAGAATGGCCTTGCGGTTCACCGGCGCCCCCTGCGCAACCGCGCTGTTCAGCACCCCATAGATCACGGCCACCCCATCAGCGGCGGGCAGGCTCCAAGTGGTTTCGGTGATGATGATGGCCATGGGTTTCCCCCTCCTATTTCGCAAAGAACAGTTCGGTGACGATGTAATTGGCAAACAGGATCAGGATTGAGGCGGTGACGACGGCGTTGGTGGTCGCGGTTCCCACCCCCTCAGCCCCACCGCGCGAACGGAAGCCCTGATAGCAGCCCATGACCGCAATGATAAAGCCAAAAACCGCCGCCTTAACCAGCCCGGAAAAGACATCGATAAATTCCAGATATTGCACCGTATTCTGCAAATAGGCGGCGCCGTTGAATTTCAGCTTGTAAACCGACACCAAATAGCCGCCCAACACGCCAATCACATCCGCCACCGCCACCAAACAGGGCAGCGTCAACGTCGCCGCAATCAGCCGTGGCGCGATCAGGTATTTATAGGGGTTGGTGGAAAGGGTGGTCAGCGCGTCAATTTGCTCGGTCACCCGCATCGTGCCCAGCTCAGCCGCAATCGCCGCGCCCACACGACCCGCCACCATCAGGCTGGCCAACACCGGCCCCAATTCCCGCGTCATCGACAACACCACCACCGTGGCCACCGAACTTTCCGCCGAAAAGCGCGAAAAGCCGGAGTAGGTTTGCAGCGCCAACACCATGCCGGTAAACAGCGCGGTCAGCCCCACCACCGGCAGGGAATAAAAGCCGATGTCGCGAATCTGCTTGAACACCAAGTTCAGATACAGCGGCGGGGTGACGACATGGCGCAGGCTGATGCCGACAAACTGCGCAAACCGACCCACCACCTGCGCCAACACCAACACGGATCGACCAAGCGGGGTAACGACTGCAATTCTAAAGCTTGTAACCGCCACCAATTCGCACCCCAAAGGTCTCTTGCCGCAACCAACCGAACCAGCTGGTTAGAATTGATACTCAACCTTGACGCCGGTTTCCAGAAATTCAAATTTCGGAAAGGCGACGTTCGAGCGCAACACCGATCCACCCTCAGTTTCCATATCATCGTTGCTGATATCGTCAATGCTCCAATACTGAACATAGGGGCCAAAACGAATTTCAGATCCAGCCACCGTGCCAAAATCAAGCTTGCGGCGAAACAGCAGCTGGCCATTCAGGCCATACCCATTGTTGATCTGATGTTTCAGGTCGTTCAGGGTGGAACCACCCGCGCTCAGCGATTCATAGCCAGTGCCACGCGTGCTGTTAAACTCCCGACGCGCCTGGCCAGCCATCACATATTGATACCCCACCTCCGTCAACAAACCCCAATCATCGCCCACGTCGTTGGTCAGCGTCAGGTGAACCGGAATATAGGTAAAGTTGATGCTGGTATCCCCCAACTGATCTTCAGAACTCGCAACAGAGTAGCCAAACTGCGAAATATTGGTGGTGTCATGACCGTAGTTGTAGAACACCCCAACCCCAACCGATCCAGCAAGACTGGCGGTATCGCTGAGTTTATGGTCAACCCCAACCTTGATATCCCCAGTGTAGAAACTCTCACGCGCGGCATCTTTTTTGTTCTGGGTATCAAACCCAACCAAGCCAACGCCCTTAGGCTGCCCCTTGAAATCATAGTCCATCCGGCTTTCGTTGGCGCTGGCCTCAATTTTGAAAAACGGCGTGCTGGTTTTGTATTGCGGCACCTTGTAGGTATAGCCCGCCTCAAGCTTACCGGTATAACCGCTAGCCTCAGGGCTGCTGGTAACGCCGCTGACCGTCAACTTGTCTTGATTAAAAGTGCGGTAGCCACCGCCAGCACCCAAATACAAGCCATCGGGAATCCCCACCAACAACTTGCTCTCGCTCACATAGGCATCCTCAGAAGCCACCGCCTTTTTCTTTGGGCTGGCCGCGACCGGTGCAGGAGCAGGAGCCGCATCAGCCTGCACACCAACAGCAGAGGGTGCCAGCGGCGTGGTGACATAATCGGGGCTTAGGCTGCTAGGCGCCGTTGCCGTTGCCGCCGCCGCAGGGGCTACAGGAGCTGCAGAACGGGTCGTTGGCCTTGGCACCACCATGCGCGGGTCATCAAAACTGGGCGACTCAGCATGCAAAGAAGCAGAAAATGGCACCAAAAGAGCCACCACAGCGGCAGAAAAAAGCAAGCGACGCATCAAAACACCCTTTTAAAACAGATTGACGGAATAGCAATAACATCTCAGAAATTTGAATCTTTATAGCCTAGGACAAAATCCTAGTCTATAGTGTTTATGCAGAACATTTCTTAACAAGTTGTTAACCCCATGACCATTCCTAGCCCTAGTCCTAGCCCCGCCCCCACCGGCAATCTTTATGCCCAAGTTCAGCAGCAAATTCTGCAATCCCTGATCACCTTGCAGGAACAGGGCACCCTGCCAAACGATCTGCCCACCGCCGGCATCAACGCCGAACCGCCGCGGGAAAGCGCGCATGGCGAGGTGGCCACCAACGCCGCGATGGTGCTGGCCAAGCCTTTGGGCAAATCGCCCCGCCAGGTTGCGGAGCTGCTGCTGCCCGCGATTCAAGCAATTGATGGCGTGGCGGCGGTTGAGGTGGCGGGGCCAGGCTTTATCAACCTGCGCTTTACCCCCGCGTTCTGGCAGGATCAGCTGCGGCAGATTCTGGGCAATGGCACCCGCTATGGCTATGCCCCCGCCAACAGCAGCGGCGTTAAGATTAATGTGGAGTATGTCTCGGTCAATCCCACCGGCCCTTTGCATATCGGCCATTTGCGCGGCGCGGTATTTGGCGATGCCCTGGCCAATTTGCTGGCGGCCGCGGGGCATCAGATTTGCCGTGAGTACTACGTCAATGATGCCGGCAATCAGGTTAGCGTGCTGGCCAAATCCTGCTTTCTGCGCTACCGCGAGGCGTTGGGGGAGGTGATTGCCAGCATTCCTGAGGGGTTGTACCCGGGCGACTATCTCAAACCCGTGGGGCAAGACCTGGCCGATCGCTATGGCGACAGGCTAATGACAATGCCTGAGGCGGAATGGCTGGCGATTGTGCGCCCGCTGGCGGTTTCAGCGATGCTGACCCTGATCAAGGAAGACCTGGCCAAACTGGGCGTGGTGCATGAGGTGTTTACGTCTGAGGCGGGGTTGTATGAGGCGGGCGGCATCCATGAGCCCTATCAGCTGTTGGAGCAAGCCGGCCTGGTTTATCAGGGCACCCCAGAACCGCCCAAAAGCAAGAAAGCCAGTGGTGATTGGGTGGCTGAGCAGGTCACCCTGCTGCGCTCAACCCAATTTGGCGATGATCAGGATCGCGTGCTGAAAAAGGCCAATGGCGAATGGACCTATATCGCCGGCGACCTGCCCAACACCTGGCAAAAAATCGCCCGTGGCTTTGATTTGCTGATCGTGCCGTTGGGCATTGACCATGCCGGCTATGTCGCGCGCTTTCAGGCCGCAGCGCAAGCGCTGTCGGGCGGGCGGGTACAGCTTGAGGCGCCGCTGAACGCGCTGGTCAAGTTTTTGGAGGGTGGGCAGCTTAAGAAAATGTCCAAACGCGGCGGCACCTTTATCAGCGTGGCCGAGGTGATTGAGGAGGTGGGGTGCGATGCCCTGCGCTTTATGATGCTGTGGCGCAAAAACAACATCCCGATGGATTTTGACCTGCTGGCGGTGCGGGAACAAAGCCGCGACAACCCGGTGTTCTATGTGCAATACGCCCATGCCCGTGCCTGCTCCGTCTTTCGCCAAGCGGCTGAAGCCCTGCCGCAACTGGCTAAGCCCGACCTGGCCACCGCTGATCTAACGCTGCTGACCGAGGACAGCCTGCTAGGCCTGATCCGCCTGTTAACCCAATGGCCGCGCATGTTGGCGGCGGCGGCGACCGAGCGCGAGCCTCACCGCATCCCCTATTACCTTTACGAGGTGGCGGCCAGCTTCCACGCCCTGTGGAATGAGGGGCGCGACGAAAGCCTGCTGCGCTTTATCCAAGCCGACAACCCGCCCCTAACCCTGGCACGTTTGGCGCTGGTGCAGGGGGTGCGCAACGTGCTGGCATCAGGCCTAGCGATTCTGGGCGTCACCCCGGCGGAAGAATTGCGGAGTTAACCCTAACGCCAAAGCATTGTTAACGATGATGAATCCCAATGAACGTCTTTATGCATGGGTGATCGCCTTCTTTGGCTTGCTTGGTCTGGCGCTTATTTTCTTGTTGTTTGTGCAATTTTTCCCCGCGCACAAAGCCTTGCTTTTTACGCTTCTTGCGATTGCCCCCTTTGTTTTGGCGGTTGGTGGCGGGCTTTATAGCCACCGTGTTCGCGCAACCATTTTGCCAAAGTCCGCCACCCCACAATCTCCCCCAACCACCCCTGCCCCATTATCATCCGAGCCATCAACAGACGTGTTCACAATCCCCCTGTGGGAAAGCCGTGATCTGATTGCGCGAAAATGGCGCTACTGCCTATGGGCAACGCCCGCACTCATCATCATGTTCCAAGCTATTCTGCTGAGTGTGACCTGCAAACAACGTTGCTTTGACAATTTTTTTTGGTACGGCCAACTGGTCATTTTTTTAATGCCTGCGATTGTTGTTCCCATCTCAACCGCAACCCTGCGCCAAGCAGTGCGTTTGTTGCGCCGCCACCCCGATTACATCCCAATTCTTAAGGCGGATGCGCAAGGCCTGACCCTGCCGATTCAAGTACTGACCGAACCAGCCTTTCATCTGGCGGTTGCGGCCAACCAAGTGGAGATCCATTTAAATTGGTCAGACATTACGCGGTGGGAGGTCTATGCGGCCGCTGGTTCTGGCAAAAACTCTAGCCCCAAACAACACCTGTTGCAGCTGCGTGGACAGGCATCCGCCAATTATGGAGGAATTTTTGCAAGATTTGGCATCATTCGCGTGCCAGAACTGCTGGCAGCAGAAACCGCCCTGTTGGAATTTGCCAGCCGCCATCTTAGCTGCCCGATTGAGGTGCGCGTTCCACCCGCAAAAACCCAAACCCTACCCTAAAATCACCGCAGGGCTTGCATGCGGCGCGGCGGCGGCATAAGTTCTTTTCCCATGGAAACCATCAAGCCAAACCATGCCGCCGCCAGCTTTCACGCCGTGATTTTGGCGGGCGGGCGGGGCACGCGGATGCAAACCGACCTGCCCAAACTGCTGCACCCGATTGCCGGGCGGCCGATTCTGCGCTGGGTGATTGCCGCGGCACGTGATGCAGGTGCCGCCAGCGTGACGGTGGTGTTGCCGGCGGATGAGCCGCGGCTGCATGAACTTTGTCATGACGTACAAACCGTGGTGCAGCCAACCCCCTTGGGCACCGGCGATGCGTTGCGCTGCGCCATGCCGCTGCTGCCCACCGATACGCTGCCCGTTGCGGTGATTTATGGCGACACCCCCTTCCTGCAGCCCGCCACCCTGCAGGCGATGACCCAACAAATCGCGCAGGATAATACCGCCATCGTTCTGCTGGCCACCCGCGCCGCGGAACCCAACGGCTATAGCCGCATGGTGCTGAACCCACAAAACCAAGTGTTGCGGCTGGTTGAGCAGGTTGAGGCCACGGCGCAGGAACGCGCCCTGCCGCTGTCGTTCGCCGGCATGATGGCGGTGGCGCGCCATGGATTGGCGGATGCGCTTGGCCAAATCGACAACCACAACGCCAAGCAGGAATACTACCTGACCCAGCTGGTCGCCTTGGCGAATGCCGCCGGCCAAACGGTTGGCTGGTCAGAGGTGGTTGAGGCGGAAATCATGGGCATCAACACCCAGGCCGAATTGGCGGCGGCGGAAAGCTTGGCGCAGGATCGGCTGCGCGCCCAATTTCTGTCAGCTGGCGTACGAATTCCAGCCCCCAGCACGGTGTTTTTCAGCGCGGACAGCGTGATAGGCCGCGGCACGGTGATTGAGCCGAACGTGGTGATCGGCAACGGCGTGGTGATCGGCGAAAACTGCCAGATCCGCGCCTTTTCCTATCTTGAGGAATCGACCCTGGCCAATGCGATTGAGGTGGGGCCCTTTGCCAGAATCGGCCCCGATGCGGTGTTGGCACCCGATGTGGTGATCGGCAATTTTGTTGAGGTCAAACGGGCGCGGCTGGGCAGCGGGGTTAAGGCCAAGCACCTTAGCTACCTTGGCAATGTCACCATTGGCGCCAAAAGCAACATCGGCGCGGGCACGGTGGTGTGCAACTACAACGGTTTTCAAAAATCACCCACCGTGATTGGCGCATCCGCCTTTATCGGCAGCAACAGCGTGCTGGTTGCCCCCATCACCATCGGCGATGGCGCCTATATCGCCGCGGGCAGCACCATTACCGAAAGCGTGCCCGACAACGCCCTAGGCATCGGCCGCGCCCTGCAAACCACCAAAAGCGATGGCGGCACGCGCCTGCGCCAAAAATACAGCAAAAAAACGAAGTAAAAAACGGTCTGTCCACACAAAAAAGCATGCAAGCATCGCCAAACGACTTGAAGTTGATGCCCGCTTGTGCAACAGTGCGCCCAATATAGGTCGATCAACAGCAGTTTTCCGACAACATCTTAGGATTCATGGCCTCACCAAGCCTGTGGATTAGGATGATCACTCCCCCCCTTTTACCCCCTTAACACCAACTTAGCGCATGATGATGAACCCTGAGACGACAGCTGAAGCGATGCTTACCCCCACCGAACCAACGGCTGGGATTGCCGCCGCGGGTTTTGCCTCGCTGGGCCTCTCCCCCCTTACCCTGCAGGCGATTGAGCAGGCGGGTTACAGCCAACCAACGCCGATTCAGGCGCAAACCATTCCCCACGCGCTGGCCAAGTCTGATATTTTGGGCTTGTCGCAGACCGGCAGCGGCAAGACCGCATCCTTTTTGATCCCGATTCTGGAACGGCTCAGCAGTTTTAAACGGCGCGCCCGCATGCCAAGCGTGCTGGTGTTGGAGCCGACGCGGGAATTGGCGGCGCAGGTGATTGAGGCGATCAACGTGCTGGGCAAACCGTTTGACGTCACCTCATGCCTGATTATTGGCGGCACGCAGGATCAAAGCCGCGCCCTGCAACAAAGCGTCGATATCGTGGTGGCCACCCCCGGCCGCCTGATGGATCTGCTGCAACGCGGCGGCCTGATTCTGTCTGGCATTCAGGTGTTTGTGTTGGATGAGGCCGATCGCATGCTGGACATGGGCTTTATTCCGGACGTGGAAACCATTGAGGCCTCGCTGCCCAAAACCCGCCAGACCATGTTCTACTCCGCCACCATGCCGGCCGAGATTGAGCGGCTGACCAAGCAGTTTTTGCGCGACCCCGTGACCATTCGCATCACCCCCAAGGTCACCACCGCCGCCACCATTACCCAGAAGTTTTACGGCGTCACCACCCCACAAAAAACCGCCCTGTTGATTCAATTGTTGCAGGATCACGCCCTGGAATCGGCGATTGTGTTTTGCAACCGCAAACGCGATATCCCCGCCGTTTGCCGCGCCCTGAACAGCAAGGGCTATCGCGCTGAGGCGCTGCATGGCGACATGACGCAGGAGCATCGCACCAAAACCCTGACCGCCTTTAAGGCGGGCGAGGTGAAGTTGTTGATCGC
The DNA here is from genome assembly GCA_044345375.1 of Alphaproteobacteria bacterium. GTDB lineage: Bacteria > Pseudomonadota > Alphaproteobacteria > CAISOG01 > CAISOG01 > CAISOG01. The sequence goes on from JBIJBF010000007.1 coordinate 39,461, forward strand.
CAGCGATGTCGCGGCGCGCGGGCTGGATGTGGATGATCTGCCGGCGGTGGTGAATTTTGACGTGCCCAAATCCCCCGATGATTACGTGCACCGCATTGGCCGCACCGGACGGGCTGGCAAAAGCGGCGTCTCGATTACCCTGGTGACGGAGGCGGACGACAAACTGATCAAGGCATTGCGCCAACATTTAAAGCAGGAGGTGTTGATTGAGCCAACCGCATCGGCACCCGCATCCCAAACCCCTGCCCACCACTCTACCCAGCGTTCTGCGGAGGCAACCAACGATCAGCCTGCAACGCCGCGGGGGGGAGAACGATCAGGGCGCAGAAAACGGCCAGCGACCACCCAGGATGCGCCAACAGAACAAACAACCCCAAAACCACGCCAGCAGCAGCCAGAGCGTCCTATAGATAATAGGGCAGATAAGCGAGTGGCGGCGACCAACCCGCCCGCCCGCCAGACGACGCCCCCTCCCTCACCAAATGCCGCCCTGACCATTCATGACGATGGCGACTTGCCCAGCTTTTTAAAACCGCGCAGCAAGGCCGCGCCCCTTTAGCTTAGCAACACCACCGCATGACCTTCCCCTTCCCTTTCCCCCCCATTCCGCAAAGCTTGACAGAGGTTGAGGCCTTGGCGTGGGATCTGCTGCAGACCGGCGTGGCCGACCGCAACCGCTTGGCGCATACCCCCAGTTTGGTCACGCTGGATCAAAACGGCCTGCCCCAGGCGCGGGTGGTGGTGCTGCGTCAGGCCTGTGCGCAAAACCGCCAGCTACGCATCCACACCGACCACCGCTGCGCCAAGGTGGGGGAGGTGCAGCGCAATCCCAACAGCCTGTTTTTGTTTTACGAGCCAACCATCAAAACCCAGCTGCGCATTCGCACCCACGCCGCGGTGCATTACCAGGATGCAACCGCGCAGCAGGCTTGGGATGAAACCCGCCTGTTCTCCCGCCGCTGCTACCTGGCCGATCAGGCCTCAGGCACCATCAGCCCAACCCCCACCACCGGCATGCCAGCGGGCTGGGAAAAACGCAACCCGGATGAGGCGGAAAGCGCGGCCGGCTGGCCAAATTTTGCGGTCATCCTCGCCGAAATGCTGGAGATTGATTGGCTGTATCTGGCCGCCGAAGGGCACCTGCGCGCCAAGCTGGTTTGGGATGCTGGCAAGGGTTGTTGGGATGGCAACTGGGTTGCGCCATAGAGCGTTTTCCTTTCCGTCCTACACGTCATCCGGCATCTTCAGCCGAACCCCATCCTGATCGGCTCTATTGGGATCATAAAAGGCGTTGCAGGCCTCCATGGCCAGTTGCGATTCTCTAACCGTGCCCCAACGGATGGCATGGGTCCATCGCTGCGCGTAATCAAGGGTGCGGATCAGCGGCGTTGGCGCGCTGCCCTGGGTCATGGCGCGCAAAGCGGCCAGGTAATTGTTGCGGTAGACGGTCGGGATGATGATCCGCTGCTCATCCGCGGCGACCAGTTCGGCGTTCATCATGATGCGGGCGGTACGGCCGTTACCGTCCGCGAACGGATGCACCTCGGTAATAAGAAACATCATGAAAATGGCCCGTTGCAAGGCCGATTCCAAACTGCGCGCCAGGGCGAACCCCTGCTCCAGCGTGCCCTCAACCAGATCCGGCGCCACAAAAACGGTGGTGCCGACACGATTGCCGCCGGCTTTGAACAGGCCGGGGCCCTTATCCGGCCGGCGATCCATGATGGCGGCATGACGCTGGCGCAAAAGATCCAACAATTGCGCGCCAGTAGCAGGCAAGCGGCGCATTTCCTGATCATCGGAAACCAGCCGCCAGGTGCCCAGCACGTCATGGGCATCCTCAGGGCGCGCGGTCGGGATGACGCCGTTGAAGACAATGTCGGCGGCTTCACCCACCTCAAATTCGGTCCCTTCGATGAAGTTGGAAAAATAGGCCTCAAAAAACGCCAGCGTGGATTGGCTTTCCGGGCTGCGCTGGCCAACCATCAGCGGGGCGGGAAAGTGCTGACGCAGGGCGCGCTGCAACAGTTGGAACATTTCCAGGCGATCAGGATCATAGGGACGTCCGGCACGGCGCGCACGACCGGTTGGGGAAAGCATCTCCGCCTCACGGGTGCCCAGCAAGGTGCCAATCAGCGCGTCAAGCTCGTTCGCCTCCGCAACCAGCCCTAAGGCTTTAGCCTCAGCGCGAATCTCATCGCGCAGACGCTTCACGCCCTCCTCACCGCTGCGGCGGATCAAGGCGTCCAACCGCTCCTCCATCTCCATGCGGCTAAGGGTGCGGGGCAGCCGGCCATCACGCGCACGGCTGGGGCGCATGTTTTCCAGATAGGAACGGCCGGTTGAGGGGAGGTAGAGCCCGCCGATATAGGGGCGATCGGTCGGCAACGGCCCGATGCCGCGGCGGGGGCGCAGCACGATGCCGGGCAGGACAATATCGGCACCGCGATCGGTGATCAGGCAGATAGAGCCATCGGCCGCTGGCGCATTTTCGATCGCGGTGCGGTCGGCGATCAGCGCGCCAGGAAAATACCCAGCCACAATTGGCCACAGATGACGGCGCACAATATTTTCGGGCGCATCGGTCAAATTGCGGGTATAAAGCCGTGAGGCAAGTTTGCGCAGCTGTCCGGCCTTAACCGCGCGCGAAACGGCAACCGTTGTATCCGCGGTCGAAACGAACGCCTCTGGCCAAATTGCCTGTGATTTTTCCCGCATTAAGACGGCTCCTAGCGTGATTTTAGCAATATTTTCGGGTTTAGGAAGCGGATTTTGCAACAAAATCGACTTTAAGACGGCTTCCTTAAAACGGAGGCATGCAGCAAATACAGCGTGGCCGCCAGCAGGCCTACCATGTTGAGTTGATGCAGCGCCGCCAGCCAGATCGGCACGCCGTGCAGCAGGGTTGCGATGCCTAAGGCCGATTGCACCACCGCCAAGGCCGCCACCCAGCCCAGGGCTTGGCGCAGCGGTGGGCTTAGCCGGCGGCGAAAGGCCATCCACAGTGCCAGCGCGGCGGCGGTGGTCGCCACCCCCAACCAGCGGTGGTTAAATTGCACCGCCGCGTGGTTGGCAATCAGATTTTGCCACCAGGGAGAAAAATGGCCGTATTCCTGCGGCAAAAACTGGCCACCCATCAGCGGAAATTCGTTATAGACCCACCCCGCCCTGTTGCCCGCCACCAACGCGCCCGCCGCGATGGTGATGCCCAACAATACCAACAGCAGCTGGCTGGCGCGGCGCAAGCCTGACGGGGTTTCATCCGCTTGATCTTGCGCTCCCCCTTTTAACTTCCATGCCTGCATCAGGGTTAGGGAGAACAGCAGCAGGGCAAGCCCCAGATGCGCCGCCAGCCGCAGGGGGCTGACCCGCGGCTCATGCCAAAGGCCGCTTTTGACCATCAGCCAGCCCATCAACCCCTGCAACGGCACCAGCAGCAGCAAGCCGCTGTACACCCATTGCTGCCGGTGGCTTAGCCGCCCCCGCGCCCAAAACACGATCAGGGGCAGCAGATAGGCCAGAAAGATCAAGCGCCCCCAAAAGCGGTGCGCCCATTCCATCAGAAAAATTTGGCGGAAATCGGCCAGGCTCATCCCCTGATTGACCTGGGTGTATTGCGGGCTGGCTTGGTACAGCCCAAACTGCTCCTGCCATGCCGCGCTGCTAAGGGGGGGCAGCGTGCCGGTAATCGGCCGCCACTCCACAATCGACAGCCCCGATTCGGTCAGGCGCGTTACCCCACCCAAAAGCACCATCATCGCAATCATCACCGCGCACAGCATCAGCCAGCGGTAGATGGCCTGGTTCGTCATGGTTGGCAGAGGGCGCGTCATGGGGGTAAGATGCGTGAATCCACCAATTTCAGCAACCCCCCATTCGTCATGACCAACTCCACCAGCAACCACATCCCGCGTTTGGCCTTTATGGGCACGCCCGCCTTTGCCCTTAGCGCGTTGCAAGCCATGGTGGCGGCCGGCTATCCCCCCGTTGCGGTGTACAGCCAGCCCCCCCGCCCTGCTGGCCGCGGCCAAAAGCTGCAGCCCTCCCCCGTCCACGCTTGGGCACTTGGCCAGGGCTTGGCCGTGCACACCCCGCTTAGCCTGAAAAGTTTTGAGGAGCAGGAGGTTTGGCGGAATCTGGCCTTGGATGGCGCGGTTGTTGCCGCCTATGGCCTGCTGCTGCCCCCCCCCATTTTGCAGGCGCCCATCCATGGTTGCCTGAACCTGCACGCCAGTTTGCTGCCCCGTTGGCGTGGCGCCGCGCCCATCCAGCGGGCGTTGATGGCGGGGGATCGCATCACCGGCATCACCCTGATGCAAATGGATCAGGGGTTGGATACCGGCGCGATGTTGGCCAAGGCTGAGGTGCCGATAGGGGCGGAGGACACCGGCGGCACGCTGCACGACAAGCTGGCGGCTGCCGCGGCGGGTTTGCTACTGAACCACCTGCCCCAATGGCTAAGCGGCGATTTGCAAGGAAAGGCTCAACCCGATCAGGGCGCCACCTACGCCGCTAAGTTGACCAAGGCCGACCAGCAGTTGGATTTTTCCCGCCCCGCCCATGAATTGTCGCTGCAAATACGGGCGATGGCGCCCCGCCCCGCCGTGGCGATTGAGGATCGCGGCAACCGGCTGAAAATTCTGGCGGCACAGGCTTATGTGTTGCAGGATGGGGAGGCCGGCTCAACACGCCCCGGTGACTGGCTAGCTGATGGCCTAAGCCTGCGTTGCGGCCAGTTGGCCGACGGCACCGCCACCGCCCTGCGCCTGCTAACCGTGCAACCTGCCGGCAAAAACCCGATGCCGGCCGCGGATTGGCGCCGCGGAAGCCCTCTTTCTCACACACCCTAAAAAAAAGGTACCCCAATGAAAAGCCCAACATCGTTCCTGAAACGATCCTTTGCCCCCCATCTTCTTATCTTGCCCTTGATCTGCGCTGGCTTGCTGTGGCCAAATTTGGCCAGTGCCGCCCCCAGCACCCAGGCTGAGCAACGCCGTTTAACTTCTGGCGGTCAGGTGCGGGAGTATCTTTTTCAACCCGCCCCCAACAAACAACGCAACAGCCCATTGGTGATCGTGCTGCACGGCGGGGAGATGAACGCGGATATCGCCAAGGATCGTGAATATGGCGGGCTTTGGAGCGATCGCGCGGCCAAAAACGGCTTTGCGCTGGCCTTTCCGCAAGGCAAGCTTAATGACGGCAGCGATCGCAAGCATAACTGGAACGACTGCCGCGCTGTTAGCGTGCGCCAGGGCGATGGCGGGCTGCATGCCGATGAACCATCCTATTCAACTTGGAATGATGTGCAGTTTATCCGCGATATGATTGCCGAGGTTCAACAGCGCGACGGCATTGACCCCAGCCGAATTTACGCGGTTGGCGGCTCTAACGGCGGGATGATGACCTTTCGCTTGGCGGCTGAAGCTGGCGATCTGTTTGCAGGCTTTGCCCCCTTGATCGCGGCGGATGTGGCGCTTTCTGAATGTCAGGAACCCAGCGTACAACGCCCCATCATCTTTACCTATGGCACCGCCGATACCCTGATGCCCCCAGCGGGTGGGTGCATTGCCGATCGCGACAAAACCTGCAGCAAGGGCGCCGCCAAAAGCGCGCAGGCCACCATCCAACATTGGGCAAATTTTCTGCAGGCACGACCAGGGCAAGAGGTCGCGATTGCTGACATCAACACCAAGGACGAAAGCCAACAATTTCAGCGCGATTTTACCAACGCCAACCAACAGGTGATGCTGCGGGTCGTGCGCATTGAAAATGGCGGCCACTCGGAACCTTCTGACCGTCAATCCCGCCTGCTTTCGCGGATTCCTGGGTTCCGCGCGAACGCTGACAGACCAGCCGTTGATTACATCAGCGAATTTTTTGGCTTAACCGCCGCAACCACCACAACCGCTCCCTCAACCGACGATCCTGCTGCTGGGGCGGACTCAAGCAACGAACCAAGACGACGCCTTTTCAGGCATCGCCAATAAGGAAAAATTGGGTGTGGTTAGGGGCGCAGCAGCACCATTTCGGCCCACAGGCCCTTAACCCGCACCTTAAGCCGCCGTTCAACCTTTAGCCGTTTTTGGTTGGCAAGCGCCTGATTCAGGGCCATCAAATCGGCGGTCAGCACCACCATGCGGCCGTTGGCGGCTAACAGGGGGCGCCAGGCGGTTAAGAACGCCTCATACAACGGTTGGTTGGTGGCCGAATCGCCAAAGCGCAAGCCAAAGGGCAAATTGGCGACAATCGCATCGACGCTGCCGGCCGCAAGGCGTGGTTGACGGCTGTCCAGCACGCTGAGTTCTACAGAGGCCGCCGCAACCGATGCCAAATTGCTGGTCGCCTGTTTAACCGCCGCATGGTCGCGGTCATAGCCGTAAAGACTAAGGTCAGGGTGGGTGGCCGCGGCCTCAGCCAACAACGTACCGCTGCCGCAAACCGGATCCAACAAGCGTTCCCCCGGCTGCAAAAAGGCCAACTCGATCATCGCGCCGGCAATTTCCAGCGGCAGGGATCCCGCCCGCTCCTCAACCCTTTGCGCGCGCCACGGCAGTTGGTTGGCCTGAAACCGCTCAACCCCCAGATAATACGCATCCTCAACCGCCAAGGCCCACAGGGTTTGCACGCCATTCGCCTTGCCCGCAGCTGCCGCATCGCTGCTCACAAATCGCACGCCACGCTCACTCAATTCCTTGATCAACCAGCGTTCCCAGGATTGCTTTACAAAATGCCGGCCATCGACCATCACCGCCATGCGCCACAGCCTTGCGCGGCGACGGCAACGCAGCGCCAATTGATCCAGCTGGCCTTCGTTAAACTTAAAACGACCGCACAGCAAACAGTCCAGCGCTTGGCTAAGGAAGGGCCAGGCCATGCTGTCTTTAAACCGCGCCTTGGGCACGTACAACAGATCGTGATCCTTTTGCTTTAACCAAAAGGTGGGGCCAGGTTGGCGACGCAGACGACGATCCGCCAAGTCTGCCAAGCCGGCTGGCAGGCGAAACAGGGTTCCCACCCAATCATCCCCCGCCGCTGTGTCCACCCTGGGCCTGTCATTTCTTGTAACGCCCGGAATGCCCAAATCATCCCAACCCTGATCATTTTTTTTGGTTGCCGCCTGTGCATCCTGCCGGCTTTGATTGCGGGTTGCCCCACGCCGCGGCGATGGATCCAGCGGGCCGCGGTTGCCCGATCGGTCGATTTTCTGCCGCGGCGGCCTTTGCGCCTCCTCCCCCCCACGTTTAGGGTCTTGGGCTTTTTTTTGGTGCGCCTTGTTGGCGGCGTAGTTGATGGAACGGCTGTTTGGCATTTTTCTCTTCGACACGCGTGGTTTTTTAGATGATTTTTTTGGCAAATTCTGTAAACTCTAGCCGATTCTATTTTATGGGGCTAGGAAAATGAGCAGCAGCGTGTCCAACCAATTTCAATCTCTTGATCATCTGATTGCCGCAGGGGTTGCCGGCAAGCGGGTGTTGGTGCGGGTGGACTACAATGTCCCCATTACCCATGACCAAAACGGCCAGACCGTGGTGACCGATGCCAGCCGTATTGAAAAATCGCTGACCACCATCAAAGGCTTGGCCAGCAATGGCGCGCGGGTGATTCTGCTGGCGCATTTTGGTCGCCCCAACGGCAAACGCGATCCCAGCCAATCCCTGTATCCGGTTTATCAGGCGCTAAAAGATCGCTTGCCAGAGCAGGCGGTGGCGTTTTGCGGCGATGTGGTGGGTGAACAGGCAGCATCGGCCGTGGCCAAGCTGGAAAATGGCCAAATCCTGCTGCTGGAAAATGTGCGCTTTGAGGCGGGGGAGGAAGCGAATGAGGAAGCTTTTGCCGCAGCGCTGGCCAAGCTTGGGGATGCCTATGTCAACGATGCCTTTTCCGCAGCCCACCGCGCCCATGCCTCGACTGAGGGGATTGTGAAGTTTTTGCCCAGCTACGCCGGCTATTTGATGACGGCGGAACTTACCGCCCTGGCCGCAGCGTTGGATACGCCAGCGCGCCCGGTTGCCGCCATCGTTGGCGGGTCAAAGGTTTCCAGCAAACTGGAACTGCTGGCCAATTTGTCCGCCAAGGTGGATCATTTGCTGATCGGTGGCGGCATGGCCAACACCTTTTTGCACGCGTTGGACTATCCGGTGGGCAAATCGCTGTGCGAAAAGGAATTGATCGCCACGGCGCTGTCGATTGTGGACGCCGCATCCAGCAAGGGCTGCAAAATCCATTTGCCGATTGATGTGGTGGTTGCCAAAGAATTTAAGGAAAACACCCCAAGCCGCGTGTGCGCCCTGGCCGATGTGGCCGCCGATGACATGATTTTGGACGCGGGCCCCGAAACCATTGCCGCCTGGGGGCGGGTGTTGGCATCCAGCAAAACCCTGGTATGGAACGGGCCGGTCGGTGCCTTTGAAACCGCGCCCTTTGATCGGGGCACCACGGCGCTCGCCCTGCTGGTTGCCGAATTGACCTCCCAAGATCAACTGTTGTCGGTTGCCGGCGGTGGGGATACCGTGGCGGCGTTAACCAAGGCAGCGGTTGCCGGTCAGGTTAGCTATCTGTCGTTGGCGGGCGGCGCGTTTCTGGAATGGCTTGAGGGCAAAACTTTGCCTGGCGTGGCTGCCCTTCAGCAACCGTTGCAGCAAGCGGCCTAAAATTCCCCTCGGCAAAGTAAGAACCACCCCGTCAGGCTTCGCCTGACAAATTTTTAAAGGAGGCAGGCTTCGCCTGCCACCCCTCCGTCGAGGGGAATTTGCTGCGGCCTTACTTATTCACCTCGGCGGAGGGGTGCCCGAAGGGCGGGGTGGTCCTTGCGGACGCCCCCCTGTTTTAAAATTTTGTCAGGCCAGGCCTGACGGGGTGGTCTCTTAGGGATTAGCTAACCGCACCAACCTTAACATTGGCAAAACGCTTGTTAAAGCGCGACAGTTGGCCGCCCTCACTCAATTTTTTCTCGCCACCCGTCCAGGCCGGATGCGATTTGCGGTCGATCTCCAACCGCATGCTATCGCCCGCCTTGCCATAGGTGGATCGGGTTTCATAGCTGGTGCCATCGGTCATGATCACGGTAATGTTGTGGTACTCAGGGTGAATATTGGCCTTCATCAATCTAACTTCCCAAAAATGGTTGCGCGCAAGCAAAGATAGCTAACAGATTTTGCCCAATAGTCAAGAAAAACCCAAAAAAAAGGCAGGGCTTTCGCCCCGCCAAGATACCATCAAACCGCAAGATTAATAGGACGCGCTGATCGTAAAGTCACAACTGGCAGCGCCTGGCGTGGCCGCAGCGGTCAACCGCACCGTTGCGCCAACGAAAAATGGCTGGTCTACACCGGTTAGCACGGTGGGCGCACCTGCGGTATCAATGGCTTGCAAGGAAAGCCCTGTGTTGCTGCAAGTGCCCAAGGCCGCCGCAATCGTCACGCTGCTGTTGCTGTTGCCACGCACTTGGAATTGACCTGGGGTTGGTGTACCCAAAAAGGCTCCGCCACCAGTCACACTGGCTCCCCCAGCGGGGGTCACGCTGTAATCAGCTGTGCCGTTAAGCGGTTTGACGATCGACCCAAAGGCCACATCTTCCAATTTAACCAAATTGATCGGATCGGTGATGGTCATGATAACCTGGCCACTTGCGCTGGCCGAATAGGTATCCGCCTTAGCCATAGAAGTATACAATCCAAGCATCCCAAGAGTTAACAGGGAAAGCTTAAGAACATTCCCACGAGAATGGCTGGCGGATGCACATGCGGCTGTTGTGTGAAGAAATGACATTTGTTGTTCCTTTTAATGAGTAAAATGAAAACACGTTGAACAAAGGCGGAGCCGCCCCAGACTTTTTAGAAAGCAAGAATGATGCCAGTTTGGGGGCCAACAGGATTGGCGATGGCTTGATCGGTGGCTTTGGTAAGCGAGGCCAAGGTGGCCGCAACCGCCCGTGTCACATCAACCGGATCAACAATGATCATGGTCACCTTGCCAGACGCGCTGGCTGCATGCGCCCGCCCCAAAGCGGCATCAAGACCAAACAGCCCAAGGGTTAAGAGAGAAAGCTTAAAAACATACGAGGAATTTTTGGGAATCATGGGCACGTTGGCTCCTTTACCTTGTTGGTTACCGGCAGTTTGATTGCCGTTCCCATACAAGCTGCAAAAAGCATGCCAACTACTGGCGGCGTATCGCCCGTTTGCGCAGGGCGGAGTCCGCAATGCCAAGAGCCTCACGGTATTTGGCCACCGTGCGCCGCGCCACCGCAACGCCGGTTTTGCCTAGGGCGATGGCCAGGGCATCATCCGACAACACCTTGCCGGTTTGCCCCTCAGCCGCCACCAGTTGGCGGATCTGATCCTTAATCGCGCCGGATGAATGGCTCCAGCCGCCATCCTCCTCATCCCCCACCCGCGCGCTGAAAAACAGTTTCAGGCTCATCACCCCCCGCGGGGTCAGGGCGGTTTTGTTGGCGGTTACACGGCTGACCGTGCTTTCATGCACCCCAACCGCCTCAGCGACATCCTTTAGGGTCATCGGCTTAAGATAGGCCAGGCCGTGCTGCAAAAAGGCCTCCTGGCGGCGCACAATCTCCCCCACCACCTTGATGATGGTGACGGCGCGTTGGTGCATGGTTTTGGTCAGCCAGTTGGCGGATTGCAGGCATTCTTCCAGATAGCGGCAATCCTCCTTGTTGCGCGCCTGATCCTTAACCTGTTGATAATAGGTGACATTCACCAACACCTTGGGCAGGGTGTCGGGGTTGAGCTCAACCGAAAACTGGCTGCTTTCCCCCACGCTAGCGCGGATCAGCACATCCGGCCCCTGGCCGTTGTTGCGTTCGCCGCCATAGGCCAGGCCTGGCTTGGGGTTGAGTTTGCGCAGGCGGGTTAGCATCAGCTTAACCGCATCCAGTTTCAGATCGCAGCCTTTGGCCAGCGCCGTGATTTTGCCAGCCGCCACCAAATCCAATTGACCCAGCAGCGCGGCAAAGGCCGGCGTCATTTCCCCAGCCGCCTGCAGCTGCAGGCCTAGACACTCCGCCAGATCCCGTGCAAACACCCCCGCTGGCTCGCATTCTTGCAGCAGATGCAAAACCTGCTCCACCGCCTCATAAGTGGTGCCAAGCGTTTGCGCGATTTGCCCGAGCGGTGTGCGCACATAGCCTGCCTCATCCAAACTGTCCAGCAGATGCAGGGCGATCACGCATTGTTTGGGGTAGACGATCATTTCCTGAATCTGCGCCGACAGATGGTCGTACAGGCTGTGCTTGGTTTCGGTCAGCTGGCTGATCCAATCCTCATCCTCATCCCCAAAGGCCGACTTACGGCTGGATTTTTGCCAGCCGCCCCCCTCCCCCAACGCCTGATAGCCGGCGGTGTTTTTGGCTGCCCCCGCAGGGTTGGGCGCATCCCCGCCCACATCGCTGGCCTGATCCAACAGCGGGTTGCGATCCAACGCATCGCCGACAAAAGTGGCCAGCTCAGCGTTGTTGTATTGCAAAATCTTGATCGCCTGCTGCAACTGTGGGGTCAGCGCCAAATTCTGGCTTTGCCGTTGGCCCTGCACCAAGCCCTGATGAAAATTTGATGAAGTTTGTGGGGAACTGGCCATTTTGGTATCCTTTTTGCTTGTCGTGATTCGACTGTACAAAAAAAACCTTTCCGCTTGGTAAACTTGGCGAAACTTCGCCTAATCCACCCCGCAAAGCCTTAACCACGCGGCCTCATCCAGCACGGCGATGCCCAGTTTTTGCGCCTCGGTCAGCTTGCTGCCGGCTGCGTCGCCCGCCACGACGAAATCGGTTTGGCTCGACACGCTGCCCGTCACCCGGGCGCCGTGTTGTTGGGCGATGGCCTTGGCCTGGGCGCGGCTCATCCCGCCTAAGGTGCCGGTGAAGACGATGGTTTTGCCGAACAGCGGGTGGACAGCCCCCACGCCCTGCCCCCCATCCCCAACCACCACATCCTGCACCTGCAGCATCGCCAGCAGCTGTTGCACCAGCGCCTGATGCTCAGGCTGGCGGAAATAGCGGGCGATATCCAGCACCACCAACGGACCAATCTGCGGAATCGCCAGCAGTTCCGCCGCAACCTCTCCCCCCTCATCCTCCGCCGCCAGCTGCATCATCGCCCCGAACCATCGATCGGCGTTGCGATAGCTGTTGGCCAGCAATTCTGCCGTCACCTCCCCCACCTGACGGATGCCAAGCGCGATGATCAGGCGGCTTAGGCTGATCTGCCGCCGCGCGTTGATCGCCGCCACCAGCTTTTCCACCGATTTTTCGCCCCATCCCGCCAATCCGCCCAAATCCACCTGCCCCGCCTGAATCCGTTGCGGCAGGGTGAAGATATCCAGCGGCGATTGCACCATGCCCAACGCCACCAATTCGCCAAGGCGTTTATCGCTTAGCCCCGCGATATCAAAGGCCGGCTGCGAACAAAAATAGACCAGCCGTTCCAACCGCTGCGCGGCGCAGCCAAAACTGTTGGGGCAGCGGCGAATCGCGGCGTCAACATCACGCAACGCCTGGCTGCCACAAACCGGACAATGCTGCGGGAACACAAAGGATGCGCCTCTATCCGCCGCATCATCTAGCAGCAGCACCCCGACAATTTTGGGGATCACATCCCCCGCCCGCTCAACCGTTACCCAATCGCCGATGCGCACATCCTTGCGGGCAATCTCATCCTCGTTATGCAAACTGGCACGGGCCACCGTAACGCCGCCCACCACCACCGGCTGCAACAGCGCCACTGGCGTCAGCGCGCCGGTTCGCCCCACCTGAATCTGGATGTCCAGCAGTTTGGTGACCGCCTGTTCCGCGGCAAATTTATAGGCAATCGCCCAACGCGGCGCCCGCGCGGTTAGCCCCAGCTGTTGTTGCAGGGCAAATTCGTCCACCTTGGCCACCACCCCATCGATTTCATAGGGCAAATCCCCCCGCTGCGCCTCAATCCATTGGATCGCCGCCAGGGCCTCTGCTGGGGTTCGCACCAATTGGCGCAGGGGGTTCAGTGGGATGCCGGCCGCCCCCAACAACGCAAAACTTTCCCACAAGCCGCCCGCCAGCGGCGCGCTGAGCTGACCCAAACTGTGCAGCTGGAATTGCAGCGGGCGGCTGGCGGTAACCGCCGCGTCCAACTGCCGCAAACTGCCCGCCGCCGCGTTGCGCGGGTTGACAAAGGCGGGCTCGCCAGCCGCCAGCCGCCCCGCGTTTAACGCCGCGAAATCGGCCTTGTCGATATACACCTCGCCGCGCAGCTCCATCACCGCTGGCCATGTGCCCCCTGGTGGGGGGGGCAGCTGGTGGGGCAACGCCTGCAGGGTGCGCAGATTTTCCGTCACATCCTCCCCCACCAGCCCATCACCACGGGTGGCGCCAAAGGCCAAGCGGCCGTGGTGATAGGTCAGGCTGGCCGAGACGCCATCAATTTTGGGGTCAATCACCATCGGCGGCCAATCGGCGATCTCCAACCGCTCCAACGCCCGTTGCAAACGCTGCACAAACTCCTGCCATTCCGCCAAGCCCATCGCGTTGTCCAGGCTTAGCATCGGCAACAGATGGCGGATTTTGCCGAAACTGCCGTCCACCCCCGCCCCCACCCGCTGGCTGACCGCATCTGGATTTGCCGCCAATGCTGGGTACAGCTGTTCCAATTCCAGCAGGCGGCGGCGCAAGCTGTCGTACACCGCATCGCTGACCAACGGCGCATCCTGCTGGTAATAGGCATGGTTCAGCGCCGCCAAGCGTTGGTTCAGCTGGCTGTGCTCAACAACCGCTTTATGGGGCGGGATCATGGCTTTGGCATCGGTTAGGGCGTGGTGGCGGGCAACAGGCTGCTGGCGAATTCTGCGGCGTCAAAGGGCACCAAATCCGCCGCTGCCTCCCCCACCCCCAGCGCAATGATGGGCAGGTTAAAGCGTTGGGTCAGGGCCAGCAGCACCCCACCCTTGCTGCTGCCATCCAATTTGGTCACGATCAACCCAGTGATGGTCACGGTTTGCGCGAACAGCTCCACCTGGCGCAGGGCGTTTTGCCCCGTGGTGCCATCCAGCACCAGCCAGCATTGCTGCGGCGCGCTGTCATCCAATTTTTGCAGCACCCGCGGAATTTTTTGCAGCTCGGCCATCAAATTGGGCTTGTTGGGCAGGCGCCCGGCGGTGTCGATCAGCACCACATCCTGTCCAGCGCTGGCCGCCTGTTGCCAAGCCTGATAGGCCAAGGCGGCTGGGTCAGCGCCCGCCGCGCCGCTGATAATCGGGCAATCCAAACGCTGCGCCCACTGTTCCAACTGCTCAACCGCCGCGGCGCGAAAGCTGTCGCCCGCCACCAGCAGGGGTTTGTGCCCCTGCGCCCGATAAAGCTGCGCCAATTTGGCCAGACTCGTGGTTTTGCCGCTGCCGTTCACCCCGACCAGCAAAATGCAATAGGGCTTAGCGGCAGCAGCCTCAGGAATTGCCAAACTGCCCACCACCGGCGTCAACAGCCCGGCAATAATTTCCTGCAGATACCGTTGCCATTCCGCCCCCCCCGTCTCCCGCCCACGGCAGCGGTCGCGCAGCTGGCTGGTGATGGTGGCGGCGGCATCGGTGCCAAAATCGGCCAGCACCAACCCCTCCTCAATCTCCAACAACAGCGCATCATCTAGCTTGCGCCCGACCAAATCGGCAAAAGCACCGCCCAGCGCGGCACTGGTTTTGGCAAGACTGGTTCGGATACGGCCTAACATGGAATACTCTACAAAAACTTAGGTCAAAACTGGCCGCCCCAATTTAGCCAACCCGCCCATGCAACGCCAGCGTTATGTTGGCGCATATGGGCGGGTTTTTCACGAATCTAACAATGAAATATACCCTTAAGGTGCAAAATTTCCCGTTTCATGCGTTGACGGCTTAAAGCGCGGAACCTGGATTTCTTTTTCGCGTTCACGAGTGCGAGCAATGTCATAAGAAGATTGCATCCTCATGAACGTGTCCATCTTGACGCCAAAGGCTTGTTCGATCCGCAGCGCCATATCACCAGACAAATCGGCTTTGCCATTCAGCAAGCTTGAAAGGGTGGGACGTGATACGTTAAGAACCTTCGCAGCTGACGTCACCGTCAAGCCGTTCGGCTCAACGATTTCCGTGCGGATAAACTCGCCAGGATGAGGAGGGTTGTGCATAGCTGTTTAGCTTCTGAGTCTTACGGTGTAACATGCCACGAGATAAAGGAGGTCGATTGATGGTCAGTATACCGCATGCTCTCATGCCAAGACAACGCCCAAAGCACGCGTGCAAAAGCTCACCCCACCGGCTTGCCCCGCGGGGTGGTGCTTGCTATAACGCGGCTTAGGCAAGTTATAGGAAAAGATGGATGCTGTTTTTCGCCCTGATCGTCGGAATTTGGGGATATTTGATCGGGTCGATTCCGGTTGGTTACCTGCTGGCCAAATACAAGGGCGTGGGCGATTTGCGCAGCGTTGGCTCAGGCAGCACCGGCGCCACCAATGTGGTGCGCCAGGGCGGTTGGCGGCTTGGCCTGCTGACCCTGATCCTGGATATGGGCAAGGGTGCGCTGGCTACCGGCGCGGTGGCGGCGTTGTTTGCGGGATCAGCGGGCACGGAATCCGAACAGCTTGGCGTCCTGGCGATCGCTGTTACCGCCATTGCCGCCATCCTCGGCCATGTGTTCCCCGTCTGGTTGCGGTTCAAGGGCGGCAAGGGGGTGGCGGTGTATCTGGGCACGTTGTGGGTGATCTGCCCCATCCTTGCTGGCATGGCAATGATCGTCTGGTTGGCGGTTGCCGCCAAATCCCGCTATTCCTCCCTCGCCGCCATCATCATGGTGCTGTTGATAACCTGGGTGGTTTACAATGATGGCGTAGGCGTAATCTCCACGCAACAGGCGCAAACGCTAACCCAGCTGCCCTCGATGCTGCTAATCCTGTTCACCCATCGCGCCAATATCCGCCGGCTGCATAACGGCACCGAGCCTAAGATTGCGCTGCGCCGTTCGCCGAAAGACCCAAGCTAACCCCTATTGCTGGAACAATTTCAGGATATCTTTGGGCATTTGGTTGGCCTGGGTGACCATTGAAACCGCGGCCTGCTGCTTAATTTGCTGCCCCGTCAATTTGGAAAGCTCCATGGCGATATCCACATCGGAATAGGCGCTTTGCGCCGCATCGGTGTTTTCAAACACCACAGCCTGGTTCTGGTTGGCGTTGTCCAACCGGCTGGAAAGCGCGCCGATATAGGCACGTGCCGTAATCAACACATCCACCGCGTTGCGAATCGATTCCGCCGCGCTGTCAGCCCCATCGGTGGTGCTGATGTTGGAATTGGTTAACCCAAGCGAAGCGGTGTTGACCCCAGAGATATAGGCGGTAATGGTATCGGCCGCCAAGGCAGACAAGCCAACTTTGAAACTAAGCGCGGTTTGGTTGCTGCCCGCAAAGGTTAAATTGTTGGTGTTGGCAATGGTTTGGCTGGCGTTAAAATTGCTGTTCAGGTTGACAATGATATAGGGGGGCGAGCCGTTCAGATTGTTGGAAGCCCCAACCGGCAAACTCAGTTTAACCGACGTACCAGTTGCCATATTGGTCCCCATCCCCAACAACGAGCTGTCGATAGCGCCCGTCATCGACATGCTGGGCACACCGCCAGCCGCTATGCTGGCCTGGGTATAGGTAAAGACACCAGAGGTTCCGTTCCCTTCGTATTGCAAGGCGTTGGCGGTGCCCTGGCCATTGCCAGGCAAATTGCCAAAGGCCAAATCGACCACCCCAGTGGTAAAGGGGTTGTTGGCCGTGGTAAACGCTATGCTGCCGTTGTCCAAGGTGGTGTTGCCAAATTTGGTGCCGGCAGTAACCCGATTGATCTCAGCGGTCAGCTGCTGGTATTCGGTGTTCAAAAAGCCGCGTTCCGTGTTGGACAAGTTGGCCGAACCCGCCTGCACCGCCAGCTCACTCATTCTCTCCAGCATCGCATTGACCCGCACCATGGCGCCCTCAGCGATTTGCATGGTTGAGGTGGCCTGGGTAATGTTGTTCACCACCTTTTTCAGGCCACGCGACTGCAGGTTCAGTTTGGCACCAATCGCCATCGCGCCAGCATCATCCTTGGCGTTTACCACCCGTTTGCCCGACGACAGTTTGCTCATTGAGCTGGTAATTTCATCACCCGTGCTTTGCAAATTGCGCTGTGCAATGCTGGAAGCTTGGTTAAAATTGATCGACATGCCCATGGCAAACTCCTTTTGCAATTTGTTTTAAGAACACCGACCTAGCTGACGGGTTCTTGCCGAACTTCTCTTTCCCTTAAAAGCTGGCGGAGGAAAAGTCCTAACAGATAGGGTTGATGCAAAAGCCGTGCCAAATTCATCACCCGCCTGTTTTTCGCCACCCGCAGGGATGGCTTGCCCAAAACCCTATTGGCGGATTAACATCACGCCATGTTAAAAAACGTAACCCTGTCGGAAATTGTTGCAGGCTTGACGCAGGCTGGGGGCACGGAGGGATATGGCGCGGTGTTGCTGCGCTACTCCCTGATTCCGCCATCGCCGAAACGCCACCAATGCATGGAGGTGGCCAAGCATGCCTTTACCAATTTTGTCTACGGATTAACCCAAAAACCCCTGCCGAATAAAATTCCGCACCATATCCCGCTGGAAAATTCTGACCATTTCTTTTTCTTCCCACTGATCGATCAGCCACGGGTGTTGGAGGCGGTGCAAAGTTTGCGCACCCTGTTCAGCGACGAGGACTGGTTGAACGATGCATCCGATCGTGCGGTGGATCAATTGCAAAGCTTTGATTCTTGGTTTGAATTGGGGCGTGACACCGCAGAATTGTTAAAGCTGGCCGGCCTGTATGACCAGCTAAAGGCCAGCGGCCTGCTGCAACTCTCCCGCCTGCCCAACCCTGCCGCCCCAACCAACGCGCCGCTGGAAAGGCTGGAACCCAAAAGCTTGGCCAATGTTCTGGAAAGGCTGGCCGATACCGACCTAACCGCCTATATCAACCGACAGGCGGTTTGCGCGATTGGCCAGGGTTCATCGGTTCAGCCGATGTTCCACGAGTGCTACGTGGCGTTGCAGTCCTTGCAGGCCGCGCTTTGCCCAACCATCAGCCTGTCCAGCGATCGGTGGCTGTTCCAATACCTTACCCGCATCTTGGATCAGCGGATTTTGGCGCTGGCACTCGCCAATTTATCCCGTTTTGTTGAAAATCCGATCAGCCTGAATTTGCACATTGAAACCCTGCTGTCGGAGCAGTTTTTGGCCTTTGACCAGCAAATGACCGAAAATGGCTTGTCGCGCGGCAAAATTCTGATTGAGCTGCAGCGGATTGATATTTTCAGCGATTTTGGCGCCTTTAGCTTCGCCCGCGATTTTCTGCTGGAACGGGGCTACAGCATTTGCATCGATGGCATGACCCATCTGTCGCTGCGCTTTATCGATCGCAGCCAGCTTAAAGTGGATTTCATCAAAATGCTTTGGACGCCTGAGCTGCAGGCCAGCATGCCGCCAGCACGGCTGAACCAAATGGCCGAATTGGTGCGGCGGGCGGGCAAGGCGCGCATCATTCTGACCCGCTGCGACAATGATGCGGCGCTGGCCTTTGGCCGCGCCATCGGTATCTCGCTGTTTCAGGGGCATTATTTTGATCAACTGCTGCAATTGCAGGCAAAAGACGGGAGAACTTAATGTCGCAAAAAACGCTGCGCCTGGGGGTGAATATCGATCATGTGGCCACGCTGCGCAACGTGCGGGGGGATACCCCCTATCCCGATCTGGTGCGTGCCGCCAACCATGCGGCGGCTGGCGGCGGCGATCTGATCACCATTCATCTGCGGGAGGATCGCCGGCATATTCGCGATGCCGATCTGGTGCGGTTGATGGCTGAGCAGACCCTGCCGATCAATTTGGAAATGGCGTTAACCAATGAGATGCAGCAAATCGCCCTGAACGCCCGCCCCGCCGCCATTTGTCTGGTTCCCGAACGGCGGCAGGAGCTGACGACCGAGGGCGGGTTGGACGCGGTGCGGCTGGGCAACGCTCTGCGGGAATTTATCGCCCCGCTGCGCAATGCCGGCATCACCATCTCCCTGTTTTTAGGCCCAGATGCGGCGCAGATTGCGGCGGCAGCAGCGGCTGGTGCCAGCGCGGTTGAGCTGCACACCGGCGCCTATGCCGAACATCCGGCCAGCGAATTGCCCAAGCTGACGGCGGCGGCGCGGCAGATTCAGGCGCTAGGGATGGCGTGCCACGCCGGACACGGCCTGAACTTTGCCAATGTCGCGCCAATCGCTGCCCTGCCTGAGGTTGAGGAGTTGAACATCGGCCATTTTCTGGTCGCGGAGTCGGTTTTTGTCGGCCTTACCGCCGCGGTGCGCCAGATGAAAGACTTGATGTTGAGTGCCAGATGATTCTGGGAATCGGCACCGATATGGTGGATAGCCGCCGGTTGGCGCGGTGGTTGCAGCACTTTGATGATCAGCGGCTGGCGCGGGTGTTTCATGCGACCGAATTGGCGGAATACCGCACGCGCCCCAACCCAACCCTGTTTTTGGCCAGCCGTTTTGCCGCGAAGGAGGCATTGGCCAAGGCCTTTGGCACCGGAATTGGTGCCCAGCTGCGCCTGAACGAGATTCGGGTGGTGGCACTGGACCTGGGCAAGCCCGCCCTTGAACTCAGCGGCCAAAGCCAGCATGATGCAGCCATTCGCTTTGGCGCGCCAAACAGCTGGGCCATGCATGTCAGTCTTTCCACCGAAGACCCCTATGCCCTGGCCTTTGTCGTGCTAACCCGTTGTTGATGCATCCACCTAAGGAAAACCACCGTGAACAATAGTAGTTGGATCATCGTCCTTGGCTTTTTGGCCGTCTTACTTTTTGAAGGCCGGCATTACTATGCTGAGCGGATCCGCGCCAAGAAACCTAGGGGGGGCGCGATCTATTTTGAATTTAGCAAATTGTTTTTTTCGGCCTTTTTCTTGGCCACCCTGATCAAAACCCTGGCCTTTCAGCCCTTTAACATCCCATCAGGCTCGATGATGCCCAATCTGTTGGTGGGAGACTACCTGTTCGCCTCAAAATACAGCTATGGCTATGGCGCCTATTCCTTTCCGATTCCCGTGCCGTCCCTTAGCAAACGCCTGGGCGGCCACCCACCCAAACAGGGGGATGTGGTGCTGTTTCGTGGCCGCGATCATGAAACCAATTTCATCAAACGGGTGATTGGGGTGGCTGGCGACCGCGTGCAAATGCGTGAGGGCTTGTTGTATCTGAACGGTCAGCTGGTGCCGCGCAAATATCTGGGCGTCTACACCGATCCTGATGGCATTCCATCCGCCCAAACCAGCTATCGTTATTTGGAAACCCTGCCAAATGGGGTTACCCATGAAACGATGGAAAAGTCCACCAACTATCCCCTGGCGGATACGGAGGCGTTTGTGGTGCCTGAGGGGCATATTTTTGTGATGGGCGATCACCGCGATGATTCGCGCGACAGCCGTGATCCCGGCATGGGTGCTGTGCCAATTGGTTGGGTGATCGGCAAGGCGCAGATGGTGTTCTTTTCCACCAACAGTTTGGCCAATTGGTGGGAGATTTGGCAGTGGCCATGGGCGGTTCGCTACAACCGCCTGTTCCAAAGCATCACCTAAGGCTTGGCATGTCGGCAGATTCCACCCTGTTGGGTTACCATTTTACCGACCCCGCCCTGCTGCGCCTGGCGCTAACCCACCCTCACGCTGACCAGCTAGGAGCCAACTATCAACGGCTGGAGTTTTTGGGCGATCGGGTGGTGGGGCTAAGCGCGGCGCAACTGCTGTACCGCCAGTTTCCTGAGGAGGTTGAGGGGGCGTTGGCCAAGCGGCATGCCTGGCTGGTAAGCCGTCCGGTTCTGGCGCAAATTGCCGTTGCACAAGGCTTAAGGGAAAGGCTGATTGCGGGGCTGGGGGAACGCCAGGCACTGGCCGCACAAGCATCGGTGATGGCCAATGTGCTTGAGGCGGCGATTGGGGCCATCTTTTTGGATGGCGGCTGGACTGCAGCCGATTCCCTAACGCAAGAGCTGTTGCTGCCCCTGCTGCAAGCGCAACCGCTGGTGCCCCAAGATGCCAAATCCGCCCTGCAGGAATGGGCGCAGGCACGCGGGCTGCCGCCACCGCTCTACGCCCTGGTGGATCGCGATGGCCCATCACACGCGCCGATTTTTGTGATGGAGGTGGCCTTGCAAGATCACCCCAGCATTCGCGCCACCGCCCCCTCCAAACGCCTAGCCGAACAAGCCGCCGCCCAACAACTGCTGGATTGGCTGCAAACCCCCACGCCCAATAACCCACAGGATCTCACCTCATGACCTATCAGGAAATTTCCGCCGTATTGGCCTTGGTGTGTTCTGGCATCGCCTATATCCCCTATTACCGGGGCATGTTTCGCGGCACCATCAAACCGCATATGTTTTCCTGGCTAATTTGGGGGATTCTGGCCGCAGTGGTCAGCGTCGCCCAGCTGTCGGAGGGCGGCGGGTTGGGCGCTTGGGTACTGCTTATTGCTGCGGCAGGGCAATTGGGCATTGCCGCCTTTGCCTTTAAAAAAGACACGGTGGTGATTACACGCAGCGATTGGATTGCCTTTATCAGCGCCCTGCTGATCCTGCCGCTTTGGCTGATCACCAACAATCCCCTGTATGCGGTGATTTTGGCCACCACCATTAATGTTTTGATGTATTACCCAACCGCACGCAAATCTTGGCATCAACCGCATGAGGAAGGATTGAGTCTGTTTGTGGTTCTAAGTTTTCAACTTTGTTTTATAATATTCTCGCTGAGTGTGCATAACCTGATCACCGTTTTGTACCCGCTTGTCTATATTACGTTAAATATTCTGCTGATCGGCATGCTGCTGTGGCGTCGGCGTGTGGTGGCGCCGCCATCAAAGCAATTGTAGCCATCCCGCAAAACTGACAGAATGTCGGCATGAATTCTGTCCCTCCCCCCCCATCTGCCCCTTTCGGCCTGCTGGGTCGCAGCTGGCCGTTGCTGCCGTTGGCGATCGCGGTGCTGACCGCGCCGATTTTGGCCAAACTCAGCGTGTTGTGGCTGCCGATCGCCGCCCTGTGCGTTTTTCGCAGCCCGCATCGCCCCAGCGGCCAAGCCAGCTGGAACCGGCTGCTGCCCACCGCGCTGTTGTTCAGCTTTTGCTGGTTTGGGCTTAGCCTAAGTTGGACCACCAATCTGGACGCTGGCCTGCGCGCGTTTCTTGACACGGTTGCGATGAGTTTGGCGGGCGGGGTGGCGCTGTATTGGGTGAAAACCTGGCGCCTGCAAACATCGGCGGCGGAATGGGCGCAGATCCGCCAAACATCTGTAATCCTTTATCTGACGGCGGCGGCGCTGTTGCTGCCCCTGGTCGCCGCCCATCGCCTGTCGCTGCATGGCCATCTGCCCGACAGCCTAGCCTTTGAGTTCATCCTGCGCTCCAACATGACCGATCGCGGTGCCATCGTTTTGTCGCTGCTGTTATGGCCAATTCTGGGGCTGTTGGCCAAAAATTGGCAGCGGCTGGGGCTGTGGCTTGGGCTGACGCTGATGCTAGCCGCCTCCAACAGCTTGGCGGCCAAATTGGTGATGGTGGTCGGCGGCGCGGTGTTTTTGGCCACGCAGCGCTGGCCGAGGCGGGTGGCGCAAGCCCTGCCCTTCCTTGGTCTCCTCCTGCTGCTGCTGATGCCGATGCTGGCGCAAAGTTTTTACAGCTGGGGCTGGCACCACGCCAGCTGGCTTCCCCAATCCAGCCAGCACCGCATTCAGATTTGGGATTTTGTGGCGCGTCAGGCAGCATTGCACCCATGGTTGGGTTGGGGCATCAACGCCGCCCGTGATTTTCCCAACATGAATGAGGTGCCGGTGCTGGGCAAGGTGATGCTGCCGATGCATCCGCACAACGGCGCGCTGCAATTGTGGCTGGAGTTTGGCGCGGTTGGTGTGGCCCTGTGCGCCAGCTGGTGGCTGTGGCTGTGCCAGCGGTTGACGCCGCCAACCCTATCCCCCACCACGCAGGTTGGCTATGCCAGCACGGTCGCGCAAACCATCGGCATTTTGTTGATCGCCTGCACCACCTTTGGCCTGTGGGCCAGCTATTGGCAGGCATGGATTTGGCTGGTCATCATCTTGCGTGAAGTGTTGGCCTTTGCCGCCGCGGATGTTCCTGCAACAACGCCGTAAGCTCACCGATCAGCGCCGCCGCCAAATCGCCGCTGTCGCGAATGGTGATCGACCGTGGGTAAAACCGATCCACCTGATGGCCAATGCCGATGGCGGTTAGCGCAATGTTGGCTGAGGATGCACCAATGCCGGCAATCACCGCCCGCAGATGCCGATCCAACAAGCCCTCATCATTGGCGGCCAGGGTGGCGTCATCCACCGGCGCCCCATCGCTGATCACCAGCAGAATTTTGCGCTTTTCGGGGCGAAGGCTAAGCCGTCTGGCCGCCCATTGCAGCGCCTCGCCATCGATATTTTCCTTTAGCACCCCCGCCTCCAACAACACCCCCAAACCCGCACGGCGCGGTTGCCAGCGTTGATCGGCGGTTTTAAAAATCACATGCCGCAAATCGTTCAGCCGCCCGGGTTGCTCAGGCTTTCCAGCCTCAACCCACGCTTCGCGCGATTCACCCCCCTTCCAAGATTTGGTCGTGAAGCCCAACAACTCGCTTTGCACATGGCAACGTTCCAAGGTTTGCAGCAGCACATCAACCGTCAACATCGCCAGCCGAATCGGGCGGCCGCGCATCGACCCTGAACAATCCAACAGCAGGCTGACCACCGTATCCATAGTTGGCTCAATTTTGGGCTGACGGTACACCGCTGGCTGCAACGGGCTGGCGATCAGGCGGGCCAGGCGTTTGGTATCCAACCCGCCCTCAAGCTGGGCATCGTTCCAGCGCACCGGAACGGGGGTGCGCAGCGCCCGCTCCAGCTTCATCGCCAGCCGTTGCACCAATTGGCGAAATTCGACCGCGTTTTTTTCCTGCAACACCTCAACCGTCCATAGCACACGGGGCTGTGGGATGGGTAGGGCGGCGGCCAAACTGGCGGACAAAACACCGGCATCCACCACCTGATCGAACGCGCGGCTAAACACCCGATAGCCAACCGCCACATCAATGCTGGCCAAGGCATCGTTGTCTAAGGCGGGCGCGGGGGGCTCGGTGGAATCATCTGCAGCGGCATCATCCTGCGCAGGGTCGCCCCCACCCGACTGCGCCCGATCCACCCGCGCGGATGACGCATCCTGGCCAGCCGAACGCTGCGGCGGCGCGGGTTCGGATGATTCGGGTTCAGGGGCGCCCTCTTCAGC
Organism: Alphaproteobacteria bacterium; assembly: GCA_044345375.1. GTDB lineage: Bacteria > Pseudomonadota > Alphaproteobacteria > CAISOG01 > CAISOG01 > CAISOG01. The sequence goes on from JBIJBF010000007.1 coordinate 63,791, forward strand.
CCCCGTGCTGCCCGCCGCCTGCTCCGCTTCAGCATTTTCGCTGTCGGGATCAGCGCTTTCCGGTTCTGGCCAGCTGCCCAAAATCCCCATGCGCTGGCTAAGATCGCGGATCAGTTGGGCAAATTGTTGCTGGTGCGCCACCTGTTGTTGCAACGGTTCGGCCCATTGGGTTGCCAGCCCGAACAATTGCGGATGGCTAAGCGCCAGATGCCCCAAAAGTTTTTGCTGCGAGGAATCCACCCCATCTTGCCGGCCATGCCAGCGCAACCACAGCAAATCGGCCAAAACCTGTGCCTGAGCTTCCGCCAAATTTTCGGCGCCGCCTGCCTTAGATCGCCCCTGCCCCGCCAACCGATCGGCAATCGCCTGCAACTGGCTGGTGGCAATACCGGGATACAGCTGTGCCCCCGCCGCCAAGCATCGCATCCGTTCCGCCGCCATCAACAGCATGGCCGCCTCCTGCTCCGGCGGGCAAAGCCGTTGGTGCAAATCGACGTCGTGAAAACGGGTCAGGCAGGCCAAGGCATCGCCGCTGGCACGGGTCAGGTTGGGCAGCAGCGCATCGGCGTCACCAGCACCATTGTCAGGCAACACCACCTGGCGTTCCAAGGCGGGCGCCGCGCCGCTGGCATGGCTGAACACCGGTTTGGTGGCCTGCTGCGCCAGGGCGTTTAACAGCGGCTCAACCCGTTGCTGATCATTGTTAATGGATGGTGGTGGCGTCAAACAACCCGCCCCTTTCGTTGGCTAACTTACAACCATTCGACCACGTCCTTGGCAAAATAGGTCAGGATGATATCCGCCCCCGCCCGCCGCATGCTGGTCAGGGTTTCCAGCACGATTCGCTGCTCATCAATCCAACCATTTTGGCCGGCCGCCTTGATCATCGCGTATTCGCCCGAAACATTATAGGCCGCAACCGGCAGCTGGGTCAGCTGTTTGACCTGCCAAACAAGATCCAGATAGGCCAAGGCGGGCTTGACCATCACGATGTCCGCCCCCTCAGCCACATCCAACCCCACCTCCTTCAATGCCTCACGGCGGTTGGCGGGATCCATCTGATAGCTGCGCCGATCGCCAAATTGTGGCGCGGACTGCGCGGCATCGCGGAATGGCCCGTAATAGGCTGAGGCGTATTTGGCGGCATAGGACATGATCGGCAGCTCCTCAAATCCCGCGTCATCCAGCGCGGCGCGGATGGTGGCCACCATGCCGTCCATCATGCCGGATGGGGCGATCATATCGGCGCCCGCCTGCGCCTGCGACACCACGGTGCGCGCCAAAATCTGCAGGGTGGGATCGTTCACCACCCGCCCGCTGCGGTCGCCCTCAACCAACGCGCCGCAATGGCCATGGCTGGTGTATTCGCACAGGCAAGTATCCGCGATCACCAGCACCTCGGGCACCGCCTGTTTGATCGCCCGCGTCGCCTGTTGAATCAGGCCATGGTCGTGCCAAGCACCGGTGGCCACCAAATCCTTGTCTCCTGGCACCCCAAACAGCATCAGGCCGCCCAGCCCTAACCTCGCCACCTGCTGCGCCTCAACCACCGCCTGATCCACCGAAAGCTGAAACACCCCAGGCATCGATGGCACCGGGTTGCGCACCCCACTGCCCGCCACCACAAACAGCGGGTAGATCAGCTGGCTGGGCTGCAGATGGGTTTCCCGCACCAAGGATCGGACAGCAGCCGTGTTGCGCAACCGACGCGGCCGGCTGATCGGGAAAGGGGGCGGGGCAAAAACAGCGGCCATCATGATTTCCTTGGGAGCCTGCACTAATATCCTCAATGGTGCGGTCGAGAGGATTTGAACCTCCAAGGGGTCTCCCCCACAACGACCTCAACGTTGCGCGTCTACCAATTTCGCCACGACCGCATCAAGGCCACATCATAAGCAAGCCATAGGATGAGGGCAAGCCAATCGCACAGCTATTTTGGCTTACAGCGCGCACAAAACCCCCTTGCTTTTTTCCCCCATTCTGTTTCGAATGCTGCATGCGTTTACGATACGCTGTGCAAAAAAACCAATCGATCAATTTTAAGGATAGAACCGTGGGCGAAGACAGGGTGGCGCGTTTGAAAAAGGCCCTGAAATCCAACATTGCACGGCGCAAAACCCAAATGACAGCGCGCAACGACCAAGCTGAGCAGGCGCTGAAAACTCCTGATGAACCCCCCATAACCACCGATTTGCATAAGGACGCAACCAAACATGCCGATTCTGTCTGACCGTTGGATTCGCCAACAAGCCGTCACCAACCGGATGATTGAACCGTTTGTTGAGGCGCAGCGGGCTGAGGGGTGCATTTCATTCGGCCTGTCCTCCTATGGCTATGACGCGCGGGTTGCACCGGATTTCAAGCTGTTTACCAATTTGGAATCGGCGGTGGTTGATCCCAAAAATTTTAACGCCGCCAGTTTTGTCGATCGATCCACCGATGTCTGCGTGATTCCGCCCAACAGTTTTGCATTGGCACGAACGGTGGAGTATTTCCGCATCCCACGCGATGTGTTGGTGATTTGTTTGGGCAAATCCACCTATGCCCGTTGCGGCATTATCGTCAACGTCACGCCGCTGGAGCCGGAGTGGGAGGGGCACGTGACCTTGGAAATCTCCAACACCACCCCACTGCCCGCCAAAATCTATGCGAATGAGGGGATTTGCCAGTTTCTGTTTTTAAAGGCGGATGAGGTGTGCGAGGTTTCCTATGCCGACCGCGCCGGCAAATACATGCACCAGCAGGGCGTGACCCTGCCCAAGATTGGCTAAGTGATGGCCAATCATCTAACCGAAGCGGCGATTCGTATCGTGGGCGGGCAGCCGTTGCGGGGGAAGATTGCCATCAGCGGCGCCAAAAACGCGGCGCTTAAATTGATGGCGGCCAGCCTGCTAACCGATCAGCCGCTGGTGCTGGACAACGTGCCGCAGCTGCTGGATACCGTGACGATGGCGGAACTGCTGACGCATCATGGGGTGGAGTTGTCGCAGCAGGATCACCGCTGGACGCTGCAGACGCGCGATATCCGCACCACCGATGCCTGTTTCGATTTGGTGCGCAAAATCCGCGCCTCGATCGTGATTCTGGGCCCGTTGCTGGCCAGATGCGGCCATGTCAAAATGCCGTTTCCTGGGGGGGATGCGATCGGCAGCCGCAACATCGATTACCACCTGCAGGGCTTGCGGCAGTTGGGGGCTGAGGTAAGGTTTGAGGAGGGGTTTATTCTGGCCGATGCGCCCCACGGCCTGCACGGCACGGTGATGAACTTCCCCAATGTCACCGTCACCGGCACCGAAAATGTGGTGATGGCCGCCTGTTTGGCCAAGGGCACCACCGTGCTGCACAACGTGGCAAGGGAGCCTGAGGTAGTGGATCTGATCCACTGCCTGAACGCCATGGGCGCGCAGATCAGCGGCGCTGGCACCGAAACCCTAACCATTGAGGGGGTAACCAGCCTAAACGGCACCCAGCGGCGCGTGATTCCTGACCGGATTGAGGTGGGCACCTACGCGGTTGCGGCGGCCATGACCGGCGGAGAATTGGAGCTGATCGGCGCCAACCCGCAGCATTTGGCGGCGGAGCTGGAATGTCTGCGCCGCGCGGGGGTAACGGTTCTGGAACAACCAACCGGCATCACGGTGCGGGCGGATCGATCGACCCTGCAAGGCGTTGATATCCTCACCGACCCCTATCCGGGCTTTGCCACCGATTTGCAGGCGCAATTTATGGCGCTGATGACGGTGGCGGGCGGCGCGGCGATGGTTACAGAAACCATCTATGAAAACCGCCTGCGCCATGTGCCAGAATTGCAAAAATTGGGCGCCAACATCACGGTGCACAAGGATTCAGCGCTGGTGCGCGGGGTGGCTAAGCTGCACGGCACCACGGTATCCGCCACCGATATTCGCGCCTCAGTCTCCCTCGTTCTCGCTGGCCTAGTAGCGGCTGGCGAAACCCTGGTGCTGCAACCCTATCACCTTGACCGCGGCTATGAAAAACTGGTGGAAAAACTGGCGATGTGCGGCGCAAAGATTGAACGGGTGGAGCCGGCATCGGCTTAACTGGTTGAATAATATGAACTTAAATCCCCCTCTTAATTCCCCTCAGCGGAGGGGTGGCAGGCGAAGCCTGACGGGGTGGTCCTTAGACGGTGTGAGGCGCGGCAGGCAGCACCATATTGAATTATACCAAAAAACACAAATAACCTGACATCAATGTTGTGATGTGCTACAGGTATTCCAACCAACACTAACGATTGGAGTGGGATATGGTACATGTTGTCAGAGAAGATTTGCACAGCGCGGAGGAGTTGTTGGCGCTGAGCAAGAAAGCGGGAAAACCGCGGCATTCGCACCGCATTTTGGCGATTCGGGATATACTGCTTGGGGAAAAGCGTATGTCGGTATGCGCGCGTTATGGGGTACAGCGGGAGAATTTGCGGCAATGGGTCGCGTGTTACAACGAAAATGGGGTGGAGGGTTTAAAGGATAAGCCGCGCAGCGGCAGGCCGAGGGCGTTGCCTGCGGAAAAAATCGCCAGTTTCAAGAGCCGGATTGAGGCGCAGCCCGACCCCCAAAAAGATGGCCACACGCGCTGGCGGGCGGTGGACATCCAACGCGTGTTGCGCGAAGAATACGGCGTGACCTACACCAGCCTGCATGGCGTGCGCACCCTGTGCCGCGCGCTGGGGTTGTCGTACCTGACGGCGCGCCCAACGCATGCGCAACATGACGCGCAAGCGATTGAAAACTTTAAAAAAAACTCCCAGAAATCATGGCCGAAGTCCAAGCCGCCCACCCCGAAAAAACGGTCGAGCTCTGGTGCCAGGACGAAAGCCGAATAGGCCAAAAAGGCTCGCGCACCCGCAGCTGGAGCACCCGGGGCGTCCGCCCGCGCGCGCCCATCGATACGCGTTACGAAAATGCCTATATCTTTGGCGCGTTTTGCCCGGCACGAGACGCGGCGGTCGGCCTGATTCTGCCCACGGTGAACAGCGCCATGATGCAGCTGCATCTGGAGGCAATCGCGGCGCAATTGCCGAAAAACACGCACGCCGCCATGCTGGTCGATGGCGCAGGATGGCACGTCAGCGACGGCCTGCGCGTCCCAGAAAACATCACGCTGATCAAACTCCCGCCACGCTCACCCGAGCTCAACCCCGCCGAGAAACCGTGGCAATATCTGAAAGATAACTTCCTCTCCCACCTCGTCCTAAACACTTACGAACAGATCGTCGACGCCTGCCAGCACGCCTGGCAAAAAATGACCACCGACCCCGGCCGTATCACCTCCCTCACCAACTTCCCCTATTTACAATGTAATGTTAGTTAAATGCTTTGGTAT
>JBIJBF010000032.1:0-7518 GCA_044345375.1 Alphaproteobacteria bacterium
TCCCCATCCCTTAGGGTGGTATCAAAAATCAGAATACGGTTAGGATCAACACTCATACCGCCAGACTACCATCTTGTTTGAATGAATCAAGAGCGTCTGTAGAAATGTGCAGGGCCCATTCCTGAAAGAACCACCCCGCCAGGCTTCGCCTGACAAATATCTAAAGGAGGCCAGGCTTCGCCTGCCACCCCTCCGCAGATGGGAATTTAATGGAGCATTATTCTATTATTTAGTTTTTTGTCGGGAATAGCCTGACGGGAGAGGAAAACAAGTGAAAGGAATCAAGCAGATTCCTGCAGCAACGCCGCCTTTTGCTCAACCAATTCGGCGATATGGGCGACGATGTCGGCGTCTTTGATCCGTTGGTGCTGCACGCCATCGACATACAGCATGTGGGTGTTGTTGCCGCCGCCGGTTAGGCCGATGGTGGTGGTGCGCGCCTCACCCGGGCCATTGACGACGCAGCCGATGATCGACACGGTCAGGGGGGTTTTGATGTGGCTAAGCCGCTGCTCCAACGCCGTCACCGTTTTGATCACGTCGAACTGCTGGCGGGCACAGCTGGGGCAGGAAATGATGTTGACGCCGCGGTGACGCAGGCTAAGGGCGCGCAGGATGTCCCACCCCACCCGCACCTCCTCAACCGGGTCGGCCGACAGGGAAACGCGGATGGTGTCGCCGATGCCCTCGCTTAGCAACAAGCCAAGGCCGATCGAGGATTTCACCGTGCCGCTGCGCAACGCGCCCGCCTCGGTAATGCCCAAATGCAAAGGGTAATCGCAGGCCGCCGCTAATTGGCGATAGGCCGCCACCGCCAAAAACACGTCAGAGGCCTTAACGCTGATTTTAAAGTCAAAAAAGTCGTGATCCTCAAGAATCTTGGCGTGGTGCAGCGCGCTTTCCACCAAGGCTTCGGGCGATGGCAGGCCGTATTTCTGCAACAACCGCTCCTCCAAACTGCCGGCGTTGACCCCGATGCGCATCACGCAGCCGTGATCCTTGGCGGCTTGCACCACCTCACGCACCCGCGCGGCATCGCCGATATTGCCCGGGTTGATGCGCAAACAGGCCGCGCCAGCCCTGGCCGCCTCAATCGCCCGTTTGTAGTGAAAATGAATGTCGGCGACGATCGGCACGGGTGAGGCGGCGACAATGGCGGATAGGGCAGCGGTTGAGGCCTCATCGGGGCAGGAAACCCGCACCAAATCCGCCCCCGCCTCAGCCAAGGCCAGCACCTGCGCCACCGTGGCCGGCACGTCATGGGTCAGGCTGTTGGTCATCGATTGCACGCTGATCGGCGCATCCCCGCCCACCAGCACGCGCCCCGGCCCCTGCCCCACCGTCAACTGACGGCTGCGGCGGCGCGTGATCTGGCGGTAGCTAAGCTGGCTGTAGTCCATGGTTGCTGGCGAATGTTTGCGGGGTTTGATCCTGATTCTATTCAGCACAGAACCCCAACCTGCGCAAGCGGGGGGGATTACTTGCTAACCATTCCTCTAAACACGTGCACGGTCTCGTGTCAAAATCAAAAGACGCTCAGGCTCTGTTTGGCCAAGGCCTGTACTTAGGGCAAAGCGCTCGCTACGCATTCCTCCACACCCTACAAAGTCTCGTGCCAAACCCAAAAGACGCTCAGACATTGTTTGGTCAAGGCCTGCACTTATGGCAAAGCGCTCTATTATTGAGGAAGGTATTGGCAAATCACTCTGGTCAAATGACACCTTCCCCTGATCCACAGCGTCCAGGCAATATTCTTTGAATTCCGAAGCAACCTTAGCAACCTGAGCCCAAAACTCCCCCAACTCTGTTGACACAACTACGTAACCATATGCACCAGCCATCGCCTGTTCCTAAAGGTTAACGTTAAAAAACTATCCATTTAATATGCACAGCCTAAACATAAATGCAAGCGCAATCTTTAGGGCGCTTGCGTAACCTAAAATGAAGGAGGGAGTGATGGCATAAGCGTTCACTCCACTCCCCATAGAACCCCCCCACCAACCTTTATCCGCAGGGTTATCCACAGGCTGTTCGCGCCCAGCAAAGCCGGTGAATTTTTCGTGAAAACCAGGGTTAGTGGGGGTTTTGGGCTTGACATCCCGTGATTTTCCATGATATCCCATGAAATACCACCAAATGTTATCCACTCCCCAAATCCCTCCCTCCTCGTCATTCTGTTGGGGCCTATGTTCCTTTCCACTTTTCATAACCGGATCGATAAAAAGGCGCGCGTGTCGGTGCCATCGATCTTTCGTGGCGCTCTGGCCGGTGATGGTTTTCAGGGGGTGGTGCTGTTCCGATCCTACCGCCATCAGGCGTTGGAGGGGTGCGGGATGGCGCGGATGCAGCAGCTTAGCCAGCGGTTGGATCAGCTGGCCGCCTTTTCGGATGAGCAGGAACAGCTGGCCACCAGCATTTTTGCGGACGCTGAGGCGCTGAGTTTTGATGGCGATGGCCGCATCGTGCTGTCGGAACGGCTGCGCAGCCATGCCGGGTTGGAGGAGGAGGCGGTTTTTGTTGGCCAGGGCGCAACCTTTCAAATCTGGAACCCCGCCGCGTTTGAGGCGCATGTTGCCAAGGCACGCCAGCTGGCCAAGGCACAAAAAATGAGCTTGGCAGGCCTGAACGCGGGCGGCATGGCCACGCCCCCCGCAACCACGGGAGCGGCATCGTGATGAGCAGTCCAAACAACAACATCCCAACCCTTAACCACACCCCCGTCATGCTGCCTGAGGTGTTGCAATATCTGGCACCGCAGGCGGGCGAAACCATTCTGGACACAACCTTTGGCGGTGGGGGCTACAGCCGCGGCATTCTGGCCGTGCCAGGCACCACCGTGCTGGCCTGCGACGCCGATCCCGCCGCTTTTGCCCGCGCCACCGCTTTGCAGGCTGAAGTGGGGGCGCAGCGTCTGCAGTATTTTCAAGGCTTCTTTGATGAGATGCCCGAACAGCTGGCTGCCGCCAATTTTGCTGGGCGGACGCTGGATGGGGTGGTGTTTGACCTGGGGCTCTCCTCATTCCAGCTGGACGACGGCGCATGCGGCTTTGCCTTTGCGCAGGATGGCCCACTGGATATGCGCTTTGCCAAGGCTGGCCTTAGCGCTGAGGAGGTGGTCAATACTTATAGCGAGGCCGATTTGGCCAACATCTTTTATGTGTATGGGGACGAGCGTTTTTCGCGCCGCATCGCCCGCAAGGTGGTTGAGCGTCGCCAGCAACAACACCTAACCACCACCCGCCAACTGGCTGAACTGATCGCATCCACCATCGGCTATCTCAGCAAGAAGGGAGGGGGCGACAAGATCCACCCCGCCACCCGCTGTTTTCAGGCGTTGCGCATTTTTGTGAATGATGAGCTGCGGCGGCTGGAACGCGCGCTGGCACAATCGCTGCAACTGCTGCGCCCCCTGGGGCGGCTGGTGGTGGTCAGTTTTCATTCGCTGGAGGATCGCATCGTCAAGCAATTTCTGCTGAATCATCGCAGCGCTTTGACGGCTGGTGGTGCCTGTTTTGAAACCCTAACCCGCAAGCCGGTGGTGCCGACTGAGGCTGAGGTGGCGGCCAACCCCCGCGCCCGATCCGCCAAATTGCGCGCCGCCCGCCTGATATTGTCTTCTTAGAACAAGGATATTGCTGTGCCCTTTTCGTTTGCCGCCCAAAGCCCAAAATTCTCCGCCACCCAAAACACCGGCTGGTTCGTGCTGCCGGTGATCGCGGTGATTGCCTTGTTTATCATTAAATATCAGGTCAGCGATTTAAAGCGACAGGTCACCCAAATGGAGACCGAAATGAACGATCTGAACGAGCGCGGCAAGGTGTTGCAAACCGAATGGACCTATTTAAGCCGCCCCGATTATATCCAACGGCTGAACGACAAATTCCTGACCCTGCAGCCGCCCACCGCCGACCAAATCGTTGATTGGGGTGAGGTGAACAACCGGCTTGAGCAGGCACCGCTGGTAGTTGATGGCGCAACATTGGCCAACAAGGCGGATACCAATCCAACCACGGCTAAGCCGGCTAACGACAACGCACCGGTTCACGCCGTCCCCGCCAACAACAATGGGGCGTATGTCAGCGATGATCAAAAGTCAAAAAACACACAAGAAACTCCTGCAAATGGTTTGGGTTCAGGGGTTAATAAAAAACAATGAAGCACCAGACAGCCTTTGAAAAATTTTGCCGCAATTTATGGCACAACGGCCGTTCTTGGCAGTTGACCGTTTGCCCCCGCAACGATACCCATAGAGGAAGGGGCATCAATGTTCATGGAGCAGACACTTTGGGGTTGGGTCAACGCATCGTGCAGGGACGGTTAAGGCTTTTGTCGATCGGCTGCTTGGCCGCCTTTTTCTTGATCGCCTTGCGTCTGGTTGACCTGATGGTCTTTAACAAGACCGACGATGCGGAGGTCGCGGCGGTGGCGGCACCGGTTCAGCAACGCGGCGAAATTTTGGATCGCAACGGCTTGGTGCTGGCCACCAATTTGGAAACCTCATCCCTGTACGCCAACCCCAAACATATTCACAATGTTGACACGATGGTGGCCAAATTGGCGGCGGTTTTGCCACAAATGAAGCCAGAAACCATCAAGCACCGCCTGAAAGATGGCAAAGGCTTTGTCTGGGTTGCCCGCCACCTGACGCCGCAGGAAATTTATGCGGTCAACAAATTGGGGCTGCCCGGCCTGTATTTTCAGGCCGATGCGCGGCGCACCTATCCCTTTGCCAACGATACCGCGCATCTAATTGGCATGACCGATATCGACAACCAGGGGGTTGCTGGGGCTGAGCGCAGCCTGAACAAAAGCTTGGCAGCTGGACAAAACGCCCAGCTATCGGTGGATATCCGCCTGCAGCATGTGGTTCGGGATGAGCTGGTTAAGGCGGTGCAGGCCTATAACGCGCTGGGCGGCACCGGATTGGTGATGGATGTACATAGTGGCGAGGTGATCAGCATGGTGTCGCTGCCCGATTATGATCCGAACAATGGGGGGGAGGCATTACCAACAAACGGCACTGCCAGCCCGCTTAGCCCGCGTGAAAATCTTAAGGAGGCTTTGTTTAATAGGGCGACGCTGGGCGTTTACGAAATGGGCTCAACCTTTAAGCTGTTCACCCTGGCGTCAGGTTTGGATACCGGACAATTCAAACTTAGTGATACCGTGGACGCCAGCGAATCCATGCGTTTTGGCCGCTTCACCATCAGCGATTTTCATGGCAAGCATCGCTGGCTAAGCCTGCCTGAGGTTTTGATGTACTCCTCAAACATCGGCGCGGCGCGGATCGCCATGGCGGTTGGCCGCGACAATCAAAAGCAATTCTTCAAAAATCTTGGCTTTTTGGAAAAACCGAAATTGGAGCTTTCTGAGGTAGGGCAACCGATGTTCCCCAAGGATTGGCGTGATCTGAACATGGTGACCGCCTCCTACGGCCACGGCATTGCGGTTAGCCCGTTGCAGCTGGTCAGCGGCGTTTCGGCCCTGGTTAATGGCGGCAGCTATCACCCCCCCACCCTGCTGAAAACGGCTGAGGGACAGGAGATTCCGGAGCACCAAATTGTTTCCGCCCAAACATCGGCCGCGATGCGCAAGATGATGTACGCGGTGGTGACCGATGGCACTGGCCAACGCGCCAAGGTTACCGGCATCCCGATTGGCGGCAAAACCGGCACCGCGGAGAAAAGCCATGGCGGCGGCTACGCAGCCCAAGCGGTGTTGGCCTCGTTTGTCGCCGCCTTTCCAATCAACGACCCACGCTACGCCGTGCTGGTGATGATTGACGAGCCAAAGGCGCAGGAGGGGTTGCGTGATACCCCCACCGGCGGGCTGGCCGCAGCGCCGGTGGTGCACAACATCGTCCGCCGCGCCGCCCCCCTGTTAAACCTGATGCCGGTGGATGAAAACGATCCATCGATTCAAACCGCCCTGACCCTGCCCACCAACACCATACCTGAACATAACGGTTATGCCGATGCCAATCCCCCCAGCAATGCATCCCCCAAAGCGCAGTTGGCCACTTTCAACCCTGCTGACGATCGCTGATACCCCGCCTTTTGGCCATCATGAGACGATGGTAAGCGGGGTGGCGATTGATTCGCGGCAGGTGCAGCCAGGCGATCTGTTTATCGCGGCGCAGGGTACCAAACTGGATGGGCTTAGCTTTGCCAAAGATGCGGTGGAAAACGGCGCGGTGGCGATTCTGGCCAGCGATTTTGCGGCGCTGGATCCGGCCCTAGCCGCCACCATCGCCTGCATCCGCCATCCCAACCCGCGCCAAGCCCTGGCCAGGCTGGCCGGTTTTTTCTATCCAGAGCAACCCGCCTTTATGGCCGCGGTTACCGGCACCAACGGCAAAACCTCAACCGCCGAATTCGCCCGCCAGCTGTGGCAGAAGCTGGGCAACCCAGCCGCCAGCCTAGGCACGCTTGGGGTCAAACTGGGGGATGCGGAAAGCGATAATGCTGACCTGCCCCCCCTGCCCTCCCTAACCACCCCTGACCCTTTGCCGCTGCACCAAATGCTGGCCGCCTTGGCCAAGCGCGGGGTGCAACATGCGATTTTGGAGGCGGGGAGTGAGGGGGTGGCGCAGCACCGATCGGATGCGGTCGCCCTGCAGGCCGCGGTTTTCACCAACCTGACCCAGGATCATTTGAACTACCACGGCACGATGGAGGCCTATTTTGCCGCCAAGCTGCGCCTGTTTGCCACGTTGTTGCCCCAACAGGCGACCGCGGTGATCAATACCGACACCCCGCATGGCGAACAGGTTCTGGCGATTTGCCGCCAACGCGGCCACCGGCTGATCACCTTTGGCCAAAACCCAGCCGCCGATCTGCGTTTTGTGGATTGGCAGGCCACCCTTAGCGGGCAAACAGCGGGGCTGCAGGTGGGGGGGCAACGGCATCAAATCCAGCTGCCGTTGATCGGCCAGTTCCAGCTCTACAACCTGCTGGGCGCGGTGGGGGTGGTAATGGCCAGCGGTTACCGCATTGAGCAAATTCTGCCGCATTTGGGCAGCCTGCACGGCGTGGCGGGGCGCGCCGAACTGATTGGCCACCATCCTGACCATCAGGCCGCGGTGATCGTCGACTATGCCCACACCCCCGATGCGTTGGAAAATATCCTGTCCAGCGTGCGCCAGCATACCAGCGGCAAATTGCATGTGCTGTTTGGCTGCGGCGGCAACCGCGACACCACCAAACGCCCGCTGATGGGCGCGATCGCCGCACGTATGGCCGATGTGGTGACCGTGACCGATGACAACCCACGGTTTGAGGATGCGGCGACCATCCGCGCCGCGATCTTAGCCGCCTGTCCCAATGGCCTTGAGATGGGCGATCGCGCCAACGCCATCCGCCACGCCATCGGGCAACTAAATGCCGGCGACAGCCTGGTCATCGCGGGTAAGGGGCATGAGCAGGGGCAATTGGTGAACGGCATCACCCAACCCTTTGACGACAAATTGGTTGCCCTGCAAGTGCTGCAAACCGCTGCCCCTAAAAAAGCCGCGTCATG
>JBIJBF010000009.1:0-62868 GCA_044345375.1 Alphaproteobacteria bacterium
CTTAAAACCGACCGACAAAATCCACCCGTTTGATGCGTTATGTGCGGCCGAAAAGATCGAACACCGGCTGACCCAATTTCGGCATCCTTGGACCAATGGCCAGGTCGAAATCACCAATAAAATGCTTAAAAATCATACGACTAAGACATATCACTATGACTCACCGCAACAGCTGAAAGCCCATTTGATGACCTTCCTGCTGTACTACAATCACCAGAAAAAACTTAAGTCCTTGAAATTTATCAGTCCCTATGACAAACTCATCCAAATCTATCAGCAACAACCCGAATTATTCAAAATTAATCCATCCCATAAGATCATGGGACTGAACAACTATGTACGCAGCGACTTGGGCCCCACCCCCAATTTCTTGGATGGTGGCCGTGGTGTTGGCGGTGAAGTTGATCTAAGCTTGAACTACGCCGTAACCGATGCCTGGGATATCGGGGTTTCCGGCAACTATAAGGTGATGTACGGCACAGGTGATGCCAGTGCCGTTGATGTGTCGGGTAACAACATAGAAGGCGGCAGCAGCCGTCTGCAGAATATCCGTTATGGCGCGGGCGTGAACGTGGGTTACCATTTCTAATGCCTAAGGTTCTGCTTGTTGGCTAAGGTCCCTGACACCCAGCTTATTGCGCCAAAACTGATTGAGGTTGCGCAGATTTTGCGCCCGCATGGGGTCAGGGGATGCCTGAAAATCAAAAGCCACACCAGCCCGCCGGATCAGCTGCTGGACTACAACCCCCTGTTGAACGCCGATGGTTCGGTGGTGGAGCTGCAGCCCTTTGGCTGGCAGGCGGGCGATCTGTTGCTGGCTTTTTGCGCTGGGATTACGGATCGCACCGCGGCCGAGGCGTTAAATGGCCAATGGATTTACGTCACCCGCGATCAGCTGGCGGCGGCTGACGATCCCGACGACTACTATTTGGCGGATCTGATCGGCCTGCAAGTCTTTGATGCCGCTTCAACCAGCCAGCCAGAGCTGGTGTTGGGAACGGTGCAGGCGGTGGAAAACTATGGCGCTGGCGATCTGTTAACCATTGGCTGGACAGATGCGGCGCGCACCGACCCGCGCCTGAAAACCCTGTTGGAAATGCCGGTGCCGTTCAGCAAGGCCTGGGTCGAACGGGTGGATGTGCCGGCCGGCCGCTTGTATTTAAACCTGCCCTCTTCTTAATTCCCCTCTTGCGGAGGGGTGGCAGGCGAAGCCTGACGGGGTGGTTCTTGCGGGGCTTGATGTACGGCGGATAACACCATGTTTTTGAATAATTTTTTACAAGGACCACCCCGCCCTTCGGGCACCCCTCCGAGGGAGGGGAATTAAGAGGGGAGCCTAAAATTGCGGGGTTGGCGCAAAGCTGGTGGGCGGGGCGGCAATCAGGCGCGGCGATGGGGATGCCACCTGCATGATCGCATAGCCGCGTTGGCTAAGCCCGTTGGCATCAAGCCGAAACAGGCCGCTTAGCCCCACATATCCAGCCGGTTCGGTCAGCAGGGCGTTGGTGGCACGGCTGTCTTGCGGCGCCAGTTCCGCCAATTTGCCGGCCAGCGCGACGCTGTCATAGGCCAGGCTGGCCAGGGCAGGGGGGGGGATGCCGTAGACGCCCTGATAGCGGCGTTCAAAGGCCTGCCGTTTTTCTAAGTCAGGCGCGGGGTACCAGGCGCCCTGCAGCACCGGGTTGCTGGCCAGGTCATCCAACGCCCAATCCTGGGTGCCCAGCAGCTGAAACTTCGTGGCCGGCCAATCGGCCTGCAGCTGGATTTGGCGGGTGACGTTTTGCAATTCGGCGCCGCTGTCAAACAGCATCACCGCGCTGCGTGCCACGCCAGGGCTGGGTTTCAGCTTGCCAACCGCCTCAGCCAGCGACACGCCATTGCCGCCGTACAGCTCAACCTGGCTAACCAGCAGGCCGCCCCGCCGCCCCTCAGCCTGCAGCAGCTCCGCCAGTTTTTGGCCATAGGCATCGCTGCGGCCGATCGCCTTGATATCACGAATCCCCTGCGCGGACGCAAAGCGCACCACGCTGCCCATCATCGCATCGGGGCCAAACCCCAAGACATAGGTGTTGCGGTTGGCCACGGCGGGGTTGTTGGAAAAGCTGACCACCGGAATATTGGCGGTGCGCGCCGCATCCTGAATCGCTGAAACGCTGCTGCTGTACAGGGGGCCCAAGATCACCACCGGTTTGGGATCGTTTTTCAACGCCTGCGCCATCGCGCGGCTGGCGGTGGTGGGATTGTCGCCGGTGTCGTAGAAATTCAGGCTTAAATTGCGGGCGCGGCCATCAAACAGGGCAAATTCCGCCGATTGCTGCATCGCGGCACCAAGCGCCGCATCCTTGCCAGACAGGGGCAACAGCATGGCGGCCACGATATTCGCCTGGGCGGGGGTAGATCGGGTCGGCGGAGCTTTGCTGGCAGTGGCCGATGCGCTTTTTGTAGCTGTTGTGTTGGGCTTAGCGGGCGGGGCTTTGGCGGCCGTTTTCTTCTCGCCCTCAAACCATGAATTGCCGTTAAAATTGGCGGTGGTGCAGCCGGCCAAGGCTAAGGCCAAAACGCCGACCGCCAACCAAAGCCTATTGCCAGTTTTTTTGCCTTGTCCCAAAATCATCGCCATGAACCCTGATCCCTTGAAAAATATTGCCCATCATACCGCTAGCCCTGCACCGCGGCAAGCATCCCCCAAACACCCCACCAAAACAGAAAAACGGCGTCATTGGCGGCGCGGTCAATGGGCGGAGCATTTCGCCATTTTCTGGCTGTATTGGCAGGGCTACCGCCTGGTGCAACGCCACTGCCGCACCCCACTGGGCGAGATTGATTTGGTGATGCGGCGGCGTGGGGTTTGGCATTTTGTTGAGGTCAAGTACCGAAAAACCAGCCGTGCGGCTTTGTTGTCGTTAACCCCCGCCCAACAACAGCGGCTTAGCCGCGCGGGGCTTTGGTTTTTGGCGCAAAAGCACTTAAGCCCCAGCAGCCCCTGTTGCTTTTCCCTGCTGGCGCTTGCGCCTTGGCAACGTCCCCGATTTGTGCATAATGCGTGGTAGAAGGGTTTTCACCATGACAAAAATATTCCACCGCTCATCCGTTGCGCGCCCCAAGGCTGCGATGACTTTACTGGTGCTGGCGGGCTTAGCCGCAACGACGCTAAGCGGTTGTGTGCCAGTCATTTTGGCGGGCGGAACCAGCGCGGGCATGGGCTTGGCCTCAGATCGCGGTTTGGGCACCAAAATTGATGATAACGGTATTCAGGCCGATATCAGCAGCCGTCTTTACAAACACAATGTCGATTTGTTCAACCAGGTCGATCTTACCGTGTACAAGGGTCAGGTGCTGATGAACGGCAGCGTCCCGGATGAGGGTGCGCGCGCTAAGGCTGAGGAGATTGCTTGGTCAGCGCCAGGGGTACAAAATGTTTTTAACGTGCTTGAGGTGGGGCCAGGCCAAGGAACTCGTGATTACGCCAAAGACCGTTGGATTTCCACCGAAATTGATGCCAACGCCACCTTTTCCAAAGGCATCAACAACCTGAACTTCTTCGTCAAAACCTATAATGGCGTTGTTTATCTTTTGGGAACCGCCGAATCGCAATCTGAGCTGGATAAGATGCTAACCATCGCCAGGGGCACCTCTGGCGTTAAGAAAGTGGTGCAGTATGTGCAGGTGCGGCCTAGTTAAGCTTGGGCAAGCCAAAAAACTGTTGGTGCTGCCAGTGGCACAGGGCAACGGCGGCTGCATCCGCGGCATCACTGGGCAGATTGTGCGCGTTTTCGATCAACAACGGCAGCATGTGCTGCATCTGCGCCTTGTCGGCATGGCCAAAGCCGCTTAGGCATTTTTTGACCAAATTGGCCGGGTATTCATGCACCGGAATGCCCAACAGCGCGGGCGCCAGCATCACCACGCCGCGCGCCATGCCAAGGGTTAGCGAGCTTTTGGGGTTTTTGTTCACAAACACCTCCTCAACCGCGGCTGAGGTCAGCGTCAGGGGGCTAAGCAGCTCGGTTAGGGCGCTAAACAGCCCTGCCAACCGCTGCGCCATCGATTGGTTGCCAACCGGAACATGCACCACGCCGCTGCTAAGCAGGATGGGTTTGGCATCTGTTCCCGCCGTCAACACCGCCCAGCCGGTATGGCGCAAACCAGGGTCTAAGCCAAGGATGGCAACGGATTGGTTAAAAGTCATGATGCCAGCCTAGTCCTGCACCAAAATTCTTGCAACTTTTGTTGATGCAAAGCGTTGACCAAATCT
The DNA here is from genome assembly GCA_044345375.1 of Alphaproteobacteria bacterium. Lineage (GTDB taxonomy): Bacteria > Pseudomonadota > Alphaproteobacteria > CAISOG01 > CAISOG01 > CAISOG01. Next base: position 4,256 of record JBIJBF010000009.1, read on the forward strand.
GTAATCTCGCGGCATATAGATTGGGTCAATTGTTGGGATTTTTAAAGTTTTTGTAAGGACTTTCCATGTCAAATGTTTTGCTGCCCCCGCTGCCCAATCCCCTGCGCCGTCAACGTCACAGCAAGATTGTTGCAACACTAGGGCCCGCCAGCGGCACGATTGAAGTCATTGAGCAGTTGGCCTTGGCTGGCGCGGATGTGTTCCGCTTGAACTTCAGCCACGGCGCGCATGCCGATCATGCGGCGCGGTTGGAACTGATCCGCACGGTTGAGAAAAAACTGCGTCGGCCGATCGGGGTGCTGTTGGATCTGCAGGGCCCCAAACTGCGGGTCGGAACCTTCACGGCCGGCAAGATCGCCCTAAAACTTGGGCAGAAATTCCGCCTGCATCTGAACCAGTTCGATGGCAATGAACAGGGCGTCACCCTGCCGCACCCTGAGGTGTTTGCGGTGATGCATCCGGGGCTTGAGCTGCTGTTGGATGACGGCAAGGTGCGTCTTAGGGTTGAGGAACACGGCGCGGACTACGCCGACACGGTGGTCACGGCGGGCAGCGAGCTTTCCAACCGCAAGGGGCTGAACGTGCCGGGCGCCATTTTGCCGCTGCCGGCGATTACCGCCAAAGATCGCTTGGATTTGGCCTTTGGCTTAACCCTCGACATCGATTGGGTGGCGCTGTCTTTTGTGCAGCGGCCTGAGGATGTGGTTGAGGCGCGGGCGTTGGCGGGCGATAAGCTGAAATTGATGGTCAAACTGGAAAAACCCTCAGCGATGGATTGCCTAGATCAGTTGATTGAGCTGGCCGATGGGGTGATGGTGGCGCGCGGCGATTTGGGGGTTGAGCTGCCGCCGGAGCAGGTGCCCAGCCTGCAAAAACGCATTGTGCGCGCCTGCCGTCAGGCTGGCAAGCCGGTGGTGGTGGCCACCCAAATGCTGGACTCGATGGTTAGCAATCCGGCACCGACACGGGCTGAGGCCTCAGATGTCGCAACCGCGATTTATGATGGGGCGGATGCGGTGATGCTGTCGGCCGAAAGCGCCAGCGGCGATTTTCCGGTGGAATCGGTGGCGATGATGAACCGCATCATCGAAACGGTTGAGCGTGATGTGTTGTACCGCCCGATTTTGGACGCGGTGCATGGGGAGCCTTCGACCGATGTAACCGATGCGATCACGGTGGCGGCCTGCAAGGCGGCGGAAACGGTTGCGGCCAGCCTGATCGTGACCTTTACCAGCAGTGGCAAAACGGCGCTAAGCATGGCGCGGGAACGCCCGCACTCGCTGATCCTCAGCCTGACGCCCAAAGTGTTAACCGCCCGTCAGCTGGCCGTGGTGTGGGGCATCCACCCGCATGTCACCGAAGATATTCATAATTTTGATGAAATGGTGACCAAAGCCAAAACCTTGGCTGCGGAGACCGCCTTGGCAGGCAAGGGAGACAACATTGTCATCACCGCTGGGGTTCCCTTTGGTCAGTCTGGGGCCACCAACATCATGCGGATTGCCAAGGTTGGTTAACATTTATGATTTGTTAGATTTTGTTGAGGGATAGAGAAAATGAGCAATAAAATTGGCATTATGACCAGCGGTGGGGATTGTGCGGGGCTAAATGCCGCAATTCGCGCGGTGGTGTTGCACGCGGAAAACACCTATGGCTGGGAGGTGGTGGGGATTAAGAATGCGACGCAGGGCTTGATGGGAGATGTTCCGCAGCTGATTCCCCTGTCCAGCGCCACCATGCCCGCCAGTTTCCTGCGGGAGGGGGGCACGATTTTGGGCGCCATCAACACCGGCAATCCCTTTTGTTTTCCCATGCCGGATGGCAGCAAGGTTGATCGTTCGGCTGAGGTGATCGCCAACTACCACAAGCTGGGCTTGCGTGGCGTGATCGGCATTGGCGGCGACGGCAGCCTGGCGCTGCTGCGACGCCTGCTGGTTCAGGGCAACATCCCGATGGTGGCGATTCCCAAAACCATTGATAACGATATGGTGCTGACCGACACCTCAATCGGTTTTGATACCGCGGTGCAGGTGGCGACTGAGGCGTTGGACAGGCTGCAACCAACGGCAGCCAGCCACAGCCGCCTAATGATTCTTGAGGTGATGGGCAGGGATGCGGGTCGTATCGCCCTAGCAGCGGGCATTGCTGGTGGCGCCGATATTATTTTGATTCCCGAAATTGCCTATAAGCTGAAATATATCGCCGCAAAGGTTGAGAGCATTCGCAAGGCAGGCCGCAATTTTGCCCTGATGGTGGTGGCTGAGGCGGTAAAAACCGAAAATGGCGAATCCCTGACCATGAGTTATCACGGTGGGCAATCCCGCTACGGCGGGGTGGGGCATTATCTGGGGCATAATCTGTCTGAGCTAACCGGCGCGGAAACCCGCGTCACGGTTTTGGGGCATGTGCAGCGCGGCGGCCAACCCAGCCCGCAAGACCGTTTAATCGCCTCAGCTTTTGGGGTGCGCGCGGTGGATCTGATCCATCAGGGTAAGTTCGACCGCATGGTGGCCTGGTCGGGCGAAACGGTGATTGATGTGCCGATGGCCGATGTGGCCGGCAAAACCCGCGCCGCTGACGTCCATGGGATCGAGGTGATGACGGCGCGTGGGCTGGGTATCTGTCTGGGCGACAGCTAGAGCATTTCCCATTTAGCCCTACACGTCGTCAGGCTACGGACTCACCGTGCTCACGTATGTAGTATACGCTCCGCGCGCTTCGCCTTGCCTTCCTAGTGTAGGACTAAAGCGAAAACGCTCTAGAACGAAAACGCGCTAAACAAAAGCTTACTGGGTCAATACCACCTTGTAATAGGTGTAGATATTGGCACCACTGCCGCCGAGCGAGCCATTTCCGCATCCCTCAGTTCTGCCCTCACCGCCAATCACCGGCAGGCCTGCGACCGAGCTGCCGCCACTGGTGTCATAAATACCACTCTGCGCGAATTCCGTGCTGTTGGTTGTGGTTCGGGCATTGCCAGATAGGGCAATGACAGGCGCCCAAACCTTGGTGTTATCGCTGGCCGCGAGTTTGCCCCACAGCGTTGTGGCCACCATGCTCACCGGTGTGTCGTCAAGCGAGACGTTATACAAGAGGTTGTTGATTTGTTGGCAAACCACCAGTCGCAACGGAAAGCTATAGGCGACCAAATCATTGGTCAGCGCTGACCCTGTCCATTGGTCAGTGGGACCCTGCAATTTGTTTTTGCCAATGCCCATGTTGACCCTGGTTAAATACCAGGCACAGCCATCACCATGCCCGCTGGCCGACCCCAAATCGCTGTCGTTGGTGGGGTTGTTGGTCGAACCGCTGCTGCAAGCAGGAAAAACATAGGCGTTGGTTGGCACCTTTGGGGGAACCAACCCGCCGGCTGGCCGCCACAGATTGTTGACGCTGGTTTGACTGGTGGCACGCACCGCGAACAATTGATACCCCTTTAAGCCATTGGTGGCGATATAGGTTCCGACTTGGCTCTCAAAAGTTTGGCCGCCTGTAACGATGTTGGAGGCATCCAATTTTGCCCCCTCCTTATCCTCCAAACTTTCGCTAGGCTCAAAGCTTTGGGCGATAAAGGCGCTGATCACCCCAATCAAAACAATGGCCAGCAAAACGATGGCCAAGCCAAAGCCGGCGTTGCGTTTTTGTTTTGAAAAATTTTTCTGACTGATCATTGCACCAACACCACTTTCGCATAAATATTCAGGTTGTTGCCCAGGTTGTTGCCCAGGTTGTTGCCAGTGCCGCAGAATTCGTTGCGCGGCGAACCGTTGATGGTTGGTGGCTGAGCCAAGGGTGTCGCGCAAGCAGTATTGCTACAGGCAATGGCCGCCGGCGTGGTGGTGGTGGTGCTGGTGCCAATGCTGGTAAGATTGGCAAAACGCGGGTTGGCCGTTGTTGGCGCGATTAAATGATTCCATTGCATGGGATTGAAGACAGGAGATGGGGTCTGATCCAGAGAGCTTGACAACAAGTTGTGGTTTAACTGTTGGCAATAAAATAGCTTTAAGGGAAAGGTGTAGACAGCTATCTCAGCCTCAGCCAAGGTTGCGCCCGTGGTTGGAGCGGGCTTTCCTAACCCCATATCCAAAGCGGTTAGATACCAGGTGCAGCCATCCAGATCATTATCCTTGTTTTGGTTGGCGGTGGTACAGGCGGTTCCCTCATAGGCATCGGTCAGCACAGCTGGTGGATTAATATTGCCAGCTGGGCGCCAAAGATTGCCGTCGGCATTTAATTGCGCCGTGGATCCACTGCGAATAGCGTGCAATTGATAGCCCTTAATGCCGGTGCCGCCAATGTGGCTAACAATCTGATTTTCGATGCTTTTGGCGGTGGCGTTAACGCTGGCGGCCTGCCCCCGATCTTTTTCATTGCCCCTGGAATTGTACACATTGCGGGTTGAGGCGGCCAATGCGCCCAGAATAACCGCGATCAACGCAATCGTCAGCAACACCAGGGCGATGGCAAAGCCCGCCGTGGAATTCCTATGGTCACGCACGATAAAACGGGGTAAATGTGGATGCAATCCATGATCCCTTAAGAAAATTGATACAACGAGTCTAGTCCTATTACATTAAGCCATTTTTACAGCAATCACCAGCGAATGAATACCCCTTTGTTTCTTCTAGAAGGATAAGGCGATGTCCAAGGATACTCACCCGAAAAGCCTTTTCCCTTCTGCTACGGCGCCTGAACGGCAAAGATTGCTGCGGTTTTCAAGCCTGGCCAGCATTGGGGTGGCGGGTTCTTTAATTTTGGCCAAATTGGTTACCTGGATGCTGACCGATTCGGTGGGGATGCTGGCCAGCTTGGCCGATTCCCTGCTGGATTTGTTGGCATCGGGCATTACCTTTTGGGCGATTCGCGCGGCGGCGGCGCCGCCCGATCAGGAGCACCGCTTTGGTCATGGCAAGGCTGAGCCGATTGCCGCCCTGTCACAAGCCGGCTTTGTGGTGGGTACCAGTGTGTTGGTGGCGATACAGGCGTTGCATCAGCTGACGGCGCCATCCCCGCTGGCCTATGTCAATGTTGGGATGGGGGTGATGCTGTTGGCCATTGTTCTGACTTTGGGCTTGCTGGCGTTGCAAAAATGGGTCTATCAAAAAACCCATTCAATCGCGCTTAAGGCCGATTCGATGCATTACCAATCGGATTTGTTGATCAATATCGCGGTGTTGTTGGCGCTGTTGATTACCCAACAAACCGGCCTGTTGTGGGTGGATGGCGTGTTGGGATTGGCCATCTCCCTGCTGTTGTTGCGCAGCGCCTGGCATATTGGGCGCGGCGCGGTTGATATGTTGATGGATCGTGAATTGCCTGAGGCGGAACGACAGTTGATTATCGATACCTTGACCAAGCAGACGGGCATTGTGAGTTGGCATGATCTGAAAACACGAATGGCTGGGCCCGACCGCTTTATTCAGTTGCACTTGGAGCTGGATGGAAATTTGTCGCTGTTTCAAGCCCACCAACTGGCCGATGCGCTGGAGTTGCAATTGCGCCAGCAGTTCCCACAAGCGGAAATTTTGATTCACCAGGATCCTGCCGGGGTTGAGCAGTTATGAACGCCTTTAGCGACCGTTTGCTGGCCAAGGTGGCGGCCGTTGGTCATCCGCTCTGCGTGGGGATTGACCCCAATTTCTCGCTGATGCCGGCGCAGTTTTGGCCCAAAGATGCACAGCAAAGCAGCGTTCAGCAGGCGTTGCTGGCGTTTTGTGCCACGGTAATCGATGCGGTTCGGGATCAGGTGGCGGTGGTGAAATTCCAAGCGGCCTTTTTTGAGGCCTGCGGCACGGCCGGCATGCTGGCGCTGGCTGAGGCGGTGACCTTGGCCAAAAAGGCTGGCCTGCTGGTGATCATGGATGCCAAACGCGGCGATATCGGCAGCACCGCGGCGGCCTATGCGTCTGCCTATTTAGGGGGCGATTATTTGGGGGGTAGCCTGCCCAACGGTGTAACGGTTGGATCAGATTTGGTGAGCGATGCGCTAACGGTCAGCCCGTTTTTGGGGGGCGATACGTTGGAACCGTTAATAGGGATAGCGGCGGGGCAGGGCAAGGGGCTGTTCGTGTTGGTCAAAACCTCAAACCCCGGCTCTGGCGATTGGCAGGATGTGCTGCTGGCGCAGGGCGATCCAGCGTCAAATACCGCGCCATCACCCCTGAACCATGTTCTGGCCAAGCAATTGGCGGGTACGGGTGCGGCATTGCTGGGGCAACACAGCGGCTTTAGCGGTCTTGGTGCTGTTGTAGGCGCAACCTATCCCCCCCAGGCAGCGGCGCTGCGCGCATTAATGCCACGCGCATTGTTTCTGATTCCAGGCGTTGGCGCGCAGGGGGGAAGTCTTGGCGATGCCTTGGCTGGATTTGCCAAAGATGCGAATGGCCAGCCAACCGGCGCCATCGTCTCCCTCTCCCGCCAAATCACCTATCCCAGTGGTGACGAGGTGCGGGCGCAGGGGTTTGCAGGGGCGGTTCGGCAACGGCTTAGCAATGTGATCGCGGAGTGGCAGCGGGTGGTTCAGCCTGCAATCCTTTAACGTTTTTGCGCACAAAAAAGGGGGACACCACCGGTGCCCCCCTGATTCGTTTTAACCTTGAACCCCAACTATTTCACGTAGTTCAGTTCAATGTTTACCCGACGATCTGGTGCCAAGCAGGCAATGTAAGCCTTGCGGTTTTTGGCGCCTTTGGCTTGTTTGCAGTTATGGGTCACAGGCTTATCGGAACCGTAACCAGCAACGGTCACGTTTTTCACCTTGGTGTAACCCTTAGATTTCAAATAGCTGCTAACAGCATGGGCACGCTTTTCAGACAATTTCTGATTGGCCGCTTTCTTGCCAATAACATCGGCGTGACCAACAATGCTGACGTCATCGATTTCTTTGACATCTTTCAGTTGTGCAGCCAAGCTGTCCAGCTTGGCTTTTTCGGTTTTGGTCAGGCTGTATTTCGCAAAGGGGAACTCAACCACCAAGCTTTCTTCCTTAATCACGGGCGCTGCCGGTTTAGGAGCAACCGCAACAGGTGCTGGTGCAGCAGCCTTAGGCGCAGCAGCCTTAGGCGCAGCGGCTGCCACAGGCTTTTCACCCTTGCATTCATCCTGGGAAATCAGGCCAGAGGATACAACGCAATTATCGCGCGCATCCACCACCTTTTGACCGTTTTTGTCCACGACCACTTTGTTGTAAGCGGTTTGAGCCGATGCCGAGCCAACCATGACAAGCGACAAGGCTAAACCAGCAATGATGTTACGCATTGTTAGCATGAGAAAAAGACCTTTCAAAATTTTAATAAACACACGCTATGCTGTACCACAGTTATGTGATGGCGACAACAGCCAATATTCATCAAAAACCGCCCAATATCCGCGGGTGGGTATTTTGCTTTTGCTAGGTCGGTCAGTTTTGCCGTAAGCTGTGGCATGCAAAGCCTATCCCCCCTGAATGTTTTTGTAACCGGCACCGACACCAATGTGGGAAAAACCCTGGTGGCCGCATGGTTGGTACAGCTGTTGCAGGCCCGCTATTGGAAGCCAGTGCAAACGGGTATTAAAGCGGATGGTGGCGGGGATGATGACGCCCGCACCGTTGCCCAACTTTTGGGATGGTCGCTGCCAACGCCACGTATCGTGACATCCGCTTACCGCTTGAACGATCCGGTTTCCCCGCATGAGGCCGCGAGAAGGGCGGGGGTATCCATTGATTTGGCCAGCATGTTGGCCAAACGACCGTTGCATGCAGGCTCTTTGGTGGTTGAGGGGGCAGGGGGGCTGATGGTGCCACTGAACCGCGATGCCTTTATGATCGATTTCATCGCGGCGCTTGAGATGCCGGTGGTGCTGGTGGTGCGCGGCAGCCTGGGCACCCTGAACCACACCTTGCTAAGTCTGGAGGCATTGCGGCAACGGCATATCCCGATTCTGGGGCTGATCGTCAACGGCGCCTATGAACCGCGGGAGAATCGCCAAGCCCTGAAACTGTATGGGCAGGTGCCGATTTTGGCCGAAATTCCTTGGTTGGAAAAGACAGACATGGCCAAATTGGCGGCGATCCCCCCCCTGATCCCGCCGCAGCGCTGGCAGCCGGTCAGCTAGCCAGCCGTTTTTTGGGCTGGGGCAAGGGATTGGGCAACATAATCAGCTGCAGCAGGTTGCTAAGTTGGGTGCGCAGATCTTTGCGGTGCACCACCAAATCGACCATACCATGCTGCAGCAGGTATTCGGAGCGTTGGAAGCCATCCGGCAATTTTTCACGAATCGTTTCCTCAATCACCCGTGGGCCCGCAAAACAGATCAGCGCGTTGGGTTCGGCGATGGTGATGTCGCCCAACATGGCGAAACTGGCGCTGACGCCGCCGGTGGTGGGATCGGTGAGAATGACGATATAGGGCAGCCGCGCCTCCCGCACCTGTTGCACCGCGATGGTGGTGCGGGGCAGTTGCATCAGCGACAAAATCCCCTCCTGCATCCGTGCGCCCCCGCTGGCGGGAATCGCGATCAACGCCGCGTTGTGCGCCACCGCCTGACGGGCAGCAGCCAGCAAGCCCTCACCCACCGCCATGCCCATCGATCCGCCCATGAAATCGAAATCAAAGGCGGCGATGACGCCGGTAACCCCACCGATTTTGCCGATGGCCACCTGAATCGCCTCCTGCAAGTTTTTGGCATGACGGGTTTCCTTTAGGCGATCGGCATAGCGTTTTTTGTCCTTGAATTTCAAGGGATCCGCCCACACCTTGGGCAATTCCACCTTGTTCCACTGCCCCTCATCAAACAACAGGTTAAACCGTGCATCCGCGCCGATTCTCAGGTGATGTTGGCAGTGGTGACACACCTGCAGATTGGCGGCCAGGTCCTTGTGAAAAATCATGTTGCTGCAGCTGGGGCACTTGTGCCACAAATTGTCAGGAACCTCAGATTTAACCGCGTTATCGCTGATTTTTGGGCGGATAATGGTGGTAAGCCAACTCATGAAATCCTCATTTCGGTTAAATGGCCTGTTTCAGGCTGGTCACGAACGCCGCGGTTTTGGCCAAGGCTTGCTCAACCGAATCCCCCGCCGCAAAGGCCTGGTGATAGCTGTTGATCAGGGCTGAGGCCACCACCACCGCATCGGCGCTGGTATCGGCCAGGGCGGCCGCCTGTTCGGCGGTTTTGATACCAAAGCCAACAAACACCGGTTGGCTGGTATAGGATCGAACCGCATCCAAATAGGGGCGCAGGCTGGCCATATCGGCGCTTTTCTGCCCCGTCACGCCCGCCACCGCAATCGCATAAACCAACCCCTGATGATGGGTCAGCAGTTTGGCCAGACGGTCAGCCGGCGTGGTCGGCGCGACCAATTGCGCGAAATCCAGCGGCAGTTTGGCCAAGGGCTCCAGCAAGGATGCCTCCTCAACCGGCAAATCGACGATAATCAGCCCGTCGATTCCAGCCGCCAGCGCATCGGCGCCAAAACGTTCCATGCCATGCTGCAAAATCGGGTTCAGATAGCTGTACAACACCAAGGGGGTATCTGGATGGGTGCTGCGAAAATCCTTAGCCAGCGCAAACAGGCTGGCCAAGTCGATCGGTTGGGCTGCGCCCCGCAGTGCCCGTTCATAGCTGGCTTGCAACACCGGCCCATCGGCCATCGGATCGCTGAACGGCAGCGCCAGCTCAATCACATCGCAGCCGGCATCGGCCAGGGTGGGGAGCAGGCGGCGGCTGAAATCCACGCCATAATCGCCCAGGCTGACAAATCCGACCAAGGCCTTGTGGCCACTGGCGCGGGTGCGCTGGAAACATTGGGTTAAACGCGGGCTGGCGGTCATGACGCTGCCCCTGTTATGGACGCGTGGGCCGGCTTGCTGCTGGTGGTTGGAATGTCAGGCATGACAACGCTGTCCTTCAACGCCTCAGCAATGGTGAAAATGTCTTTGTCGCCGCGCCCACAAAGATTGACCACCAGATGCTGATCGGGGGTCATGGTGGGCGCCAACTGCATCACCGCGGCCAGCGCGTGCGAGGGTTCCAGGGCCGCCAAAATCCCCTCAGTCCGGGCGCAAAACTGAAAGGCCTCAAGCGCCTGGGTATCGGTGATCGCCCGATGGCCAACCCGACCTTGATCTTTCAGATAGGCATGTTCGGGCCCAACCCCCGGGTAGTCTAAGCCAGCGGAGATCGAGTGCGCCTCAGCAATTTGGCCATTCGGATCCTGCAACAAATAGCTAAAGGTACCGTGCAACACGCCCGGGCTGCCCGCGCTTAAGGTGGCGGCATGCTGACGATCCAAGCCGTGCCCCGCGGCCTCAACCCCGATCAATTGCACCGCCGCATCCTCAAGAAAGCCGTAAAACAAGCCCATGGCGTTGGATCCCCCGCCAACACAGGCCACCGCCATGTCGGGCAGTTGGCCAGCCTGCGCCAGAATCTGCTGGCGCGCCTCCAACCCGATGATGCTTTGAAAATCGCGCACCATCATCGGATAGGGGTGGGGGCCAACCACCGATCCCAAAATGTAAAAGGTGTCGTCTACATGGTTCACCCAATCGCGCAAGGCCTCATTCGTCGCGTCTTTCAGGGTCATGGTGCCGCTGGTCACCGGCACCACCTCAGCCCCCAGCAGGCGCATGCGGAACACATTGGGCGATTGCCGCCGCACATCCTCAACCCCCATATAGACCGTGCAGGGCAGGCCGAACAGCGCGGCAACCGTGGCGGTGGCCACCCCATGCTGACCCGCGCCGGTTTCGGCGATAATGCGGGTTTTGCCCATGCGTTTGGCCAGCAGAATTTGCCCCAAACAATGGTTGATTTTGTGCGCGCCGGTGTGGTTCAGCTCATCCCGCTTAAACCAAACCTGCGCGCCCCCCAACTGCGATGAAAAACGCTTGGCGTGGTACAGCGGGCTTGGGCGGCCAACATAGTGGCTTAGCAACTCCTCAAGCTCCAACCAAAATTCGGGCTGGCTGCGGGCCGTCATATAGGCGGATTCCAACTCCAGCAACAAGGGCATCAGGGTTTCGGCGACAAAGCGCCCGCCGTAGCGGCCAAAATGGCCATTGGCATCGGGCAGGTTGTGATACCCTCTGGCAACAGGGTTATCGCCCTTTGGTTTGGTAAAATGATCGGCCAACAAGCCCATGGTATGAATCAATCTGGTTTTTTAAGTGAGTCGGCAAAAGCCATGCGGGCATTTTGCACAAAAGCTTGCATCATGGCCAGATCTTTGATGCCCGGCTGGCGGGCTGGATCGGCCTCAATCCCGCTGGCCACATCCACGCCAAATGCTGGGTGCAATTTGTGAGCCGCCGCAATCCGATTCGCCACATTGTCGGCACTTAGCCCACCAGCCAGCAAATAGCGGATATTGGTGGGCAGGGGGTTTTGCTGGAGCCAGGTGATAGGATCATAGGCGGTGGGTGGCTGGGGCTGCTTGCTGCGATCCAACAACAGATAGTCGGCGGCATCGCCATAGGCCTGAAGATCTTGCGCGGTTAGATCGGCCTGCACGGTCAGCGCCTTGATCAGGTAAAGCGGGATGTTCAGGCAGGTCGTTTGGCGAATTTGCGCCAGCAGGGCGGGTGATTCCTGGCCATGCAGCTGCAGCATGGCGGGACGCACCTGTTGCACCAACGCGCCCAAAAGATCGGGGGAGGGATCCGCCAGCACCAGCACCCCGATCAGATTGTTTTCACGGGCAGCGCTCATCAAACTGGCGGCCTGTTGGGCGGAGACGCAGCGGCTGGAGCCCGCCACCATGATCACGCCAATCCAGTCAGCGCCAGCCATGGCGGCCGCCCTAACATCCTCAAGCCGCGTCATGCCGCACAGTTTGACCACACCCGCGGCCAGATCGGTTGGGTTAGGCACGGAAGACAGCATGTCGGATTTCTAAATTTTACTTGGGGTTTTATTTGCGGGTTTATTTGGGTGGCGGGTTTAGCCGGTCAAAAAGCTCCTTGCCCATCACAAAGGCAATGCTTTTCCGCTCCCCCGTTTGCACCTTTTCGCCGCTGCGTGGGTTGCGCGCCAAACGGGGTTGCCGTTGTTTGACGCTAAAGGTTGCAAAACCACGAATTTCAATGCGACGACCCTCCACGAGAGCCTTGCCCATTTGGTCGAAAACCAAACGCACCACCTGATCCAAATCAGCCTCACGGATCGGCGGGATTTTGCTGGCGAATTTCTCCGCCAGCAATTTCACCAATTCCGATCTGGTCAAATTGTTCAAATCAGGTTTAGCGTCCATCTAAAAAAACCTTGTACAGCGTTACAAAACGAATGGAATACCCGAATTATTCACCTGTACCATCCGTGCCGGATGTATCAGCCAATTTAGCGGTTTTTTCCGCCTTTTTCTCTTTGGCTTTGCTCAAAGCTGCGCCAAAAATGTCACCCAGGCTAGCGCCGCTGCCGGTGGTGCCATAGGCTTCCAGGGCCTTACGCTCCTCATCCAATTCCAACTGTTTGACCGACAGTTGGGTTTTCTTGCCGGTCGCATCATATTGGATGATCTGGGCGTCAAGTTTTTCGCCAACCGCAAAACGATCAACCCGCTGTTCGGATTTCTCGCGCGACAATTCAGCCTTTTTGATGAAGCCTGTTTGGTTATCGGCAAAACGCACCTCAACCCCACCGTCGGTCAATTGGGTAATGACGGCGGTTACCACCTCACCCTTTTTCAGCTTGGCCACCTTGGCGGCTGGGGCAACCGGTTCGCCGCTGCTGGACTTAGCAGAGGGGGCTGATGGGGGCGCGCTGGTTGCGCCAGCAACAGGCTCAGAAAGCTGTTTGATGCCCAGAGACACCCGTTCTTTGCTGGGGTCAATCTCCAAGATTTTGGCCTCAATTTCCTGGCCCTTAACAAAAGTCTTCAACAACTCCTCACCGCTGCGATCCCAGGTCAGGTCGTTCAGGTGGATAATGCCCTCCATGTCCGGTGCCACCTCAACAAACAAACCGAAATCGGTGATGTTTTTGATCGGCAGGGTCAGCACCTCACCAACCTGATGTTCGGCGGCATAAAGCTCCCAAGGATTGGTTAGGCATTGTTTGTAGCCCAGGCTGATCCGGCGTTTGGTTAGATCGATGTCCAAAATCATCACCTCGATGGTTTGGCCAATGGTCAGCAAGCGGTTGGGCGGGGTGGTTTTTTTGGTCCAGCTGAGCTCGGAAACATAAATCAACCCCTCAATCCCTGGCTCAAGCTCCGCAAAGGCGCCGTAGTCGGTCAGGTTGGTGATTTTGGCCTCCAAGCGTTGGCCAGCGGCGTAGCGGGATTCGATGTTGTCCCATGGGTTGGAATCCAACTGTTTGATGCCAAGGCTGATGCGCTGGTTTTCTTGGTTGTATTTGATCACCTGCACGTCCACCTGCTGGCCGATGCTCAGCACCTCAGACGGGTGGTTGATGCGGCGCCATGAGATGTCGGTGATGTGCACCAAGCCGTCTACGCCCCCCAGATCCACAAAGGCGCCGTAATTGGTGATGTTTTTCACCGTACCGTTCATAATTTGACCCTCACGCAGGCCACTGATGATCTCGCTGCGGCTTTCTGCACGGGATTCTTCCAACACCGCGCGGCGTGACACCACAATATTGCCGCGACGGCGATCCATTTTCAAAATTTGGAACGGCTGAATTTTGCCCATTAGGGGCCCAATGTCCTTGGTTGGACGCACATCCACCTGGCTGTTGGGCAAAAAGGCAATCGCGCCGGAAAGATCGACGGTGTAACCACCCTTGACCCGACCGTTAATCGCGCCCTCAACCCGTTGCACATCCTGGAACGCCTGTTCCAGAATCAACCAAGACTCCTCACGGCGCGCCCGTTCACGGCTAAGCACCGATTCACCCTGACGATCCTCCAACCGCTCAACATACACGTCAACAACGTCGCCAACCTTAAGTTCCACCACGCCGTTGGCGTTGGCAAATTCTTTCAGCGATACCCGACCCTCAGACTTCAAGCCCACATCGATGATGGCGGAATCTTTTTCCACCCCAATCACCAATCCCTTAACCACGGTATCGATAAATTTTTGATTGGGTTTGATGACCGCATCGAGAAGGTCAGCAAATTTTTCGGCGGCAGGCATGGGATGGGCTTGGTTTGACATGGGTTAAAACAATCACGAATAGGGTTAGAAGTTAAAAACAGAAGGACGACTATAAATCAGCAACTTGCTTCTGCCAAGTCCTAAAATGCGGGTCGATAAAGCCCATGGCGCACGCTGCAATCTCAGACTGATTCAACTGGGAGTTGTCCAGCTCAAGATGCGCCATGTCGCGGCTGACCGTTAGTTGGGGGGCATCGCGCAGGTCGCGTGCCTCAATATCTTTCAGAATATCCTCAAACTGGCTGGGCAGGTTCAGCTGTTGCAATTGCCGCAGGCGACGCTGCGCCCGCACGCTGGCATCGGCGGTGATGAACAGCTTCACCTGAGCCTGCGGGGCGATCACGCTGCCGATATCCCGCCCCTCAATCACCGCGCCGTGGTGGCCATCTGGCAAAGTGGTGGGATTGGCCGCAAAGGCGATTTGGATTTGCCGCAGGGCGATGCGCAGCTCAGGGATAGCGGCCACCAGGCTGGCCATGGTGCTGACCTGCTCACGGCGCAGCAATTGTTGATGCTGCGGGTCGTTTAGCCACGCCAGGGCGCTGCCCAGCTTCAGCTCCTGCGCGATTTTCACCGCCCGATCCGCCGTGGCATAGCTGGGCAGCGGCGCCAACCGCTCAGGCTGCAAATGCCAGTCGGGCGGCAACAGGCCGATCCCCACCGCGCGGTACAACAAACCGGTATCCAAATAGCTAAGCCGGTACTGCGCCGCCAAGGCCTGAGACAAACTGCCCTTGCCGCTGGCCGCGCCGCCATCAATGGCGATGATAAAGGGCAAAGTTGCGGGGGATGGATGCGGCATGGTAAAACTTGGGGATTAGAAATGGTGGCGGTTCATCCAGTTACAACATTCAGAAAACTTAGGCAAAATTTTTGTTGAAGCCAGCGGAAAAATATTTAATAGTGTTTTTTAAAGTATCAACATACATTAAACAGAATGGTTGCTGAGCATGCGTATCAATCAAGATGCCTTTCTGCCGGTGCATATGGTGGATTTCACCCTGCGCTTGGCCAAAAACCGTCAGGATTTTGAAACAATTCATGTGGCGGAAAAGGCGGAGTTGGGCGATGTGGCGGCGTCGCCGGATGAGCTTGAGCAATGGTGGCGGGATTACCCCTATGGCATTTATCTGCTTGAACAAAAGCATCAGGATGGCAGCAAAACCCATGTCGGCACCTTTATGATTATGCCGTTTGAGGAAAAGGCCAGCAACGATTTTCGTCAGGGGCGGATCGGCTATCATGATTTGCGCAACGCCAACCTGAAAGTGGATCAGGTGATTGCGGCGGGCTGGTCGATCTGGCGCATCGCCCTGCTGCAAATCGTGCCGGCCTATCGAAAACTGCAGTATCAGGAGCTGATCCCCTGGCTGCTGGCGCACGCCTTTAACAGCTGGGCCGACAGCGGCGTGGTGCGCTATCCCGTGCAGGTTTTCACCACTGGCTTTACGGCGGAGGGGGAAGCGATGTTGAGACGCTTTGGCTTCACTGAGGAAACCCCAGGCGAGAAAATGGCCGGCGGCCGCCCCTGCTACAGCATTACTGCACACAATAAGAATGAGGTGTTTTCGCCGCTGATTAGCCGTGGTTTGGAACGGTTGTTGCCGATTGAGGGTTAGGCCACAGGGCTAAACTTGCCGCAACGCTGCCCAAGCCTGCAGCCGCTCTAGGATTTCCGCCTCAAAACCCACGCCGCGCGGGTTGTAGAAGTTCTGGCGGGGCAGTTGATCGGGAAAGCCATTTTGGCCAGCAAAGCCGCTGTCGGTATCGGGTTCGTAAATATAGCCCTTGCCATAGCCCTGCTGTTTCATCAGCGCGGTCGGGGCGTTCAGCATGTGCTTAGGGGGAGGCAGGCTGCCGGTAGCGCGAGCGGCGGCCTTGGCGGATTTTTCGGCCACATAGGCGGCGTTGGATTTGGGCGCGCTGGCCAGATAGATCACCGCCTGCATCATCGCCAACTCCCCCTCAGGGCTGCCCAGGCGGTCATAGCTTTGCCAGGCGGCCAGCGTGAAGATCAGCGCCTGCGGGTCGGCCATGCCCACATCCTCAGACGCAAAACGGGTAAGGCGGCGCATGATAAAGCCGGCATCCTCACCCCCCGCCAACATCCGCGCCAGCCAATACAGCGCCGCATCCACATCACTGGCGCGCATCGATTTGTGCAGGGCGCTGATCAGGTTGTAGTGCTCCTCACCACTCTTGTCATAGATCGGCGCGCGTTGTTGCAGCAGCTTGGCCACCGCCGCCTGATCCAACAACGCCGTTTCTGGAACCGCGGTCAGCAGCTGCTCAGCCAGATTCAACAGATAGCGCCCGTCGCCATCGGCCGCGTCGCACAGCCATTGCCGCGCCGGAAGTGTT
Organism: Alphaproteobacteria bacterium; assembly: GCA_044345375.1. Classification (GTDB taxonomy): domain Bacteria; phylum Pseudomonadota; class Alphaproteobacteria; order CAISOG01; family CAISOG01; genus CAISOG01. Next base: position 20,719 of record JBIJBF010000009.1, read on the forward strand.
AGGGGCAGCGGGCGTTGCAACAACTGCTCAGCCCGTTGCAGCAGCTGCTCCATCGCTGCCTCATCCAGCCTTTTCAGCACCATGACCTGGGCGCGCGACAACAAGGCGGCGTTCAGCTCAAAGGATGGGTTTTCGGTGGTGGCGCCCAACAGCACAATGGTGCCATCCTCAACATAGGGCAAAAAGCTGTCTTGCTGGCTGCGGTTAAAGCGGTGGATTTCATCGACAAACAGCAGGGTGCGGCTGCCGTTTTGTTGGCGCAGGCGGGCGGCCTCAAAGATTTTTTTCAACTCAGCAACGCCGGTAAACACCGCCGACACCTGCTCAAACCGAAACGACAGCTGCTGGGCCAACAGGCGGGCCAGGGTGGTTTTGCCGCAGCCAGGCGGCCCCCACAGGATCAGGCTGGGCAGCTGTTGTTGCGCCAGCAGGCGGGTCAGCGATCCGCCATCCGCATCCAACAAATGCGGTTGCCCCACCACCTCAGCCAAGCTTTGCGGACGCAGACGTTCAGCTAAGGGTGCCCTAAGCGGGCGGGCTGCTAAGGGTGCCGTTACAGGGCGGGGCAGGGGGGTGGCGGGAGACGCCGAAGGCGGCAGGGCGTCGAACAGGCTGTCCATCGCTTAGGCCTTCGCCTGGTTGGCAAAAACTTGCTCAGCCAGCATCAGATCCTCGGGGGTAGAAAGCTGAAGCCAGCGCCCCCGATAGGGCACGCCGTACAAATCGCCATGCGCCACCCGTTTTTCCCAAAATTCTGTGCGCAAATTAAATGGCCAGATCGGCAGGGTTTTCAGCACGCGGGGCTGCACCACATGAATGCTGGCGTAGTAATGGGGGTCTGGCGGTGGCGGGGTTCCGGCGGGGTGATAGCTAAGCCGGCCACCATCATGCAGCTGGAAACTGGCTGGCTCCCGCAGAGTTTCAGCCGTCGCCTTATCGGCCATCATCAGCAGGGTGGCCATCGAATCGCGCCAATGCTGGGCCAACAGCTGGCAGGGGTTTTGCGGGAAATCCCACCACAGGTTGTCGGGGTTCAGCACCAGCAGCGGCCCATCATCAAACAGGCTAAGGGCGTTGCGCAGACCGCCGCCGGAGTTCAACAATTCCGGCTCATGCAACAAATGAAACGTGATGTCGGGATAGCGTTGCCGCGCCTGTTCCACCCACGCCGCCAGCTGATCGGCCAGATGGTGGCTGTTCAGGCCGATGCAGCGCACGCCCCCCGCATGCAGCAGCCTGACGCTGTGATCCAGCAGGGTCACCCCGCCCACCTTTAGCAGCGGTTTGGGGCAGGTGTCGGTCAGGGGGCGCATCCGCATGCCAAGCCCAGCGGATAGGATCATGGCTTGTTTAAGGGGAGTCGTATCAGTCAAGGCTTTAAGCTTTTCATGCGGGCAGGGTAATGGCGGACATGCTAGGGCAAAAGACGTTGGTTTTCAACGGCGCCGAAGTGGTGTATAGAAAAACAGCTTAGCTTGGCGGCTTAGCCTTGCTTGGTTTGCAACATTTTTTTGGGGAGCGTACAGGCGTGGTGGATCAGGTTCAACGCTATAACCGGGTGGCGATGACGCTGCACTGGCTGATTGCCTTTTTGATCATCGGCATGCTGCTGATGGGGTTGGTGATGGGCGATTTGCCCAGTGGTCCTTTGAAAGGGCAGGTGTACCAGCTGCACAAATCGATCGGCATCACCATTCTGTTGCTAAGTTTGGCGCGGCTGGGTTGGCGGCTGCTAAACCCGCCTCCGGCCTTAGCTAGCCCGATGGCGATCTGGGAAAAAACGCTGCTGCACAGCGTGCACTGGGGGTTTTACGCCCTGATAATTTTGATGCCGCTGTCGGGTTGGGCGATGAGCACGGCCTTTGCGCCGGATCGCCCGATTGTGCTGTACGGCTTGCTCGCCTGGCCGAATTTCCCCGTGCTGCCTGCGGTGTCAGAAGCTGAGCCCAAGGCGCTGGCAAAACAGCTGTCTGAGGTGCATGAATTGTTGGGCAACCTGATCTGGGCCCTGCTGGCGCTGCATGTGGGCGCCGCGCTGAAGCATCATTTTTGGAAGCGGGATGAGGTGCTGTTGCGGATGACGCCGCGCTGGCTGGCCGGCAGTCTGCATTGTGCGCGCAACAAATTTTCCTGCAAAAAACCTGAAAAATCACCAATCGCATGAGCAATCCCATGACCAAGACAGCTGCTGCCCCCCTCAACATCGGCCTAATCGGTCTTGGCAATGTCGGCGCCGCGGTGGCCGAACAGCTGCTAAACCAAACCGGCCTGCTTGGCCAACGGGCGGGTCGTGCGGTGCGCCTGGCCGGGGTGTCGGCGCGCAGCCAGCGGCCACGGGCGGGGCTTGATCTGTCAGCGGTGCCCTTTGTCGCCGATCCCCTAACCATCGCCAGCGATCCCCAGATTGATTTGGTGATCGAACTGGTGGGCGGCCATGATGGGCTGGCCAAGCAGCTGGTGGAAACCGCCCTGCAGGCTGGCAAATCGGTGGTGACGGCCAACAAGGCGCTGCTGGCCTATCACGGGCCGGCACTGCTGGCTTTGGCGGCCAAACATCAACAGGTGCTGGCGTTTGAGGCGGCGGTGGCGGGGGCGATTCCGGTGATCAAAGTGCTGCGTGAGGGGTTGGCGGGCAATCAGGTGAGCCGCGTGCTGGGCATTCTTAACGGCACCTGCAACTATTTGCTGACGCAGATGGAGGCTGAGGCAGGCGACTTTGCTGAGGTGTTGGCCGCCGCGCAGCAGGCTGGCTATGCTGAGGCCGATCCCGCCACCGATATTGATGGCCATGACACCGCGCACAAACTGGCGATTCTAAGCGCCTTGGCCTTTGGCCACCCGATCGATTTGGGCGCGGTGGCGCTAAGCGGTATTCGCGCGGTGACGGCGCAGGATATTCGCTACGCGGCGGAGTTGGGCTATCACATCAAGCTGTTGGGCATCACCGAATTGGATGAGAATGGCGTGGTGCGTCAACGGGTTCAGCCCTGCCTGCTGCCGCGTGCGCATCCGCTGTCTAAAGTTGGCCATGTCACCAACGCGGTGCAGCTGACGGCGGGATTGGCGGGGCAAATCCTGCTGCAGGGGCCAGGGGCGGGCGGTCGTGCCACGGCCTCTGCGGTGTTGGCGGATGTGTTGGATATTGCAGCGGGGCGCTCCCTGCCGCCTATCAATGCTGGGGGGGCGAATGCGGGTGCGCCAGTGGTGGCGACCAAGCCAATGGATGGATTGTATGGGCGCAGCTATCTGCGGTTGCAGGTGGCGGATGAGCCCGGGGTGCTGGCAGCGATTGCCGGCGTGTTTGCCCAGCACCAAATTTCGATTGAGGCCTTGTTGCAGCGTCCGCCCGCCACCAAGCCAGCGGGGCAACTGCCGCCCACCGATGTGCCGATCATTCTGATTTTGCATCCAGCCGCCGAACCGGCCCTGGCCGCCGCCACCGCCGCGTTGGCGAGTCTGCCGCAGCTGCACCAACCGCCGCTGCGCCTTAGAATTGAAGACAATTTGTAAGCCTCTTAAGGGATTTTGCCCCCAGTGACCGCCACCAGAGCCCTGCTTAAGGACTACCCGTTTTACCGCCTGAACCAGCTGTTGATGGATATTCAGCCCCCCACAGGGGTAGAACCGTTGCTGATGTCGGTGGGGGAGCCGAAAAATGGGCCGCCCGATTTTATCCGATCCATCATCGACCACAGCTTTGCGGAATGGGGGCGCTATCCCGCCAGCAACGGCACGCTGGAGCTGCGTCAGGCGATTGTTGACAATCTCAGCAACCGCTATCAGCTGCCCGCAGGGTGGTTGCAGGAGCGCGCCAATATTCTGCCGATGCCCGGCATTCGGGAGGGGTTGTTTCTGGTGGCCTTGGCCAATGTGCAGGCTGATGGCGACGCTTTACATCCACCTTACGTGCTGATTCCCAACCCGTTTTACCAGCCCTATGGCGCGGGGGCGGTCTATGCCGGTGGGCGGGGGGTGTTTTTGCCGGCCACCCCAGCCAACAATTTTTTGCCAGACTACGCTGGCCTATCCCCGCAAATCTTAAGCCACACCCAGCTGGCCTATGTGTGCAACCCGGGCAATCCGCATGGCGCGGTGGCCCCGGCGTCCTATCTGCGTCAGCTGCTGGACCTAGCGATCCGCCATGATTTTCTGCTGGTGGTCGATGAATGCTACGCCGAAATCTACCCCGATCAGCCGCCGGTGGGGATGCTGGAGATTTGCGCGGCCATGGGCAAAGACAGCCTGAACCATGTCGCGGTGTTCCAAACCCTGTCCAAGCGATCCAGCGTCCCCGGCCTGCGTTCCGGCTTTATGGCGGCGGGGGCAGGGGTGGTGGCGGAAATGACAAGGCTGATCAGCCATGGCGGCAATTACGTGCAGGGGCCGGTGTCGCAGGCGTCGATCACGCTTTGGCAGGATGATGCGCATGTTAAGGCCAACCGCGACCTCTACCGCCAGAATCTGGCCATCGCGGCTGAGGTTTTTGCCGATTACCCCGGGTTTTGGCCAGCTCAAGCCGGCTTTTTCCTGTGGCTGCCGGTTGGCGACGACATCGCGGCTACGCAAAAACTGTGGGGCAGGGGGGCGATTCGGGTGCTGCCCGGCAGCTATCTGGGGCGTCAGGACACCGATCCGCTAACCCAGGAAATGCTGCCCAACCCGGGCAACGGTTTTGTCCGCATCTCGCTGGTCTACCCCCCCGATGTTACCCGCGCGGCGCTTAGCACCATCCGTCAATTGTTGGCTTAGATTTTGTTTTTTGATGTCAGTCAGGCTTGACCGGATCGGTTTCTTCGCTCTATAGTATCCCTTCACTTTGAAAAGCCCCGGTGGCGAAATGGTAGACGCGGCAGACTCAAAATCTGCTTCTGGTAACGGAGTGGGGGTTCAAGTCCCTCCCGGGGCACCAAAAACAAGGCAGCTACCGAAAGCCTGATCTTCAAACACAAAAGACCAGCCTCACTGATTCCCCTCCTGCGGAGGGTTGGCAGGCGAAGCCTGACGGGGTGGTTCTTGCGGTGTTTGATGCGCGGCGGACAACAGCTTGTTTTTGAAGTATTTTTTACAAGAACCACCCCGCCCTTCGGGCACCCCTCCGCAGGAGGGGAATTTCCCTACCGTTTTTCTCCAAGTCGCCTAAGCAGCGACCGTCGTATCCGCATCCGCAGCATCCAACCCGGCATCTGGCAAAGCTTGCTGGTTGGTCGCGCTGTTGCCGATTTGGGTGTCGCGGTCGCGTTGATAGGCGATAAAGCGCAGGTCGTTCATGATCCCACCGGTTCCAGCTGGAATCAGGCGGCCAACAATCACGTTTTCCTTCAAGCCCACCAGATGATCGATTTTGCCAGCAACGGCAGCCTCGGTCAGCACGCGGGTGGTTTCTTGGAACGACGCGGCCGAAATAAAGCTGTTGGTTTGCAAGCTCGCCTTGGTGATTCCCTGCAGAATCGGGTGTGATTGCGCCATTTGACGGTTGGCTATGGCCAATTGCTGGTTCAGCGCCTCAAAGTCTCTGGCCAGCACCTGCTCACCCACCAACAGGGTGGAATCGCCAGGATGGGTCACCTCAACTTTTTGCAGCATCTGTTTAACAATCACCTCAATGTGCTTGTCGTTGATTTTCACCCCCTGCAGCCAGTAAACCTCCTGCACCTCGTTGACCAGATAGTTGGCCAAGGGTTCAACCCCCAGCACCCGCAGAATGTCATGCGGCACAGGGCTGCCGTCCATCAGCAGATCACCCTTGGAAAGGATGTCACCCTCCTGAACGATCAGGTTTTTGCCTTTTGGAATCATGTATTCCACCGGCTCGCCATCATTTTCCCCGTCAATCGGCACCAAAATAATGCGGCGCTTGTTTTTGTAGTCCTTGCCGAACTCAACCCGACCGGCAATTTCCGCAATCAGCGCAGGGTCTTTGGGACGACGCGCCTCAAACAATTCTGCCACCCGTGGCAAACCACCGGTAATGTCGCGGGTTCTGGTAAATTCACGCGGAATCCGTGCCAACACATCACCAGCCTTAACCTTCTGGCCATTTTCAACGGTCAGAATGGTATCTGGCGACAGGAAGTAGCGCGCCTCAATCCCGCTGCTGAGTTTCAAGGTGGCGTCGTTCTCATCCACCAACACCAGGCGCGGTTTCAATTCTGCCCCACGGCTTTGTTGACGGAAATCCATCACCACCTTGCTGGTCAAGCCGGTGGCTTCCTCAACCGCCTCCCGTACCGACAGCCCCTCAACCAAGTCGTTGTAGCGCACGATACCGTCACGTTCGGTAATGATCGGCAGGGTATAGGGATCCCATTCGGCCAAGCGGGTGCCGCGGCCGACCGAATCGCCATCCTTAACCGTAAGTTTCGCCCCAAACGGAATGCGGTAGCGCGCCTTGTCACGGCCTTGGTTATCCGCCAGCACGATTTCGCAGTTGCGGTTCATCACCACCTCAGCGCCCTTGCTGTCGATCGTGGTGTTCAGGTTCAGAATTTTCACCCGTGCATCAAAGGCGGTGTCAACACTGGATTGTTCCGTACCACGCTGTACCGCCCCACCGATGTGGAAGGTTCGCATGGTCAGCTGTGTGCCAGGCTCCCCAATCGATTGCGCGGCGATCACCCCAACCGCCTCACCAATATTCACCAAAATCCCACGCGCCAGATCGCGGCCGTAGCAGGTGGCGCACACGCCATTTTCGGTGTCGCAGGTCAGCACGGAACGCATTTGAATGGAGTCAATGCCGGCCGCGTCGATCAAATCGGTGGCTTTTTCATCCACCAGTTCACCCTTGGCAACAATCAGCGCGTTGGTTTTGGGGTTGACGATATCTTCCAACGGTGCCCGACCCAGAATACGCTCAGACAACGAGGAAATCACGTCACCACCGGCCACCGAGGCGCGAATGGTAAAGCCACGGGTGGTGCCGCAATCCAGTTCGCGCACGATCAGATCCTGGGAAACATCCACCAAACGGCGGGTCAGGTACCCAGAGTTTGCGGTTTTCAGCGCGGTATCGGCCAAGCCCTTACGCGCCCCGTGGGTGGAATTGAAGTATTCCAGAACGGTCAACCCCTCCTTAAAGTTCGAGATAATCGGGGTTTCGATAATTTCACCCGATGGTTTGGCCATCAGACCCCGCATCCCCGCCAACTGCTTCATCTGCGCGGCCGAACCCCGTGCGCCCGAATGCGCCATCATGTAGACCGAATTCACCTGGCCATCCTCACGTGGTTTGGCAATCGCCTTCATCATGTCGTCGGCAACCTTATCGCTGCACTGTGACCACACATCGATGACCTTGTTGTATTTTTCCCCACGGGTAATCAAGCCGTCCATATATTGCTGTTCAAATTCGCGAACTTTTTGTTCCGCCTCATTGATAAAGCCCTGTTTGGTTTGGGGAATGACCATGTCATCCTTGCCAAAGGAAATGCCCGCGCGCGCCGCATGTTTAAAGCCAAGCCCCATCCAACGGTCGCAGAAGATCACCGTGTTTTTCTGACCGCAGTGGCGGTAAACTTGGTCGATGATGCCCGAAACATCTTTTTTGGTTAACAGACGGTTCAAGATGTCAAAGGAAACCTTGTGGTTGGCTGGCAGCAATTGCCCCATCAACAGGCGACCCGCGGTGGTTTCCACCACCTTATAATAGGCCGTGCCATCCTCGTGGTAATATTTCACCCGCGCCTTGATTTTGCTGTGCAATTTCACCACGCCTTGCTGCATCGCATGCTCAACCTCACCAATATCGGCAAAGGTCATGCCCTCACCCACCAAGCCATCTTGCTGGATCGACAGGTAGTAGAGACCCAAAACGATATCCTGGGTTGGCACAATAATCGGCTTACCGCTGGCAGGGCTTAGGATGTTGTTGGTCGACATCATCAACACCCGCGCCTCCAACTGCGCCTCCAACGACAGGGGCACATGCACCGCCATCTGATCGCCATCAAAGTCGGCGTTAAAGGCCGTGCAGACCAGTGGGTGCAGTTGGATGGCCTTGCCCTCAACCAAAATCGGTTCAAAGGCTTGGATGCCCAAACGGTGCAGGGTAGGGGCGCGGTTCAGCAACACCGGATGCTCGCGAATCACCTCCTCAAGAATATCCCAAACCTCAGGCCGCTCACGCTCCACCATCCGTTTGGAGGCTTTCACGGTGTTGGCCAGCCCGTAAAGTTGCAGCTTTGCAAAAATAAAGGGCTTAAACAGCTCCAACGCCATTTTTTTCGGCAGGCCGCATTGATGCAGCTTAAGATCAGGCCCCACCACGATCACCGAACGGCCAGAATAGTCCACCCGCTTGCCCAACAGATTCTGACGGAACCGCCCCTGCTTGCCTTTCAGCATGTCGGACAGGGATTTCAGCGGGCGCTTGTTAATGCCGGTAATCACGCGGCCTCTGCGGCCATTATCAAACAGCGCGTCCACCGATTCTTGCAGCATCCGTTTTTCGTTGCGGATGATAATTTCAGGCGCACGCAGTTCGATCAGACGCTTCAAGCGGTTGTTGCGGTTGATCACGCGGCGGTAGAGATCGTTCAAATCCGAGCTGGCAAAACGGCCGCCATCCAATGGCACCAAGGGGCGCAGCTCTGGTGGAATCACCGGAATCACATCCAGCACCATCCATTCTGGGCGTGCGTTCGCGCCCAAAAAGGCCTCAACCGCCTTCAGGCGTTTGACCAATTTGACGCGACGGGTTTCCGAGTTGGTTTGCGCCAACTCCTCAGTGATCGACAGCAGTTCCTTATCCAGCTCCAGCTGCGACAGCATGGTTTTGATCGCCTCAGCGCCAATACCGGCGGTAAAGGTATCCTCACCATATTCATCAATGGCCTGTTGGTATTCATCATCATTCAGCAGCTGGTGCAATTTCAGCGCGGTTAGGCCAGGCTCCATCACCACGTAATTTTCGAAATACAGGATTTTTTCCAGCTCAGACATGGTCATGTCCAGCAGCAGGCCGATACGGCTGGGCATCGACTTCATGAACCAGATATGCGCAACCGGCGCCGCCAGCTCAATATGACCCATGCGATCGCGGCGCACCTTGGACAGCGTCACCTCAACCCCACATTTTTCGCAGATAATCCCGCGGTATTTCATGCGCTTGTACTTGCCGCACAGGCATTCGTAATCGCGAATCGGGCCAAAAATCCGGGCGCAGAACAACCCATCGCGTTCCGGCTTAAAGGTGCGGTAGTTGATGGTTTCTGGTTTTTTGACCTCCCCAAACGACCACGAACGGATACGTTCAGAACTGGCAATACCAATCTGAATCGCATCAAAAGTGGTGTTCACAACCGGCTGGCTAAACAAATTCACGATGTCGTTCAAGGCAGAACTCCCTTTTCCTCAGGACTAAAAACTAGGCGGCTTCTTCAGTGGATAGATTCGGCAAGATCGGCAGCGCATTCGCGGATGCATCATCATCCTGCTCCACGCTGTTGATCAATTCAATGTTCAGGCCAAGACTGCGCAGCTCCTTAACCAACACATGGAAAGATTCTGGAATCCCCGCCTCAAAATTGTCTTCACCGCGTACAATGGATTCGTACACCTTAACCCGTCCGGAAACATCATCCGATTTCACGGTCAACATTTCCTGCAGGGTATAGGCCGCGCCATAGGCTTGCAGCGCCCAACATTCCATCTCACCAAAACGCTGGCCACCAAACTGCGCCTTACCACCCAACGGCTGTTGGGTAACCAGGCTGTAGGGTCCAACCGAGCGGGCATGGATTTTGTCATCCACCAAGTGGTGCAATTTCAGCATGTAGAGGTAGCCGATGGTGGTTTTGCGATCAAAGGCCTCCCCACTGCGGCCATCAAACAGCTGCACCTGGCCGCTGGTATCCAGCCCTGAGTGCGTCAACAACAGCTCGATGTCTTCCTGGCTGGCGCCATCAAACACCGGGGTTGCAAATGGCACGCCTTTTTGCAGGTTGCGCGCCAATTCAACGATCTGCTTGTCGTTCAAATCGCTTACAATGGCCGCCGATTGATCGGTTTTGTTCAGGTCATAAATCGCCACCAGCTTGTCGCGCAGGGGTTGAACCGCCTTGGCTGTTGGAGCCGCAGCAGGATCCGCCTTTTGCGCTTTTTGCGCAGCCGCCTGATAGCTTTCGTAAGCCTGACGAATCTGCTTGCCCAAACCAGCTGATGCCCAGCCCAAATGGGTTTCCAAAATCTGCCCCACGTTCATCCGTGATGGCACCCCAAGCGGGTTCAGCACGATATCAACCGGCGTACCATCCTCCAAAAACGGCATGTCCTCAACCGGCACCACGCGGGAAACGACCCCCTTGTTGCCGTGACGACCGGCCATTTTATCACCAGACTGGATCTTGCGTTTGACGGCCAAGAAAACCTTAACCATTTTCATCACGCCAGGCGGCAAATCATCGCCGCGCTGCAGTTTCAGCACCCGATTTTCAAAACGCGCCTTAACCGCATCCACCGCGTTATCAAATTGCTTGGAGAAGGATTCGATCTGATCCATCACCGCGCTGTCTTTGACAATCAGTTGGCGCCATTGACCGGGGGTCAGGGTTGCCAACAAATCCTCGGTAATTTTGACGCCGGCCTTAACCCCCTTGGGGCCCGTGCTGACCACCTGGTCAAACAACAACGGTTTCAGGCTGTCAAAGAAGTTGCGCTCCAGCACCTTGCGTTCGTCATCGCGGTCTTTGGCCAGGCGTTCAATCTCCGAACGCTCAATCGCCAAGCTGCGCTCATCCTTGTCGATACCACGACGGGAGAACACGCGCACCTCAACCACGGTGCCGGTAATGCCGGGGGGAACGCGCAGGCTGGAATCCTTAACATCCGCGGCCTTTTCACCAAAAATCGCGCGCAGCAATTTTTCCTCAGGCGTCATCGGCGATTCGCCCTTCGGCGTCACCTTGCCGACCAAGATGTCGCCCGCCGCAACCTCAGCGCCAATGGTGATGATGCCGGCCTCGTCCAGATTGCGCAAAGCCTCCTCATTCACATTGGGGATATCGCGCGTAATCTCCTCCTGACCCAATTTGGTATCACGGGACATCAACTCAAACTCCTCGATATGGATCGAGGTGTAGACATCGTCCGCCACCAATTTTTCGGAAACCAAGATGGAATCCTCAAAATTGTAACCATTCCAAGGCATAAAGGCGACCAGGGCGTTATAGCCCAAAGCCAGCTCACCCATTTCGGTGCAGGGGCCATCCGCCAGAATATCGCCTTGCTTAACCACATCACCCACACGGACTAGGGGGCGTTGGTTGATGCAGGTGCTTTGGTTGGAGCGTTGGAACTTTTCCATGTAGTAAATGTCAACACCCGGCTTGTCAGCGGCCAGATCACAATCATCCACCCGCACCACAATCCGCACGCCATCAACCTGATCGATCACGCCGTTGCGACGCGCCACCACGGTGCTGCCCGAATCGCGCGCCACCTGTGCCTCAACCCCCGTGCCCACCAACGGTGCCTCGCTTTTCAGCAACGGCACGGCTTGGCGTTGCATGTTCGAGCCCATCAAGGCGCGGTTCGCATCATCATTTTCCAAAAAGGGAATCAACGCCGCGGCCACCGAAACCAACTGCTTTGGGGAAACATCAATAAAATCGATGCTTTCCCGTCTGGCCAGCAAAAAGTCGTTGGCAGCGCGGCAGCTGACCAATTCGGTGGCAAAACGGTTGTCGTTATCCAACACGGCGTTGGCCTGAGCGATGGTGTGCTTAACCTCCTCAGCCGCCGACAGGTAAACCACCTGATCGGTCACCTGACCATCCACGACCCGCCGATAGGGCGCCTCAATAAACCCATAGGGGTTGACGCGGGCATAGGTTGCAAAGGAATTGATCAGCCCAATGTTCGGCCCCTCAGGCGTTTCAATTGGGCAGATACGGCCATAGTGGGTTGGGTGCACATCGCGCACCTCAAAGCCGGCACGTTCACGGGTCAACCCGCCAGGCCCAAGGGCAGAAACACGACGTTTGTGCGTGACCTCAGACAACGGGTTGGTTTGGTCCATAAATTGCGACAGTTGGGAGGAGCCAAAAAACTCACGAACGGTTGCCGCTGCTGGCTTCGCATTAATCAGATCTTGCGGCATCAGCGTATCAATTTCGCTGGCCGACATTTTGTCGCGCACCTGCCGCTCCATCCGCAACAGGCCAAGGCGGTACTGATTTTCCATCAGCTCACCCACCGAACGAACCCGACGGTTGGCCAAGCTGTCGATATCATCCACCTCACCGTGGCCGTCTTTTAGATCGACCAACACTTTTAGCAACGCCAGAATGTCGTCTTTGCACAGAACCCGCAAATTGTGATCGGATTCCAAGCCAAGGCGCAGGTTCATTTTCACCCGACCAACGGTGGAGAGGTCATAGCGATCGGCGTTGAAGAAAAGATTCTCAAACAAATCAGCCGCCGTATCCAAGGTGGGGGGCTCGCCGGGACGCATGATGCGATAGATCGAGAACAATGCCTCTTCACGGGTGCGGTTAGGATCAGCCGCCAGCGTGTTGCGGATATGAACACCAACCGCGACGTTATCGATCGCCAGGGTAATGATTTCGGGATGCTGCAGGTCGGTTAATTGCTTAAACAGCGCCGGCGTAATTTCATCGCCCGCCTCAGCGTAAATTTCGCCGGTTTCCTCGTTGATAATGTCCAGCGCCAGGTAACGGCCGATGATTTCTTCGGAGGAGGCAAGACGGTCGCTCAAACCCTCCTCAATCAGTTTTTTGCCTGAGCGGGCGTTCAACTTGTTGCCAGCTTCCAACAACAGTTGCCCCGTGTTGGCATCGACCAGATCAAAGGCCAGTTTTTGCCCTTTTAACGCCTCAGGGTCAAAAGCTGTTTTCCACGCAAAGTCCGCCCCATTTTTCTGTGTCTGCACCGCGGTGTAAACAACCCGGCCGTAGAACTGACTCAAAATTTCTTCCGCGCTCATCCCCTGGACTTCCAGGGCACCAAGCTGCTGGCCTTTCTGTGCCTTCTCCGCACGCAAGCTTGCGGTTTGCGCGCTGTCCAGCGCCATCAGGAAGCTGGTGGCCAAGACTTTGCGGCGGCGGTCAATACGCACATACAGCAAATCCTTGGCATCAAACTCAAAATCCAACCAAGAACCGCGATAGGGGATGACGCGCGCAGAGTACAAAAATTTTCCTGACGCGTGCGTTTTGCCCTGATCATGATCGAAAAACACCCCAGGCGAACGGTGCAGCTGCGAGACAACCACCCGTTCCGTACCGTTGATCACAAAGGTGCCGCGATCGGTCATCATCGGCATTTCGCCCATGTAAACATCCTGCTCCTTGATGTCGCGGATCGAACGAACACCGCTGTCTTCGTCGTGATCCCAGACCACCAAACGCAAGGTCACTTTAAGGGCGGCGCCATAGGTCATCGCGCGGCGGCGGCACTCATCCTCATCAAATTTGACATCTTCCAAGCCATAGGAGACATACTCAAGACTGGCGCGGCCATTGTTGTCGTGAATCGGGAAGACAGAGTCCAAAACCGCATGCAGCCCCGTGGAAAGGAACTGACGATAGGAATTTTTTTGCACCTCAATCAGGTTGGGCAGGCCAATCACTTCATGAATACGACCAAAACTTTTGCGCCATTTCCGCACCGATGAGGTGGCCACCAAGGGCATGTTGGTTGGTTGGGCAGTCGATCCGCTTTTGGCGGCGGAGGCGGAAACGGTTGCTGAGGATTTGGTCGTTGAAGCTTTTGCCATACTGGGGTGCCTTTTATCTGCGGGTGCGATCGTTTAAATCAACCATAAAACGGCCATGGCCGGCTAATCCAATGGTTTGGATGCCGGCCTGTCCATACAGTTGTCGTGCAGTTAGATGATATCGACCTTAGCGCCAGCTTCTTCCAGAAGTTTTTTAGCTTTTTCGGCTTCTTCTTTTGATACAGCTTCCTTAACGTTTTTAGGAGCAGCCTCAACCAAGTCTTTGGCTTCTTTCAGGCCCAAACCGGTCAGGGTGCGCACCTCCTTAATCACGTTGATTTTGTTGGCACCGACGTCTTTCAAGACCACGGTAAATTCGGTTTGCTCAACCGCTTCTTCAGCAGCAGCGGCACCGCCACCACCAACGGCCGCGATAGCGACAGGAGCAGCAGCAGAAACGCCCCATTTGTCTTCCAACAGTTTAACCAGTTCGGCGGCTTCCAAAACGGTTAGGGTTGATAGTTGGTCTACCAGTTGTTCTAAATTGGCCATAATGCCCTTGCTCCTTGCTTGATGATAAATGGGTTAAGATTGTTGTTGATCGACGCGTGCCTGCACAACCCGTGCGAGCTGACTCACAGGAGCCTGCAACACACTGGCCAATTGCCGTGCGGGTGTTTGGAAAAGCCCCAGCAATTGCGCACGGAGCTCATTGATGCCTGGCAGTTTTGCCAAGGCGGTTACGGCAGCGGCATCCACAACCTTTTCACCAAAGCCACCAGCAAGAATTTTAACCTTGTCGTTGGTTTTGGCAAAATCCACCAATTCTTTGGCCGCCGCAACGGGGTCAACAGAATAGGCAATCAAGGTGCTGCCAACAAAATGTTCACTTAGTCCAACAAATTGCGTGCCCACCAAGGAACGCTTAGCCAGACGGTTTTTGGTAACGCGCAAGCCCGCCTTAACCTTTTTCAGGCGGCGACGCAAATCACTCATCTCCGCAACCGTTAAGGCATTATGCTGAGCAACCACGACCAATTGGCTTTTCCGCAAGGCGGTTGCCATTTCATCAACTTTAACAATTTTTTGCGCTTTAAGCACGTCACATGATCCAATTCAAAACGGAAGTTTCAGGTTATTACAGAAAATTTGGCCTTTTGGCAAGTGATTTTGGTAGAAAAAACGAAAAAATCTTATTGAAAGCTAGCAGGATCCACACGAACCGATGGCCCCTGGCTGCTGGTTAGATAAATGGACTTAATATAATTCCCCTTGATGGTCGCGGGCTTGGCGCGGTTGACGACTTGCACAAAGGTTTTGGCATTATCCAGCAGTTTTGGCAGGTCAAAACTGGCCTTGCCCACCAACCCATGCACAATGCCAGCCTTTTCTGCACGGAATTGCACCTGACCAGCCTTGGCGGCCTTAACCGCGGCGGCCACATCCATGGTCACGGTTCCCAATTTGGGGTTCGGCATCAAACCCCGGGGCCCCAAAATCTTGCCCAATTTGCCAATCGTGGCCATTTGGTCTGGGGTTGCGATCAACACATCAAAATTCATCACGCCGGCCTGAATTTGCTCAGCCAATTCGTCAGAGCCAACCAGATCCGCGCCAGCCTTTTGCGCCTCAGCCGCCTTGTCTGCACCAGCAAACACGGCCACACGAACGGTTTTGCCGGTACCATGCGGCAAATCGATCATGCCGCGAACGGCCTGATCAGCCTTGCGGGGATCGACGTTCAGATTCATCGCCAATTCCAAGGTTTCATCAAATTTTGCGGTGGCGCGCTCTTTAATCGCCTTAACCGCATCCTCAACCGACAAGGGCTTGGTTAAATCCAACCCTTCACGCAGCTTTAGGATTCTTTTGCTTAATTTTTTCATGGTTTTTACCCCTCTACCACTTGAAGACCCATGGCACGGGCAGAGCCCTTAACCATCGACACGGCTGAATCGATCGAATCGCAATTCAGATCCGCCATTTTTTTCTCAGCAATTTCACGAATCAGCGAAAGCTTGATCGGCGTTGGCTTGCCACGACCTGGCGTCGCCGAGCCCTTAGGCAGCCCCGCCGCCTTGACCAAAAAGTAGCTGACCGGCGGAATTTTTAAAACAAAACTAAAGGTTTTGTCGGCATAGGCGGTGATTTGCACCGGCACCGGCATGCCCTGCTCCATTTCGGCGGTCTGCGCGTTAAATTCTTTCACAAATTGCATGATGTTCAAACCGCGCTGCCCCAAAGCCGGACCAATCGGTGGGGATGGATTGGCCTTGCCAGCCGGCACCACCAATTTCACATAACCAGTAATTTTTTTTGCCATGAGGCCGCCCCTTTACCCAAAGTAATATTATTGTTTTTCAACCTGTGCAAATTCCAAATCAACCGGCGTGGGACGTCCAAAAATAGAAATCACCACTTTTAGTCTCGATCGATCACCATCGACCTCTTCCACCAAGCCAGCAAAAGATGCGAACGGACCGTCGATAACGCGAACCTGCTCACCCACATCAAAGATTTGCGCTGGACGTGGCTTGGCCACCCCATCGGAAACCTGCCGCATAATCCGCTCAGCCTCAGAGGCACTAATCGGAACGGGCTTGTTTTTGGCACCAATAAAACCCGTGACCCTTGGAACATTACGCACCAAATGCCAAGAATCATCCGTCATTTCCATCCGAACCAAGATGTAGCCCGGGAAAAAGCGGCGCTCAACATTCACCTTTTTCCCACGCTTTAATTCGGTAACCTGCTCAGTCGGCACAAACACTTCGAAAATTTTGTTCGATAAGCCCTTTTGCTCGGCCTGATGCAAAATGGTTTCGGCAACCTTGCTTTCAAAACCCGAATAGGCATGAACCACGTACCAACGCCCAGCGTTGCTGCTGTCACCAACAGACGCAAAAGGCACCATGTTTTCCACCAAAGATTCAGAAGGCTGGACTTCGATCATTACCGTCACTGACTCAACAAACGACCAATGGCGAAGCCAAAGACCTGATCAATTAACAAAAAAAACACCGATGCAAGAACGACCATGACAAACACAAACACCGTTGTCATCACCGCCTCCTTGCGTTTCGGCCAAGAAACCTTGAGCATCTCCTGGCGAACTTCTGCAAAAAACGATCCTGTGCGAGCAAATACAGCCATTTTAAAGAAAAAACAATCGTCATCGGTTAAAGCAGAGCGGAAATCTTATGCTGCAGAAAATTTTGCGTCAAGCATGAATTCACAAAAAAAGGACTTGTTTCCAACAAATCTAAGAAAAATCCGCTGGAACAACGATCTGCAACAAAACCGTGCTGCCATCCTCCTGCAAAAAGTCTGACGGAATATCCGCCAACACCTCAGGCGGCAACGGTTCACCGGCCACAAAAGTTTTGCAAGACAGCTTAGCGTTGTAATGCTGCGTTAGATACTTCACCTGCTGCGCCTGCACCGCACGCTGATCAATCGCCTTGGCAGCATTCGATGAATCCTCCCAAACCTGTTCATAATGTGGCGGAATCACCGCGCCGCTGCCATGCGCCAGAACATTGATGATGATATGCTCATCTTTTTGT
Source organism: Alphaproteobacteria bacterium (assembly GCA_044345375.1). GTDB lineage: Bacteria > Pseudomonadota > Alphaproteobacteria > CAISOG01 > CAISOG01 > CAISOG01. Next base: position 37,960 of record JBIJBF010000009.1, read on the forward strand.
CCAAGCGTTAAAATCACCTGACCAGATCTCAGCAAGCAGGCGTTGGCCGCCAACAGCAGATTTAAAATAAGCTTGGCCGCTGGCACTGGCAAACCGCCGATATCTGGTTGCAACACCCAAGAGAAGCCCAGTTTTTCGCCGGCGTAGTAATTTTCAATAACCGGCTTAATTTCCCCCAGCCCCACGGTCTGTTTGTCCGACCCAATGCTGCCATAAGCCAAACGAAAATAGCGCAAGCGGTGGGAAACGGTGGCCGCCGACTGGCGAACCAAGGCGAAAACAGTGCCATCGGCCGCCTCGCCCAAATCCTCCATTAGCTCTAGACCATTGGCAACAGCGCCAACAGGCCCCGCCAGATCATGGCAAAAGCGAACCGTTAGCTGTTCAACAAAAGGCAGGGGGTAACGTATGATCATGGATGTTTCTTATAAAGTTGGAAAGATGAAAAATCCCATCGGCAAACCGATCCGATGAATATAAGGCAATATAGAAAGCTTGTGCAGAATCAGCAAGAGCAGAATCAAGCCTGTTTAAATTAGGGTTTTGGCGATGTGGCAGGGGATTGTTTTTCGTCAGCACTGCTGGCTGCTCCAGCGGGCGGCTTGCCAGGTGTTTCGGCAGGTTTTTTGGGGATTTCCAAGCTTTTGGCGAATTGTTGCAACGCGGTTGAGTCGGCCAGTTGGCTGGCGACGCTGCGTTGTTGTTGCGGATTTTTGGAGTTGGTCAGCACGTTAAAGATGTTGGCCTGGGATGTTTCCGACATGGCGGCCAACCAATCCTGACGCAGCGCTTGCAAAATTTCAGGGCGGTTGGCAAGGGTGGCGGCAATGGCAAGATTGGCCAAAATGGCGCTGTCTTCGTCATTAAGTTTCTCACCAATGTCTTTAGGCTTCGCTGGAAGAATCGAAAGGAAGGCATTGGTCGCGGTTGGCCAATCCCCCGCCTGCCAGGCAATGCGTGCACGCAACCGTGCGGCCTGGGGCGAGGTATCCGTTGCCAGTTCGCTAAGGGCGACCCGCACCTGCCCCAGCTCAGAGTTTGCCTGAGCGCGACGTTGGCCACGACGTGTCGCCACCTCAGCTGGAAGATTCGCCTCATTGCTGTTATCCAACGCGGTCAAGGCCTGCCGTGGCATTTGATTCATCAACAACAGCTCAGCCAGGCGGTCGCCGCCGATGGCGCGCTCAACCCCCTGTAGACGATTTTTGACCAAGGCATCTTGCGCGGCAATCGCCTGATCCAACAAATCCACCTTGGCCAAGCGGTTAATCCACTCCTGGTAAAGCTCAACCGGCACCTTGTCCACGCCCAAATAGTTGATGTAGTCCCCCAACAGCGCCGCCGCCGTCAAGGGTTGCAACTTCGTATCCGCGTTGTCGGTAATCGCAGCAGGATCTTTGGCATTGCCAAACAGGGTTGCGAACATGTCATTTAATTTCTCACGGATTTTGTCCAACGCTTTTTCCTGGGGATAGGCGCGCAGCAAGCTGGCCCAAAGGTCAAAAGCCTCCCGATACTGATGATTGGTTTGGTACAAGTCCCCCAGTTTGTTGGCAACCGCCCACTCCACCTCATCCCCCCGCCATGCGAACCGGAAGCTTTCCAAGGCCTCAATCGCCTCAGCCAGCGGCAATTTCCCCTTTTCGGTGTCGGCCAAAGTTAGGTTGAGTTCGGCCATAATCTTGGTGGGGGGATCGGCATCATCATCTTTTTGTATTTTTTCCCATAACGGCAGTGCCTTTGGACTTCCCTGTGTGATTTTTAGCAGATCGGCGCGCAGCAAGGTCAATTCGGCCTGTTGGCGATCGCTAAGGTCGGTATCTTTGCTTAATTCATCCAAGCGACTGTCGGCCTGCCCGAATTGTTCAGTAGCCATCGCCGCCCGCACCATCGCTTTGCCGATGGCCATGCGATAGGGTGCAGGATAATCATTCGGCATGCTCGGAGCCTGGCTAAAACTCGCCGCGGCCTCAGCCCACAGGGCTTGTTTGGCACGCAAAAGCCCCCGCCACAAACGCATTTCTGGCTCTTCTATCAGGGTGGGCCCTTGCAACAGCAATTCTGCCCCCTCCAACCGCTGTTGCATCAGCAAGGCCACCACGGCCATCGCCGAAACCTCCTTACGGCCAAAAAATTCTGGATCATCCTCCTGCAGCAACTGCAACACCGACATTGCCTCTGAGGTCATGGCCTGGTTCAAATAGAATTTGGCCAAATTGATTCGCGCTGCATTTTTGTCCGCATCTTCGGCCACCACCGCGTTTTCTAACGCATGGCGTTTTTTGCTATAGCCCTCATCGTCTGGCAGCAAATCGGGGTTGCCAAATTCCAAAAGCCAATGGGATTTGTTGGAATCGCTGGCGCCCTCCGTCCCATTTTTGCCAAGATAAAGCCCGGCGCTGCTGTTAATCGTCAGCGCGTTGTTCGCCTGGGTGATCTTGATACCGTCAGCAAGTGGCTGGATCACCACCCCCTGTTGGCTGCGCAACAGATTGAATTCTGGATAGCGCTGCGCTGGCTTGATGCCGATATTGGCCTGAAAAGTCGGCAACACTTTCAACACATCGCCCACCACGGGATCGGTCAGGGTGATCAGTTTGGTTGCCCCCTCCAAACTTAAACTGGCCTTGGCCTCCCCCCTGTCAGCGGATGCCAAAACCACCTCAACCGTTTTGTCGGGCTCCACCTCCTGCTTGCGCACGGTAATCACCCAGCGGTAGCCATCCCGCATGATGGAGGGCATCATGCCATCGGTAAGGTTCAGGCTAACCAAACTGCCATCCGCCAGTTTTTGCACGGCAGCATGGCGAAGATAGCGTGCGCTTTCCGCATCACTAAACACCGGCAGGGTCATCGCGGCTGGCTGAGAAAATACCAGATAGTGGGTGCCAGCCCTGGCATACATCGCCAGGCCCACATTCTCGGCAAAGGAAAAATCCAACTTCAGGCTGGATGGGTTTAGTTGCTTGGTTACCAACACACCAGTGGCGGGAACCGGGGTTGGGGGAGGGGTCGCCTCAACAAGATTTGGCTTCAGGGGCGGCGGAAGATCCGCGCTGTTGGGCAACTGGTTTTTTGCCACAGCAGCATCGCTTGCGGGGGAGGGTGGGGATGCAGCAGGTTTCACAGCAACTTGGGGAATCGCGGCTGCTTTCTCATGACCCATCTTTTCCGACGAAATTTTCACATCCTCAGTTTTTGTGGGGGCTGTTTTGATATCCACCACAATTTTGCTTCCAAGCCAGTAGTGGGATAGGCTGCTGTTGGCGGGGACGGCCATGGAAAAGCTGGTGGATCCTCCCCCTAAGGTAAGAAATTTGGTGGCGATTGCTTGGCCAAAACCACGCGGCATAGACCTGACGTTGTCTAAGTTTAATTTTACCGGCTCATCAAAAACCAGCTGCACGCTGTTGCCCACCAGTTTGGCGGTATACGAAACCTTGGTTGGCCAAGCAAACGTCAACCGCACATCCCTCTGGTGAATCCCAGATCGCACAACAACGGTTTTGGATGCCTGCTGCACAGATTTATGGGGGGGTGTGTTGCGTTCGATGGGTTCTGGTGGCGTCGTGGGAACCGTTGGGGCTTGGTCATCAATCAACTGCACCGGCGCTTCTGATTTCTCATCCTCTGCCCAAGCAACATGGGCGGATGAAAAAACGCCAATCGGGCATGCCGCCAACACGGTTGCCCATACAACGATCCGAACAGCGGTCATTTTGTGAAATCGTACCAACGCAAACCTCAATGCTGCTTCAACCTAACGCATCTGGGGAAGGGGGGGCAAGTGTTGGCTGTGGCGATTGCATTTGTTGAAAGGCGGTTAGGGCACGTTGGCGCGCCGTATCGTGATCGATGATCGGCAGGGGATAGTTGTACCCCGCCGCCAGCTGGCCGGTGCCACCCAGTTTGACCCCCGCCGCGGCCAGCTCCAGCGGGGTGGCGTTCCACGGTTGGTGGATAGAACGGTTGGGCAGTCTGGCCAGCTCAGGCAACCAACGGCGGATATAGTGACCGTCGGCATCAAATTTTTGCCCCTGCAAAATCGGATTAAAAATGCGGAAATAGGGGGCGGCATCGGCGCCACAGCCTGCCACCCATTGCCAACTGGCGGCGTTGCTGGCGGCATCGGCATCCACCAGCGTGTCCCAAAACCAGGCCTCGCCCGCCTGCCACGGCTGCAACAGGTGTTTGATCAGGAAGGATGCGGTGATCATCCGCACGCGGTTGTGCTGCCAGCCCGTCGTCCACAGCTCACGCATGCCGGCATCGACAATCGGGTAGCCGGTCAGCCCGCGTTGCCAGGCCTGCAACAACGCCGCATCGGGCTGCCAGGGAAAGCGGTCAAAGCTGGGGCGCAGGGGGCGTTGCGGCAAATGGGGGTGGTTGACCAGCAGTTGACAGGAAAATTCCCGCCAACCCAACTCCGCCAAGAATTTGTCCACCGCTTTTTGCTGCTGCGGATGCTGCGCCGCGTGCTGCACCAAGGCCTCGGCAATCTGGCGCGGCGAAATTTCGCCCCAGCTTAGATAGGGTGACAGGCGGCTGGTGCCGTTTTCGCCCATGATGTCACGCCGCTGATCATAGTTGGCCAGCGCGGTGTTTAGAAAATGTTGCAGCTGCTGCTTGGCCGCCACCTCCCCCTGTCCGCGCGGGAAAGCGGCTGCAAATCCCTTAGCCCAATCCGGGTTGGTGGGCAAAAGCCGCCAGTCGTTTAAAAGATCGCTAGAGAGGGGCAGGGGCGCCCAACGTGGGGCAGGCGGTTGCGGGATCGGCGCTGGAAAATCGCCGGCGGCCAACACCGCGCGCCAAAAGGGGGTGAACACCTGAAAACCCTGAGCGCCATCTTTTGCCGGCGTTTTGGGGTGGATGCTGTTGGGGGGATACAGCACATTGCCATCAAAGCCGTGCAGCTGGGTGTTTCCCGATGTTGCTAATGCCGCCGCCAGCTGCTGTACGGTCAGCCGACCCCCTTGGTCGTAAACATGGTTATGGGTAATGGCTTGGGCGTTGGTCAGCTGCGCCAGACGGGTCAGCTGTGCCACCGTATCACCCTGCAGCAGCAGCAATTGCCCGCCAAGCTCCTGAATATGCGCCGCTAAAGCATTCAGGCTGTGGTGCAGCCACCAACGGCTGGCCCCACCGATCGGGTGTTGGGGCGGGGCTTGGTCGAACACAAAAACCGGCAGCAGCACGCCATCTTGTTCCCTAGCCAGCTTGGCCGCCGCCGCAAAGGCCGGGTTATCGCCAAGGCGCAGGTCATGGCGAAACCAATGGATGATCACAGGGGGCATCGGATGGTGGGGGTGGGTATTTTTAGGAATGGATAGCCTTGTCAAAGGTGGCCCAGGCGGCCTCCTTCACGATTTCTGACAGGGTGGGGTGGGCATGGCAGGTGCGCGCCAAATCCTCGGCCGACGCCTTGAATTCCATCGCCAACGCCGCCTCAGCAATCAAATTGCCAGCCTCCGCGCCCATGATATGCACGCCCAAAATTTGATCGGTGGTGGCATCGGCCAGAATTTTGACGAAGCCATCGGTGCTGTCGGTGGTTTTGGCACGGGCGTTGGCGCTGAACAAGAATTTGCCGGCGCGATAGGCGATGCCGGCGGCCTTCAACTCCTCCTCCGTCCGCCCCACGCTCGCCACCTCAGGGTGGGTGTAGACCACGGCGGGAATCACATCATAATTGACATGGCCATGTTGACCGGCCAGCAGTTCGGCCAGCGCCACCCCCTCCTCCTCAGCCTTATGGGCCAGCATTGGGCCGGCGATCACATCGCCAATCGCGTAAATGCCGGCAACCGCGGTTTGGTAATGTGCATCAACCGGAATCTGCCCGCCTTTGCTGAGCGTGATGCCGAGTGCATCCAGCCCCAAACCATCGGTCAGCGGGCGACGCCCCACCGATACCAGCAGCTTTTCAACCGCCAGCGTTTCGGGCGATCCGCCGTTGGCGGCCTCAAGACTCAGGGTGACACCCTTTTTGTCGGCCTTGGCAGCGGTCACCTTGGTGGAGAGTTTAAACACCAAGCCCTGTTTTTCCAGCTGCGCCTTAAGTTTCGCGCTGACCTCAGCGTCCATCAGCGGCACCAGGCGGTCGGCAAACTCCACCACCGTCACCGCCGCGCCCAGCCGTGCCCAAACCGAGCCCATCTCCAGCCCGATATAGCCGCCGCCGATTACCGCCAGCGTTTTGGGAACCGCGGCCAGCTCAAGCACGCCGGTTGAACTTAAGATCTGTTGTTCATCAATCGCAACATTGGGCACCGTGGCAGGGGTTGAGCCGGTGGCGATCACAATCGCCTTGGCGTTTAGGCTTTCGGTGCTGCCATCCGGCTTGGTCACCACCACCTCGCCCGCTTTGGCGATGCTGGCGGTTCCCTGAACACCAGTCACGCCGTTTTTCTTGAACAAAAAGGCGATGCCGCCGGTTAATTCCTTCACCACCTGCGCCTTGCGTGCCTGCATCGCTGGCAGATCCAGCCCAACCTTGCCCACCAGCACGCCGTGACGCGCCAAATCATGTTTGGCCTTGTGGTATTCGTGGCTGGAGTGCAGCAGGGCCTTGGATGGGATGCAGCCCACGTTTAAACAGGTGCCGCCCCAGGTGGCACGGCTGTCGATACAGGCCACCTTCAGCCCCAACTGAGCAGCCCGAATCGCGCAAACATAGCCGCCCGGGCCAGCACCGATCACAACAAGATCAAACAGATTCGACATCACGGTTCCTCACAGGCTAGGGGCAAAAAACTACAGCATCAACAACAGGCTTTGCGGGTCTTCCAGAAACTCCTTAACCCGCACCAAAAAGCTGACCGCCTCACGCCCATCAATCACCCGATGGTCATAGGACAGGGCCAGATACATCATCGGCCGTGCCACCACCTGGCCATTCACCACCACCGCGCGCTCCATAATTTTGTGCATGCCCAAAATCGCCGATTGCGGGGGGTTCAAAATCGGGGTGGACAGCAGTGAGCCGTATAGGCCGCCGTTGGTGATGGTAAAGGTGCCACCGCTTAGCTCATCCACGCTTAGCTTGCCGTCGCGCGCGCGCACCCCAAAATCGGTGATCCGCCGCTCAATCTCCGCAAAGTTCAGCACGTCGCAATCGCGCACCACCGGCACCACCAGGCCCTGACCGCCACCAACCGCAATGCCAACGTCATAGTGGTTTTTGTAGATAATCTCATCGCCGCTGATTTCGGCGTTGACGGATGGAAACTCGCGCAGGGATTCCACGCAGGCCTTGACAAAAAACGACATAAAGCCCAGCCGCACGCCAAAGCGTTTTTCAAAGCTGTCTTTGTATTTGGTGCGGGCGGCGATCACCGCGCTCATATCCACCTCATTAAAGGTGGTCAGCATCGCGGCGGTGTTTTGCGCAAATTTCAGCCGTTCGGCAATTTTTTGCCGCAGCTTGCTCATTTTCACCCGCTCCTCGCGCACCCCAATCGCCCGGGCGGGGGTTGCGGTGACAGCAGGGGCAGCCGTAGGAGTTGACAAGGCCTGCAACACATCGCCCTTAAGCACGCGGCCATCCTTGCCGGTGCCATCAACGCTGTCCAAATTCACCCCCTGCTCAGCGGCCAATTTGGTGGCGGATGGCATGGCGATAGAAGCGGTGGGGGCTGGTGCCGGAGCCGCTGCTGGGGCAGCTGCAACATTAGCAGGCGCAGGGGCAGCATTGCCAGCGCTAGCGGCCGAATCGATCACGCCGATCACCTGACCCACATTCACCGTGGACCCCTCAGGCATTGCGATGCTGGTCAGCACCCCACCAACCGGCGCGTTGACCTCCATCGTGATTTTGTCGGTTTCCAGCTCAACCAACACCTCATCCGCCTTAACCGCATCGCCCGCCGCCTTTTTCCACTTGGCCACCGTGGCCTCAGAAACCGATTCGCCCAGGGTGGGCACCTTAATGTCAACAGCGGATGCAGCGGTCATGGCAAAAAACCTTTGATTAGCGCGCGCAGCGTTCGGCCGCGCGTGGAGGTTGGAATGACCGCTTATACCAACCACGCACCCGTTCGACAAGCCGTTTGCGGTTGGCCGTTTTTGGCCAAATGACGCACGCCAGTTCGTAAGTTCTGCATAATTTTCTTGGCAATCATGCAAATAGGGTGGTATTGCTGTTTCTAATTTGCAATCAAGGTTTAAACAATCAACTAAATGAAGGAGTTGAAAATGGATGACGCCTCCCCAAAGATATTGTTGATCCCAGCCGACCGTCCTCTAGCGGTACAGGCTGTTGCTGCTGTCGTTGATTATGTGGCGCATGTTGGGGCAACAAAAATACAGATTTATACTGGGACACAGCTGGACTCGGACTCGTTGTTTGGAGGGTTTGTTTTTGGCGGGTTTGTTAGCCAGATTATGAGCATGCTCCCTCCGGATAGCTGTTCGTCTCTCTTCACCCCAGATTTGAATCCAACTGGTTCGGGAACAGTGCCTAATGTTCAGGACATGATAGAACGTTTATCTCTGCCATCTATATTGGAAGAAGAGCAGCCCCCTCATCACCTTACTGTCTTTTATGCTCCTAGAGATGTATTATACGCTTTATTTCCAGAATCATCAGCATATAAAACACCTGATTTTAGGCCGATAAAGCTATTTCATCTGCCTGATGGGCAAACCCGCTAACCCCAACCAATCGGGGCTTGGCAGATTGGCGGGGGGGATTTAGGGTGGCGGTTTGTTGTTTGAGCGCTTTAAACTGTTTCCCTGATGACCCCCAGCTTGCCCCCCTTTGTTCACAGCCGTATCCGCAGCGCCTATTCGCTGTGCGAGGGGGCGATTAAGCCCTATGATCTGGTCAAACTGTGCCAAAAGCACGGCTTGCCCGCCGTTACCATCATGGATCGCGGCAATTTGTTTGGCGCGCTGGAGCTGGCCGGGGCGTTAAGCGCTGGCGGGGTGCAGCCGATCATCGGTTGCGAGCTGGCGTTGGAAAATCCGTTATGGCCAACCGATCAAAAGACGGAGCAGCGCGTCGACCCTGCGGCCTATCAACCAATCGGGCTGATCGCCACCAGCGCGGCGGGCTATCAAAACCTGATGGCCCTGGCCAGCCTGAACTTTACCGAACCCACCGCGCCTGCGCCCAACCACATCACCATGGCGCAGTTGGCGCAGCATCACGGCGGCCTGCTGCTGCTGACCGGCACGGTGGCGGGCCCCCTTAGCCGCCTGCTGCTGGCCGGCAGGGCGGACGCGGCGGATGCCCTGTTAACCCAACTGGCGCAGCTGTTCCCCGATCGTTTGTATGTTGAGCTGAACCGGCATGGATTGGTTGATGAGGATGCGGTTGAGGAGGGGTTGATCGCGCTGGCCACCACCCACGCCCTGCCGCTGCTGGCCAGCAACGATGTCTATTTCGCCGACAGCGCGGATTTTGCGGCGCATGAGGTGTTGTTGGCGATTGGCCAGGGCATGACGATTTCCCAGCCGCAACGCCTGCGCATGACGCCCGAACATTATTTCAAACCGCCGGCTGAGATGGCCACGCTGTTTGCCGATCTGCCCGCGGCTTTAGCCAACGGCGTCGCCCTGGCGCAGCGCTGCCACTTCTATCCCACCGCCGCCAAACCGATGCTGCCCGCCTTTCCCGGCATTGAACAGGGGACTGAGCCGGTGCATTTGCGGGAATTGGCGGTGGCGGGGTTGAAGGAGCGCCTGCTGACCATCACCAGCGGCCTGCCGCTGACCGACTATGAGGCGCGCCTGGATTATGAGCTGTCGGTGATTGGCGATATGGGCTTTGCCGGCTATTTCCTGATCGTCGCCGATTTTATCGCCTGGGCCAAGGGGCAGGGGATTCCGGTGGGCCCCGGCCGCGGTTCGGGCGCGGGATCGGTGGTGGCGTGGGTCACGGGCATTACCGAGCTGGATCCGTTGGAGCACGGGCTGTTGTTTGAGCGGTTCTTGAACCCCGAACGGGTCAGCATGCCCGATTTTGATATCGACTTTTGCCAGCAGCGCCGGGATGAGGTGATTGCCTATGTGCGGCAAAAATACGGCCATGACCGCGTGGCCAACATCATCACCTTTGGCAAGCTGCAGGCGCGGGCGGTGATCCGCGATGTCGGGCGGGTGCTGGAATTGCCCTATAGCCAGGTGGATCGCATCGCCAAAATGGTGCCCAACAACCCCGCCCATCCCACCACCCTGGAACAGGCGATGGAGGAAGACGGCCAGTGGGACACCCTGCGCGGGGAGGATCCGGCGGTTGATCAGCTGTTAACCATCGCGCTGAAGCTTGAGGGGTTGTACCGCCATGCCAGCACCCACGCGGCCGGCGTGGTGATCGCCGATCGCCCGCTAAGCGAAATTGTGCCGCTGTACAAGGACCCGCGCAGCGGCGGCTTGGTCACCCAATACAGCATGAAATACGCTGAGGCGGCGGGGCTGGTGAAATTTGACTTTCTCGGCCTTAAAACCCTGACCAGCCTGGTGCTGGCGCAAAAGCTGCTGACCCAGGATGGTCATGCGGTGGATTTGGATCATTTGCCCTTTGATGACCCCACCACCTATCAACTGTTGGGCGAGGGCAAGGGGGCAGGGGTGTTTCAGCTGGAGAGCGCGGGGATGTGCGAAACCCTGCGCAACCTGAAACCCGATCGGTTCAGCGATATTGTCGCGGTTTTGGCTTTATATCGCCCGGGCCCGATGGCCAATATCCCCCGCTACATCGCCTGCAAACATGGGCTTGAGCCGCCGGATTATCTGTACCCCAGCCTGGAGCCGATTCTGGCCGAAACCTTTGGGATTTTGGTGTATCAGGAACAGATCATGCAAATCGCGCAGGTGCTGGCCGGCTACAGCCTGGGCGGGGCGGATCTGCTGCGGCGGGCGATGGGCAAGAAGATTCAGGCGGAGATGGAGGCGCAGACCGAGGTGTTTGTGGCCGGCGCGGTGGCCAAGGGGGTGGCGGCCAGCAAGGCCCAGGAAATTTTTGAGCTGGTTGCCAAATTTGCCGACTACGGCTTTAACAAGCCCCACGCCGCCGCCTATGCGGTGATTGCCTATCAAACCGCCTATCTCAAGGCCAATTACCCCGCCTATTTCTTTGCCGCGCAAATGTCGCTGGATTCGCAAGATACCGACGCGCTGGCCGGCTATGTGCAGGAGATGCGCCGCTTTGGCACCCCGCTGTTGCCGCCCGACATCAACCATTCGGGCGTGCAGTTTCAGGTTGAGAACACCCCAACGGGTCAGGCCGTGCGCTACAGCCTTAGCGCGCTGAAGGGGGTGGGGGAGGCGGCGGTGGCCAAATTGGTGGCCACGCGGCAGGCGGGCGGTCCCTATACCAGCCTGGCCGATTTGTGCCTGCGGCTAAGCCCCAACGGCGGTGCCTCTCATGAGGGCGGCGGGCGGGTGCTGAACAAACGGATGCTTGAGGCGTTGATTGCGGGCGGTGCCTGCGATGGCTTGATTCAGGGTGATGCGGCCAACCTGCGCGCGCAGCTGTGGCAGCAGGCTGAGGCAACGATGCGCTGGGCGGATCAGGTTAAGGCCGGCCAGGCCAGCGGCCAAGACTCGCTGTTTGGGGGAGCTAGCGTTGCTGGGGATGGCGGGCAGCCCCCACCGCCGCTAACGCTATCGACCGGTGCGGAAAGCACCCTGTGGAGCGATATGGAAACCCTGACCCACGAATTTGACGCGCTGGGGCTGTATCTTTCCGCCCACCCGCTGGATGGCTATCAGGATCGATTAGGCGATGCGGGGGTTCCCAGTTACGCGGAATTGGTGGCCAACCCAGCCTTGGCGGTATTGCCCGCGCCCGCCAAGTGGACGTCTCAATCGGGGGGGGGCGGCTATCGCCAAAACCGTGATCCGGTGGTGACGCTGGCCGGCGTGATCCTTAGCCGTAAGGACAAAAAATCGGCCAAGGGCAACCGCTTCAGCTTTCTGCAATTGTCGGACCGCAGCAGCGTTTTTGAATTGATCGCCTTTTCCGATTTGCTTAGCCAGAGCGCCGATCTGCTAAGCGTAGGGCAAGTGGTGCTGATCAAGGTGGCGGTGCAAACCGGTGACGACGGCGCGATCAAATTGTCGGCGCAGGGGGTGCAACCGATTGAAAGCCTGCCCGCCAAGCTGGCCGCCAGCCGCCTCACCCTACCCCTCCTCCCCGAAAGCGCCATCCCCGCACTGATCGCCAAATTCAAGGGCGTGGCACGCGGCCAAACCGACCTGATCGTGCAAATCCAACTGGCCAACCACTGCGTAACCGCCGAACTGGGCCGCTTCCACCTAACCGAGCACACCGCCAACGAACTGCTGGCCTGGGGGGAGGGGTTGGGGGTGGCGAAGGAATCGTCTGGCACCTAATGAAGCAATGTCCTTTCCAAGTTCAAACAGATGTGAAACGGGGGGAGAGGGCGGCCATATCGCCATAGGCATCATTGCTAAGCCAACCAGCGGTCAATTCCGGTGCGTGCGACTTTGGCGAACAAACTGTTTTTATCAGGTGCCGTCAGAACAAACGCAGGACCATATTGAGTTTCAACCCCAATCTCCGTGAAGCCAAATTTTTCCATTATTCGTCTACTCGCCATGGAAAAGGCACGCCCAGAAATAGAAAGAGGAAAAGTTAAATAAGGGCTTTCTGCATATAAGTTTAGTGTTTGTGCCAGCAAAAACGCCAACGCCTCTAAATGCGGGCCACGGTATTGTTCAAGAATCAACAAATTGCTGATATGCCACCAACGGCAAGGGGTATGTTGCAATTCCTCTAAGGTTAAGGACGGCAAATCACGGGTGGCCATCCGATCTGCTAACACCTCAGTAATATCGGCTTCTTTGACGGGATGGATGGATAAGTTTCCTACAACCGTGTCACCATCCAATACCACCATAAAACAATAGCGATAGGCTTTCCACCAACGCAGTTTAAGCTCATAGTCAAAAAAATCAGGGGCATAAAACGCATCATCCACCGCGTGCATTGCGCGAAGATCGCTTTCGGTTTTCACCAGCGCGATCCGGAAACGATCCCAGCCTAAACTTGCGGTATCTGGCCAACCAGCGGTCATGCGAAGACTTTTCATGCAAAGATTGATAGCTTTTTAAACTAGCCGACCCTATCTTAAAAAGACCTTAATGCCTAGCAAATTTGGCTGGGGGTGCTAGCGTGCCTTTTGCCAACCACCTCTTTAACTCAAAAACCGATGCCCTCTGATTCTGTTAACGCCGTAACCGCCAAGCAACCGTTGGATCTGTTGATCGCTGACCGCGTATCGGTGGCAACGTGTGTGGGTCAGGAATCGATTCCCGATTGGCGCTGGGCGCAGTTGCAGCAGGCGATTTGGCGGCAGGGGATGGCGCATATTCATGGGCTTAGCACCTGGCCAACCGCCTGGCGTGATGCCCTGGCCGCACAGGCGTTTCTGGCCAGACCGCAAATCGCCCAGCAACAGCAATCCAACGACGGCACCATCAAATGGCTGCTGCGCCTGCATGACGGGCAGGAGGTGGAGAGCGTGTTTATTCCGGAGGAGGATCGCGGCACCCTGTGCATTTCCAGCCAGGTGGGCTGCACCCTGAACTGCCGTTTTTGCCACACCGGCACCCAGGCGCTGGTGCGCAATTTGACCATCGCCGAGATTTTGGGGCAGGTGCTGCTGGTCAAGGATGTGTTGCAGGATTGGCCGGCGGATCGCCCCAACCGCCGCGTCACCAACATCGTCTTCATGGGCATGGGCGAGCCGTTGTACAATTACGACAACGTGGCGGCCGCCATCCGCCGCCTGATCGACCAAGACGGCCTGAACTTTTCCAAACGCCGCGTCACCCTTTCCACCGCTGGGGTGGTGCCGATGATCGTTAAGGTGGGGGCTGAGTTGGGCATTTCGCTGGCGGTATCGCTGCACGCCGCGCGGGATGTGGTGCGGGATGAAATTGTGCCCCTGAACCGCAAATACAAAATCGCTGAGCTGCTGGCGGCCTGCCGCGCCTATCCCAGTGATCGTTTTCGGCGGATTACCTTTGAATATGTGATGCTGGATGGGGTGAATGATGCGTTGGAGGATGCCAAACGGCTGATCCACCTGATTCAGGGGATTCCGGCCAAGCTGAACCTGATTCCCTTTAACCCCTGGCCAGGCTCGGCCTATCAATGCTCAACCCCGCAGCGAATTGCCGAGTTTTCCGCAATTTTGCGCGCCGCCGGCATTTCCGCCCCCGTACGCACCCCACGCGGGCAGGATATTCTGGCGGCCTGTGGCCAGTTGAAATCTGCCTCAGAACGTTTGGCACGCCGCCAACCTCCGCCCCTCACCTGAAAACAGTTTTCTTGCCTTTCTTGGCAACTGCCCTAGATTGGGTGGGATGAGCAGCACACCCCTTAACCTTATTCGCAATTTCGCCATCATCGCCCATGTCGACCATGGCAAATCGACGCTGGCCGATCGCCTGATCCAAAGCTGCGGCGGCTTGGAACTGCGCGAGATGAAGGAACAGGTGTTGGACTCGTTGGAGATTGAGCGCGAACGCGGCATCACGATTAAGGCGCAAACGGCGCGCTTGGCCTATAAGGCATTGGACGGCCAGATCTATCAGCTGAACCTGATCGACACCCCCGGCCATGTCGATTTTGGCTATGAGGTCAGCCGCGCGCTGGCGGCGTGCGAGGGGTCGTTGCTGGTGGTCGATGCCGCGCAGGGGGTTGAGGCGCAAACCCTGGCCAATGTCTACAAGGCGTTGGATCAAAACCACGAAATTGTGCCGGTGATTAATAAGGTGGATCTGCCTTCCGCCGATGTGCCAAGGGTGCAGGAACAGATTGAGGATGTGATTGGCCTGGATGCCAGCGATGCGGTGCTGATCTCCGCCAAAACCGGCCTTGGCATCGACGCGGTGTTGGAGGCGTTGGTAACGCGGCTGCCGCCCCCCGTTGGCGATGCAGATCAGCCGTTGCAGGCCTTGATTGTTGACAGCTGGTACGATCCCTATGCCGGCGTGGTGGCGCTGATTCGGGTGAAGCAGGGGGTGATCCGCAAAGGGCAAAAAATCCGTTTCATGAGCAGCGGCGCGGTGCAGATTGCCGATGATATCGGCTTTTTCTCGCCCAAGGCGATCTCAACCGGCGTTTTGTATCCGGGGGAGGTGGGTTTTTTAACCGCCAGCATCAAACAGCTGCGCGATTGTCGGGTGGGCGATACCGTAACCGATGACAAGGCACCAGCGGCCACCATGCTGCCGGGTTTTGAGCCAACCCTGCCGGTGGTGTTTTGCGGCCTGTATCCGGTTGATACCGGCGATTTTGAAAAGCTGCGCGAAAGTTTGGACAAATTGGCGCTGAACGATGCCAGCTTTGTCTACGAGCCCTACAACTCCATCGCCCTGGGCTTTGGTTTCCGCTGCGGCTTTTTGGGTCTGCTGCATATGGAAATCGTGCAGGAGCGGTTGGAGCGGGAGTTTGATTTGGATCTGATCGCCACCGCGCCATCGGTGGTGTACCACGCCTATCTGAACGACGGCAGCATGGTGACGGTGCGCAACCCCGCCGATTTGCCCGATCCAAGCAACATCAATCGGTTGGAGGAGCCGTGGATCAGGGCCACCATCTTCTGCCTGTCGGAACAATTGGGCGGCGTGCTGACCCTGTGCACCGAACGGCGCGGCGTTCAGGTGGATTTAACCTATGTCGGCAACCGCGCGATGGCGGTTTACCGCCTGCCGCTGGCTGAGGTGGTGTTTGATTTTCATGACAAGCTAAAATCGCTTAGCCGCGGTTACGCCAGTTTTGATTACGTGATGGACAGCTACGCCAGCAACGATTTGGTGCGGGTGTCGATTTTGGTGAACGGTGAGCCGTTGGATGCGCTGGCGATGATCACCCACCGCGGCAACGCTGAGCATCGGGGGCGCGCCCTGTGTTCCAAGCTGAAGGATTTGATCCCCGCGCAAATGTTCCCGATCGCCCTGCAAGCAGCGATTGGCGGGCGGATCATTGCCCGTGAAACGGTTAAGGCGCTGCGCAAAGACGTGTTGGCCAAATGCTACGGCGGCGATATTACCCGCAAGCGCAAATTGCTGGACAAGCAGAAAAAGGGGAAAAAGCGGATGCGCCAGGTGGGTCGGGTGGATATCCCGCAGGAAGCCTTTGTGGCGGCGTTGCGGCTGGACAGTTAATGGATGGCAACTGGGGCGGTATCAGGCTTGTCATGATCTTAACCATTGCGGTATAAAGTTTTGTCTATAATCATTTGGGCACTTGGGATTTTACGATGATTGCTCTTTGGCGCGCGATTGCCCGCCGATTCCACGCTGACCCCGATGCGGGTTTGCGTGCCACCCTGGAAAACCTGATCGAAGATCACGGCGATGACGAACGCCCCCTGGCTGAGGAGGAGCGGGAGGTGATTGCGAACAGCATCAAGCTGCGCGATTTAACCGTGCGCGATGTGATGATTCCGCGCCCCGATATTTTGGCGATTGATGAGGAAAGCAGTTTGGCCGATTACCTGCGGGTGCAGGGGGCTGAGGGCTATTCGCGCCTGCCGGTCTATCGCGATGGGCTAGACAACATCATCGGCATGATCCACATCAAGGATGTGTTGCCGCATTGGGGCCGGCAGGAGGTGGCGATCAAAACCCTGATCCGCGATGTTCTCTATGTCCCCTCATCCATGCAGGCCTATGAACTGCTGGGGCAAATGCGCCTAACCCGCACCCATCTGGCGATTGTGGTGGATGAATTTGGCGGCACCGATGGCCTGGTGACCATGTCGGATTTGATTGAGGAAATTGTCGGCGAACTGGGCGATGAGCATGATGAGATGGAGGAGGGCAACATCCTGACCCGCCCGGACGGCAGCTATTTTGTGCGCGGCCGCACCCCGTTGGAGGAGTTGGAAAAGCTGCTGGGCTTTGACCCGGCCGAAGATTTGGACGATGATATCGATACCGTCGGCGGCCTGATCAGCACGCTGGCCGGCGAAATTCCCAAACGCGGCCAGGTGGTTGATCTGCCCCCCCATCATTTAAGCTTTGAGGTGCTGGATGGCGATGGCCGCCGCCTGAAATGGATACGGGTTAAGCGTGAGGCCGTGTCAACCGAAATGTAAGAACGAGAACCGTAGTGTTCCGTCCGATTGTATAGATAACCAAGGTGTGATATTGGGGATCGAATACTTAACCAGACGGGGGTATCATGCAAATTAAGTTACACGCGCGGGCACGTTTGACGCCGTTGCAGAGGGCAGAAATCCAAAAAAGCACGGACTCGATTGCGCAGTTGGCGCGTCATTATCGGGTAACGGAGCCGACCATTCGCAAGTGGAAAGGGCGGACGACGACGCAGGATTTCTCGCACACGCGACATGATCTGGGGCAAAGCACGTCGCCGGTGGAGGAGGAGTTGATCGTCGCGCTGCGGCAAGATGTGCGGCTGGGGCTGGACGATATCGTGGAGGTCATGCATCGTTGCGTGAATCCAAAACTCTCGCGCAGCGCGGTCTATCGCTGTCTGAAGCGCCGTGGCGTGGCGGGGCGGTTGCAGGCTATTGGGGTGGCCGCGGCGCGGCCAGGTGTTTTCGAGAATGCCGATTGTGGCTTTATCCATATGGATCTAAAAGGCCTAAAAAAGCTTGAAAAACAATCATCTTTTGTTTTTGTGGCGATCGATCGGGCGACGCGTTTTGTGCACATCGCCATCGTCAACAACAAATGCGCGGACACGATTACGGCTTGTTTGGAATGCCTTGACTACCAATCGCCCGCCTTTGCCCTATATAATCAGACGGGACACAACAAGTAGCCCATCGGACATACTACGTGCTCACTAATCGAACATATCATGTGCGCGTGACAATCTTTGCAAAAGTTCTTGCGTAGCCAAGATTGGCTGCTATTCTCTAGATGTAGTGAAAAAATTTATAAAAATAACTAAATATAGGTTTTTCAGGGGGTTAGCTTAAGCCTTAGGCTAAGTGCTTGTTTCCTTAGGTTGTTTGCTGGTTGTTCCGTTTGTTCCACGGTTTTGTCTTTCTTTGATGGTTAAGGAGCCTTTGTTCATGACTTCCTCCGCCCCTTCCTCCTCTTTGGCAGCTGCTCCGCACGCGATGTTCGATACCCTGCAAAGCGATCGTGGCATTACGATTCATGTGGATCGCAGGCGCGATGCCTTGCTGACCGATTTTGGCAAGGCGACCCTGGATGACCGGTACCTGTTGGCGGGCGAAAGCTATCAGGATTTGTTTGGGCGGGTGGCCAGCCACTATGCCGATAACAGCAAGCATGCGCAGCGGATTTACGACTACATCAGCCAGATGTGGTTTATGCCGGCCACCCCGATCCTAAGCAACGGCGGCACCAAGCGCGGCCTGCCGATTTCCTGCTTTTTGAACGAGGCGGACGACAGCTTGGAGGGGATTGTTGATCTGTGGAACGAGAATGTGTGGTTGGCGGCGCGTGGCGGCGGGATCGGCAGCTATTGGGGCAATTTGCGCTCGATTGGCGAACAGGTTAAGGGCAACGGCAAAACCAGCGGGGTGGTGCCCTTTATTCGGGTGCAAGATTCCCTGACCCTGGCGATCAGTCAGGGCAGCTTGCGGCGGGGCAGCGCGGCGGTGTATCTGGATGTGCGTCATCCCGAGATTGAGGAGTTTGTTGAGCTGCGCCGTCCGACTGGTGGCGATCCCAACCGCAAGGCGCCCAATTTGCACCATGGGGTGCTGATCCCCGATTCCTTTATGCGGGCGGTGGAAAAGGATGAGGCTTGGCCATTGGTTAGCCCCAAGGACAACGCGGTGATGCGCACGGTGTCAGCCCGCGATTTGTGGATCCGCCTGCTAACCGCGCGGGTGGAAACCGGTGAGCCCTATTTTGTGTTTATCGATCATGTCAACCGCGCGACCCCTGAACATCACAAACTGGCGGGTTTGAGCGTGAAAACCAGCAATCTGTGCTGCGAAATTACCCTGCCCACCGGGATTGACAGCTATGGCAAAAAGCGCACGGCGGTGTGCTGCCTGTCTTCCGTCAATCTGGAGTATTACCGCGAATGGTCGGGGAACAAGCAGTTTTTTGAGGATATTTTGCGGTTTCTGGACAATGTGCTGCAGGATTTCATCGATTCTGCTCCGCCCACCATGGCCAATGCCGCCTATTCCGCCATGCGGGAACGCAGCGTGGGCTTGGGGGTGATGGGCTTCCATTCCTTCTTGCAGGCCAACAACATCCCGATGGAATCGGTGATGGCCAAGGTTTGGAACAAAAAAATGTCGGTTGAGATTAAGACGGAGGCCGATCGGGTGTCGGCCTTGTTGGCGGATGAACGCGGCGCGTGCCCTGACGCGGCCGATTATGGGGTGGCTGAGCGGTTCTCCAACAAGCTGGCGATCGCGCCCACCGCCAGCATCTCAATCATTTGCGGCAATTCCAGCCCGGGGATTGAGCCCTATGCCGCCAACAGCTTTATGCAAAAAACCCTGTCCGGCTCGTTTAACGTGCGCAACAAAAACCTGGCGAAACTGCTGACCACCAAGGGGCGCAACGATGATGAGACTTGGTCATCGATCACGGTGAATGAGGGGTCGGTGCAGCATTTGGACTTTTTGGACGAGCATGAAAAACTGGTGTTCAAAACCGCCTTTGAACTGGATCAGCGGTGGTTGATTGAGCATGCCGCCGATCGCACCCCCTATGTCTGCCAGGCGCAATCGCTGAACGTGTTTTTGCCGGCCAATGTCCATAAAAAGGATCTGCACGATATCCATTATCTGGCGTGGAAAAAGGGCGTGAAAAGCCTGTACTACTGCCGCTCAAAATCCCTGCAGCGGTCAGAGGTGGTGGCGGTTGGTGGCGCGGCGCCCACGGTTGCGATGGCGGCTACGGCCAACAACAGCAGGCAGTTGGGGCTTGATCTGGCGTCATCCGCCCCTCATGCCAACAGCAACCAGCTGGATCAGGAGCCGATGTTGACGGAAAACACGCCTTATGAAGAATGCTTGGCCTGTCAGTAATTTAGACGATTGCAACCATCGGTTGCGGTTAAAGTCCTGTTAATCATCGGCTGTTATGGTAAGGTCATGTTGCATAGCAGCAAAAAAATATTGCTGTTGCGTGGTTATGTTTCTTCTCCAGGCAAGGAAAATATGATGAGCAAAGACACCTCCCCCCATTTGACCGCGGTTCCGGCTGCGGCTGCTCCTGCAACCAAGTCTGGGCGCGCGCCGCATACCGCGGCTGATGTGCGTCGCAGCGCAACCCTGATCGACAACCTGACTGGGATTGAGTTTGAGCTGCCCCTGTTGGATGGCACCCTTGGCCCCAAGGTGATCGATATCCGCAAATTGTATGGGGACTCAGGCTATTTCACCTATGACCCCGCCTTTATGTCGACCGCCAGTTGCGAGTCCAAAATCACCTTTATCGATGGCGATCAGGGGGTTTTGTTGCACCGCGGCTATCCGATCGACGAACTGGCCGAAAAAAGCGATTTTGTTGAGGTGGCTTATCTGTTGCTGAACGGTGAATTGCCCAAAGCCGCTGAGAAAAAGCAGTTTGAAAGAAACATCACCTATCACACCATGGTGCATGAGCAGGTGCACGACTTTTTCAGTGGATTCCGCCGCGATGCCCATCCGATGGCGATTCTGTGCGGTGCGGTGGGTGCGCTGGCGGCGTTCTATCACGACAGCCTGGACATTCATGATGCCAGACAGCGTGAGATTGCCAGCCATCGTCTGATCGCCAAACTGCCCACCCTGGCGGCAATGGCGTACAAATATTCGGTTGGGCAACCGTTTGTCTACCCGCAAAATGACCTTAGCTACGCCAGCAATTTCTTGCAGATGATGTTTGCGGTGCCGGCGGAGAAATACAAGGTCAACCCGATTCTGGCCAGGGCGATGGATCGCATCCTGATTCTGCATGCCGATCATGAACAAAACGCCAGCACCTCAACCGTGCGGATGGCCGGATCATCGGGGGCGAACCCCTTTGCCTGCATCGCCGCCGGCATTGCCTCACTCTGGGGGCCTGCCCACGGCGGCGCGAATGAGGCGGTGATTTTGATGCTGAAGGAAATTGGTCACAAGGACAACATCCCCGAATTCATCAAACAGGTGAAAGACAAAAACTCCAACGCGCGGCTGATGGGCTTTGGTCATCGGGTGTACAAAAACTATGATCCCCGCGCCACCGTGATGCGCCGCACCTGCCATGAGGTGTTGGACGAGCTGGGCATCAAAAACGAGCCGTTGCTGGATATGGCGATGGAGCTGGAGCGGATCGCGCTGGAGGATGAGTATTTCATTGAGCGCAAACTCTACCCCAATGTCGATTTCTACTCCGGCATTATTTTGCGCGCGATGAATATCCCGACCAGCATGTTCACCGTGATCTTTGCGGTGGCCCGCACGGTTGGCTGGATCAGCCAGTGGAAAGAAATGATTGAGGAGCCAGGCCAAAAGATTGCCCGCCCCCGTCAGCTGTACACCGGCGAAACCAAGCGCAAATACCTGCCCCTGCATAAACGTTAGAGGCTTGAGCGGCGGCGAACGGCAATTTAAAATGGGGATTTGCATTTTTCGGGTGCACAACGCGGCCAATCATGTTGTAAAATACGGCCATGACCACCATGACAACCTATGCACCCGATGTTGCCGCCGCCCCTGATGTTGATTCAGTCGTTGAGGCTGGCTCAATTCAATGCCCAAGCTGCGCCTCGCGCTTTAAAACACCGGTGGCGGTTGAGAAACTGGTTGGCAAGCTGGTAAAATGCAGCCGTTGTGGCCATAAGTGGCGTTATGAGCTTGAGACGGCGCAGTCTGAGCATGCCTCAGCCGATGCAGAGGCCGCCGTTGCGGGGTATGACCCAGATCAGGAGGGGGGTGGCAGGGAGGCTCCGGATCTCGCCGTGCAACTTGAGCAGATGGAGGCGGGGGTAGCACGGCAGGCTGAGGCTGAGGCGGTGGCGCAGCGGGCACGAAAAAAACGCCAACGCTTATGGCTGCTGGCCCTGATTCTGTTCCTGCTGCTGGATGTTGCGTTGCTGGTGTTCCGCCCCAAGATTGTGAAGATCTGGCCAGCATCCGATCGTGTTTACCAGCTGTTTGGCTTAGCGGTACCCAGTTTGGGAGAGGGGTTGGCGATTCGTGAGCTGGTGATCGATTTTGTGCCGGGCGGCGAATCGCTGGTGCCACTGGCGCTAAGCGGCAGCATTGTAAACCAAAGCAAGCACGCATTGGCGATTCCCAATCTTACCGCCACCCTGCGCAACGCTGATCGACAGCCCCTGACCACATGGACCATCACCGTGGATGCGCCGATGCTGAAACCTGCCGAAAGCTATGGCTTTAAAACCAAGCTGCCGATGGCAATCCCCAAGGAGGCCACCCAGCTGATGGTGACCTTCACCGCTGGCGTGCTGTCGGCCGATGCCCCCCAAAGCAAGGCCGAGCCGGTAAAAAAGGCGGAAGATGAAAAGGCTGGGGCTGTTGAGGGAGAGCACCCGGCAGCCGATGGCGGCCATGGTGGTGGAGCACACCAAGAACCACCCCGCCCTTCAGGCACCCCCCTCCATTAGAATCTTGTCAGGCAAAGCCTGACGGGAGAGGGGAATAAGAAGGCCGAAAATTCCCCTTTTCGGAGGGGTGGCAGGCGCAGCCTGACGGGGTGGTTGCTTATCATAAAGCTAGTTGGCAAACCACGCAGTGATAGGTGGCGCGGCCGGCCTGAACTTGTTTGGCAATTACGCCGCCGCAGCCAGGCTTAAGGCAGGGTTGGCCGGCGCGGTTGTACACCTGAAACTGGTTTTGAAAGCCGCCCAGTTGGTGGGTGGGGCGGATATGGTCGCGCAGGGTGCTGCCGCCGCTGGCAATCGCCAGTTCCAATACATGTTGCAGGGCGGGAACCAACGCCTGAAGCTGGCCAAGACTAAGGCTGGCCGCTGGCGTTTGTGGATCAATGCCCGCCAGATGCAGCGCCTCACTCGCATAAATATTGCCAATGCCGGCCACCAGCTGCTGATCCAGCAGGGTGGGCTTGATCGGGGTGCGGCGATGGATTAGCTGCTGGTGCAGATAGTCAGCGGTAAAATCCTGACCCAGCGGCTCCACCCCCAGTTTGCTCAGCGGCGGCCAAGTATCCAAGGATCGCCTGGGCAGCAGGCTGACCGAGCCAAAACGGCGGGGATCCTGCAGCAACAGCCAAGCATTGCTGTCTAGCCTAAGCTTCAGGTGCAGATGTGGGGTCATTTCCTGTGGATCATTCGCGATCAGCACCCGCCCTGACATGCCGAGATGAATCACCAGGGCCTGATCGTCGTCGGTGTACAGCATCAGGTATTTGGCGCGCCGATCGGTTTCCACCAGACGCCGACCCACCAACTGTGCGGCAAGCTGCGGCGGCCAGGGCTGGCGCATTTTCTTGTCCGAATGGGCGGCCGATAGCACGCGTTGCCCCAGAATCAGGGCATCCAGATCGCGGCGGGTGGTTTCCACTTCGGGCAGTTCGGGCATTGCAAAACCTTAACAGTCCCCAATCAAAAACGTAACCAATTCCGCACAAGGCGTTTGCATTATGGCGATGGTCGTCTATGATCCAAAACAATCCTTAATTTCTTTAGCCCCCTTATTTTTTTAGCAGAGCATGGTTTGATGTTGTCACGTCTTCTTGGTTTTTTGTCCGCCGATATGGCGATCGATTTGGGCACCGCCAACACCCTGGTGTTTGTGCGCGGGCGCGGCATTGTGCTGAACGAGCCATCGGTGGTGGCGATTGCCACCGTGCGCGGCAAAAGCACGCCTTTGGCGGTGGGGGAGGAGGCGAAGTTGATGCTGGGCCGTACCCCTGGCAACATCCACGCCATTCGCCCGCTGCGCGATGGGGTGATCGCCGATTTTGAGGTGGCTGAGGAGATGATTAAGCATTTTATCCGCAAGGTGCATAACCGCCGCGGCTTTACCAGCCCGCAGGTGATCATCTGCGTGCCATCTGGATCGACAGCGGTTGAGCGGCGGGCGATTCAGGAATCGGCGGAAAGCGCGGGCGCGCGGCGGGTGTTTTTGATTGAGGAGCCGATGGCGGCGGCGATTGGCGCTGGCCTGCCGGTGACCGAGCCAACCGGTTCGATGGTGGTGGATATCGGCGGCGGCACCACTGAGGTGGCGGTTTTGTCGCTGGGCGGCATTGTCTATGCCCGTTCGGTTCGGGTGGGCGGCGACAAAATGGACGAGGCGATCATCAATTACATCCGCAAGCACGACAATTTGCTGATTGGCGAATCGAGCGCGGAAAATATCAAAAAACAGATTGGTTCGGCCTGCCCACCGTTGGAGGGGGGGGATGGACGAACGATGGCGATCAAGGGCCGCGATTTGCTGAACGGCATCCCCAAAGAAATCATTATTACCGAAAAACAAATTGCTGAGAGTTTGGCCGAACCAGTGGCAACGATTGTTGAGGCGGTTAAGGTGGCCTTGGAAAACACCGCGCCCGAATTGGCCGCCGACATTGTGGACAAGGGCATCATGCTAACCGGCGGCGGGGCATTGTTAAGCAATCTGGATCATGTGTTGCGGGTGGCCACTGGGCTGCCGGTTTCGGTGGCGCAAGACCCGCTTAGCTGCGTGGTGTTGGGAACGGGGCGCTGTTTGGATGAGATGAAAACCTTGGGCAATGTGTTGATCAATTACTAATCTTGCAGGGATAATGGGCCAATGCTGCGATCACGCCGTTTTTTTCGCAAAGCCTTCCAGGCCAGCATCCGCCGGCAAAGCCAGCGTTGGTCCTATGGGGCGGTGTTGCTGCTGTTGGCGGCCTTGTTGCTGGCGCAGTTTGTTGGCAAAAACGGCGATGCGGCGCGCCCCAGGGCTGCAGATGCGGTGCTGACCTCATGGCTGGCTGGTGTGCAGCATGTGGTTGACAACGCCGCGCGGCAGGTGGATGGCG
>JBIJBF010000019.1:0-22354 GCA_044345375.1 Alphaproteobacteria bacterium
TGGTTGCTGCCAGACCCGATTCGTGGCTTTATCATGGGGTTGATCGGTAAATAATGGCTGTCCCACTTTCCACAAGTCAGCATCCCGCTAGTTTTCCCCCTGGTTTTTCCCTTGGTTTTAATGAGGGACGCAATAGAGCGTTCATGAGTTTGAGTGAAACAATTGATCACTGTATTGGTAAGGTGGTATCAGAAAATGAATTCAGAGATGAATGGCAAAAAAGACTTTTGGTTGATGGTGTGATTATATCAGATGGTTGGTATTGCCCCCCTCCCTATGGGATGGCAGTGCTTTCAGGAACCATTGAATACCCCAGCAGGGTGTCTTTTGAGTCCTTGCGCATGGAAAAATATTGGTCAAGCGATAGAATCATTAACTGGAGTTCAGATCTTTTTTTTGCGTACTGCTCACCCGTACATATCCCCTCTGGGTTTCCAGGAGATCTTGCCGTTACGCTGTATTTTGGGGACGATCGTGAAGTATTAAATCATTTCCGTAATTCTTATAAGGCCGTTAGAGATGTTCTGGAATCAATAGAGAATTACAAAAACTCTAAGGATTTGTTTTTTGCATCTCAAAATATTTTTCAAAATTACGGATTAAAAAACTGCGTCGTTAGCTATACAGATCAAGTTCCATTAGATTTGGGTCATACTTTCCCAAAAATATCGGTTAGTACAGAAAATGGCAAAAGATTTCTAAGTGACAATGAAAAAGACCAAATACGTTTGTTGAGGCAGTTTATTAATGAGAAAGATATTTGGAGCCTCTCAGAACCTATTCAATTTACAATAGAACCACAGCTAATCTCTACCATTAACAAATATTTACCGCAAATAACCTATCACTATCTAGTTCAGTATAGAGATGGGTTTCATATTTGTAATGATGTTGATGTTTTGTTAGAAAAATTTGCTCTAAAATAATTCCACAATGTTCGCGACTTTATCTTGGGGTTGCTCAGTCAATAGTTGGTGTGGTTTTTGCACGGGGCAGGGTGTTAGGCAAAGCTGGCCTGCCATAATAACGCCTCAGCCAGCTGTTCCAGGTACAGCTCTTGTGGGATTTCCACCGCGCCAAATTGCGCCAGATGGGGGGTGTAGAATTGGGCGTCAAGCAGGCGGAATTGGCGGGTTTGCAGATGCCTGACCAGTTCCACCAGACCAGCCTTGCTGGCATTGGTGACATGGCTGAACATGCTTTCGCCAAAAAAGGCGGCGCCCAACGCCACCCCGTAAAGTCCGCCCACCAATTGGGGCGTCACCCCCGCCCCCTCCTGCCAGACCTCCAAACTGTGCGCATAGCCCTGGCGGTGCAATTCCAGATAGAGCTCTTGAATCTGCGGGTTGATCCAGCTGTCGGGATGTTTGTGGCGCGGCGCAGCGCAGGCCTCCAACACCTCAGCAAAGGCACGGTTGCGGCTGTAGGAGAAATTGGCCTGCTTTAAGGATTTGGCCAGCCGGCGCGGCAGGTGGAAGCGATCCAGCGGAATCACCCCGCGCTGCTGCGGCGTTACCCAGTAAAATTGGCTGTCTTCACGGCTTTTGGCCATGGGGAAAAAACCGTTGCGATAGGCATGCAGCAGCAAATCGATGTCGGCCTTGGTGGTATGAGGCATGGGGGGCAGCCTAATCCGGGCGGCGCACCACGGCACAGGCGATGCGGTTGCCGGCATTGCCGCTGGGGCTGCTGTGGTAATCATCCGCCCGCTCATGCAGGATCAGGGCGGTGCCGGCGCTGTTCAGCAGGCCAAGTTGGCTGTCATCTAGGCGCAGGTTTGGCACCAGAATTTCGTCATCCGCGCTGCCATCCGGCGCGACCCAGATATTGGGCAGATCGCCGGCATGTTTGCCGCCCGTTGCCATCGCACCATGGGCATGCTGGCCGGGATTGAAATGCCCCTTGGCGCTGGCAAAATCTGGCGGGGTGCACACGCCCGCCGCGTGGATATGAAAGCCGTGCCACCCCTGCGGCACGCCGTTTAGTTTCAGGCGGATCACCACCCCATCGCCCTTGGCATTCGCCTGCAGCTCCGCCATGCCCACCACCGCGCCGCTGCTGTTCACAAACTCCGCCTCAGCCGTGGTGATCAGCGGCAGATCATCTATATGTTCTGGGTTGGTAGGCAGCGGTGCCGGCTGGGCGTGGAGCGGGCGCGCCGCCAGCAACAGGCATCCGCCCACCACTGCCCACAAAAACTTGCCATAAAAAAATGAGAACCGATGGTTGTGTCGCATCAAAAAACCTATCTTTTCCTCTAGAATTCCCTGCCTGCCAAGCTAACACACAAGCCCTGCCCCTGCAACTTACGGCGCGATGGCCAAGGCGTCATAGGCAAAGCGCTGATCCACCACGGTTTCAAACGGCGGCAGTGCCCCGATTTCGCCCACGTCTTGGCGCATTTTCAGGGTGTTTGCCCAGCCCTGGGGCGAAATGATCGTCTGTTCTGGCCAAGCGTGCGAGGCGATCATGCGTTGCACCGCCTCCGTCATAATGTTGCTGTTGATCGATGGGAACAATTCGCAACCCACGGCGATCGCCCGTTCGGGGTTGGTGTGAATGATGGTCAGCGCTTGTTGCAGGGCGCGCACCACCCGGCCAACAATTTCCGGCGATTGCTCGATCATCGCGGCTGAGGTCATCATGCCGGTGCATAGGAAGTCTGGATAAAAGTCGCCCATGCTGCAAACCGTGCGCAACCCCTGCCGCTGTGTCATGCTGACGATCGGCTCCAACTCCAAAATCAAATCCACCTGATCGGATGCCAGCAGATAGGCCTGTTGGCCAATTTCGGTTTCGACAATCTGCATGGATTTCAGCAGGCGTGGATGGCGCGCCTTTAGGGCGCTCATCATGGTATAGGCGGTGGACGGTTTGGGGAAAACGCCAACGCGCAGGCCGACAAAATCGGACAGCTGGGTCAGCGGTTTGATTTCGGCATGGTGGGTGATGCCCCACATCGGCACGTTGCTGGCGATGCTGGCGATCACGCGGGTGTCATGGCCGTGCGCCTGGCCCAGCGCGACAAAAACCGGGTCGCCAACGCCAAACTGGGCGCGCCCCTTGGCAACCGCGCCAAAAATATCGTCGTCATTGCCCGCGCCATAGATGGTGACATCCAGCTGCTGGGCGGCAAAAAGCCCAAGCCTGTCGGCGATATGCAGGGGCATATAGGCGATGTGACGGCCGGCCCATTGTGCGATTTTGATGCTGTCCATGCCTTCTTTATACCCACAATCCCCAGAAAAGGTAGATGCTTGTCATTTTTTTCTTGCATAAAAGATTTTTTGTGATACATAATAGTACCATATTTGATACATATAGGAGATACCATGAAGAACAGTCAGGAGGTTGGCCCTGCAACGGAAGCGGTGGTGTGGTCAGGCAGCTTTGCCTCCTCAGTCAAGCGCATGATCGCCTATCAGGTTGAGCGTGAGATGGCGCGACAAAGCCTGACCCGTGCACGGATGGCGGAAATGATGGGCACCAGCCGCGCCGCGCTGAACCGCTTGCTGGATCCCGATAACGACTCGGTAACGCTGCAAACGATGGAGAAGGCGGCGCAGGTGCTGGGCAAGCGGTTGCAAATTTTTCTGAACGATTAACAAAGGGCTTTTTTCATGTGGCGCAAAACTTTACGGACAATGGCGGCTTTAGGTCTGATCTTGGTGATGGGGGTGGCGGCCCAGGCTGAGCCTAGGTTAGAAAAAATCACCATCGCGCAATTTGGCAAGGAGCGGTTTTTGCTGTATCTGCCGCTGTATATTGCGATGGAGGAGGGGGTTTTTGCCAAGCATGGGGTTGAGGTTAGCCTTAGGTTTGCTGGCAATGACGATCAGATTTTTGCCTCGGTGTTAAGCGGCGCGGCGCAATTTGGCATGGGCGACCCCGTATTTGCCGCGATTTCCCACGACAAGGGTGGGCCCGGCAAGGTGGTGGCGATGATGATTGCCAAATTGCCGCTGGGCGGGGTGACCAATCAGGAAAAAGTGCCATCGATTGCCAGCCCTAAAGATTTGGATGGCCTGCGCATCAGCAGCTTTCCTGAACCATCCACCACCTATACGCTGCTGAAAGAACTCAAGCAGCAGAACCGGTTGAAGCTATCGATCGTGCAGGCGGCCTTTGGCGGGCAGATGGCCCTGTTGGAGGCGGGCAAGGTGGATATCGCGGTGGATATTGAGCCCAGCGTTTCGATTGCTGAGGATCGGGGCTATCGGGTGGTGATGAATCTGGCCGATTGGTCGGACCGCCAGGCGATTACCGGCCTGACCACCACCGAATCCTACATCGCCTCACACCCGCAAACCGTTCAACGGGTGGTTTCGGCCTTGCAAGAAGCCGTAATCCTGATGCACAACGATCTCGCAGTGGCCAAACGCGTGGCGCGTAAATTGTATCCGCAGTTGTCGGATCAGGTGTTGGCCAGGGCGGTGCAGCGGATGTTGGCGTCCAATGCCTATCCAACATCCGTTTTGGTCGCCGATGATTTGTGGCAACGCACGCTGAAAACCCGTTTGGACAGCGGCGATTTAAGCAAGCCACAGGCCACCGAGGTCGCGGTTGACAACCGTTTTGCTGAACAGGCTGCCAAGGCGCTGCCCTCCTTGCCACACCCCCTCCCACAATGACCTGGTTGCTGCAGGCACGGGGGGTGCGTAAAAGCTTTGCCCACGCAGATGGCCATCGGCGGCAGGTGGTGGGCGGCATTGACCTAACCCTGTGTGCGGGGGAGGTGGTGTGCCTGCTGGGTGCCAGTGGCAGCGGCAAAAGCACCCTGTTAAAGCTGTTGGCTGGTCAGGAATTGCCCGATGCCGGTTCGGTCGTTTTGAACACGGAACATCCCGCGCCGCGGCTGGGCTATTTGTCGCAACAGGACCAGCTGATGCCGTGGCGCACCGTTTTGGCCAATGTGCAATTGGGCTTAGAACTGTTGGGCGAATCGGCGGGAAGCCTTGAAAAATCCTTGGCCGTGTTGGAGTCCGTGGGGATGGCGGCCTATGCCCATCACCATCCCGCCCAGCTTTCTGGGGGCATGCAGCAGCGGGTGTTGTTGGCGCGCACCCTGGCGCTGAATCCGCGGCTGTTGCTGTTGGATGAGCCGATGAGCAGCTTGGATGTGTTGGCGCGGCAATCCTTGGCATCGCTGGTCAAGTCCTATAGCCGGCAGCATCAGGCCGCCGTTTTGGTGGTGACCCATTCGGTTGAGGAGGCCTGTTTCTTGGCCGATCGCTTGCTGCTGGTTAGCAACGCATTTGGTGGGTTAAGCGGGGGCGCCCGCCTGTTCAAGGAAATCCGCCTAACCGACACGGCGCGTCATGCGATGATGGGAACGGTGATGAACGAACTGTTGGCGGTGTTGGAGCAGACGGGCGCGGATATCGGGGAAAGAACGGCCGCGTGAAAACACCGCATTTCCCCTCCCAAACCCTGTTCACCATCCTGCCGGCGTTGCTGTTGTTGGCGGCATGGCAGATGGCGGTGGATGGCAACCAACGGTTGGAGTTTCTGTTCGCATCCCCCCACCGCATCGCCCAAATTGCCTGGGCAGAATGGCGGGGTGCGGAAATTTGGTACCACAGCTGGGTAACCTTTGTTGAGGCAGCCTTGGGTCTGTTGGCCGGCACCGTGTTGGGCACCCTGGCGGGGTTGCTGCTGTGGGGCAATGGTCGCATCGATCGCATCACCCGCCCCTATCTGATTGTGTTGGGCTCCATTCCCATGATCGCCCTGGCGCCCATCACCATTATGTGGTTTGGCATTGGCCTGCTATCCAAGGTGGTGATGGCGGGCTTCGCGGTGTTTTTTGTCTCGATGATGCAGGCTTATGAGGGGGCATCGGTGATCGGCCGCGCCTATCTGGGCTTTGCCAACAGCATCGCCGCCCCCACCCACCGCATCATCCGCCGCGTGGTGCTGCCAGGCGCCTTTAGCTGGGTAATTGCCGGCTATAAAATGAACGTCGGCGCGGCGCTGATGGGCGCCTTTGTGGGCGAATTTGTCAGTTCTGAGGCCGGCTTGGGGCACTATATTTTAAAAGCCAGCTCGCTTTACGACATGCCGCGCGTGCTGTTTGGCGTTCTGATGCTGTCGCTTTTGGCCCTGCTGATGACAGCCCTAACTGTTTTATCCCACAAGACTTCAGAACTAAACAAATAACCAAGTGCCCCCCCTCATCCCTCCTGCCAGCTGCCGTTGGCCTGTTGTTGGTAAAGCGTGGGGGTTAGTTGGTGCTGGTGGTAGCTGGCCAGCTTGGCCGGCAGTTGTTCCGCCTGATGATGCTCCCAAATCTCAACCAATTGGGTGAAGTTGGCGGCCTGAATGGCGGGCAGTTGCGGCAGCAGATCCTGTTCGTCGCACACCACCAGCAGGTGCGCGTGGTTGGGGTTGGCCAGCTGCGTGGTCAACAAAATCGGCGCCTTAGCCGCCAGCGGATCATCGATCAGGCAGTGGGGCAGAAAGCTGTTGGTGGAAAAGGTCCACAGCTGGCGATCCAGCTGCTGCGCCCGCTCAATCGACCCCAGCAGCACGACGGCCTTGGCATCCCCCGCGCCATAAATGCGGTCCAGCAGCCGTGGCAACATCTGCTCAAGCGGTTGGGTGCGCAGTTGGTAAAGCTTGAAGTCCACTGTTTCTCCCGCAATTGTGCCGTTATTGGTTTTAGCCCAAGCCGCTTTTAAAGGCCAGCTTTGTTGTTGTCTAGCATCTGTGAATCGGCTAAAGTGCGCGCATGCTAAGCACCTATCTGCCCATTCTTGTGTTCCTACTCCTGGCGACGGGGCTGGCGGGGGCTTGTATCGTGGGGTCGTTGCTGGTGGCGCCGCGCCTGCCTGACAAGGAAAAATTGTCGGCCTATGAGTGCGGGTTTGAGCCGTTTGACGATGCGCGGCGCAAGTTTGACATTCGCTTTTACCTGGTGGCCATCCTGTTCATTATTTTTGATCTTGAGGTGGCCTTTTTGTTTCCCTGGGCGATTTCCCTAAATGAAACCGGCGTGTTGGGCTTGCTGTCGATGCTGATGTTTCTGGGCGTGCTGACGATCGGTTTTGTTTACGAATGGCGCAAGGGGGCGTTGGAATGGCAATAGAATCAAACGGCTTTTCTCCTGCCGCGCCGCTTGGCCTGCTGCCCAACGCGCTGCCCAACGCGTTGCCTGAACAAAACGCCGAATTCCTTAAGCAATATGATCATTTGCAGGGTGAGGTGGGGGATCGGGGATTTCTGGTGACCAAATTTGACCATTTGGTGCGCTGGGCACGCAGCAGCAGCATGTGGCCGATGTCTTTCGGCTTGGCCTGCTGCGCGGTGGAAATGATGCAGACGGCGGCCAGCCGCTATGACCTCGATCGCTTTGGCGTGGTGTTTCGCCCATCGCCGCGCCAATCGGATGTGATGATCGTGGCGGGCACGCTGACCAACAAGATGGCCGCGCCGCTGCGCAAAGTGTATGACCAGATGGCGGAGCCGCGCTGGGTGATTTCGATGGGTTCCTGCGCCAACGGCGGCGGCTATTACCACTATTCCTATTCCGTGGTGCGTGGCTGCGACCGCATCGTGCCGGTTGATGTGTATGTGCCGGGCTGCCCACCAACGGCTGAGGCGTTGTTGTACGGCATTTTGGTGCTGCAGAAAAAGATTCGCCGCACCCGATCCATCCTGCGCTTTAGCTAAGCCGTCCAGATGGCTGAGCTGCAGGCTATGCAAACCACCCCGCTGAACGCCTGGCATCTGGCGCATGGAGCGCGGATGGTGGAGTTTGCTGGTTGGCAAATGCCGATTCAGTATCAGGGTCCAGGTGGCGGTATTGTGGCTGAGCATTTGCACACGCGGGCGCAGGCCAGCCTGTTTGATGTAAGCCATATGGGGCAGATGCTGCTGACCGGGGCAGGGGCGGATGTGGCGTTGGAGGGGTTGGTGCCCGGCGATATCGTCAACCTGCCGGTTTGGCGGATGCGCTACAGCCTGTTAACCCTGGCCAATGGCGGCATTTTGGACGACCTGATGGTGCTGCGATTGCCAGCCGCCAACCCGCAGGAAAGCTGCCTGCATTTGGTGGTCAACGCGGCGCGGCGAATGGTGGATGAGGCGCATTTGCGGGCATATCTGCCAAAGCATTTGCGGTTGGAGGGTGAGGCGGATCAGGCCTTGCTGGCGCTGCAGGGCCCCGCGGCTGAGGCGGTGTTGGGGCGCTTGCTGGGGGATTCAACGCTGGCGGCACTGCCCTTTATGGGCGCGGCCAGGCTGGTGATCGGGGGCATCGCCTGTTTGCTAACGCGGTCTGGCTATACGGGGGAGGATGGTTTTGAGCTTTCTTGCGCGGCCAGCGACGCGGTGGCCCTGGCCGATTTGCTGGTTGCGCAGCCTGAGGTGCGGCCCGCCGGTTTGGGCGCGCGCGACAGCCTAAGGCTTGAGGCCGGCTTGTGCTTGTACGGCCATGATATTACTGAGCAGACCACCCCGATTGAGGCCGATTTGGCCTGGACCCTCGCCAAACGCCACCGCCTGCCCCCGGATGCCGCAATACCGGCGGTGGGCAGCTCGTTTTTGGGGGGTGCGTTGGTATTGGCGCAGCTGGCTGGCGGCGTCTCACGGCAACGGATTGGCCTTAGCCTAGCGGTGGGCAGCCCACCAGCGCGCGAGGGAGCGGTGATTCAGGCGGTCGATACCGGCCAAGATGTGGGCGTGGTGACCAGCGGCGGCTTTTCCCCCAGCCTGCAACGCTCAATCGCCATGGGCATGGTGGATACAACCGCCACCGGTGATCTGCAGGTCGTGGTGCGGGGACAGCCCTACGCAGCATCGCGCACCCCCTTGCCCTTCGTCCCCACCCGCTACAAACGCCTCGCCAAGCTTTAATGGCCTGCGGCTAAGTCCTATCCCACAACAAACGGCAATATATAGGACGGAACGGCTAAATGGCCTCTTTCCAGACTATTGGCAACCGATCAATCTCTTTCAGCTTTTCGGCCGCCTCTGGCGACATGCCTGCGATAAGGTTAAGACAAGTCTGGTGAATAGTGAACAGGTCTGGCTTGGTATTCCACACAGGCTCATAGTGGGCAATACGGTTCCGCATGTCCTTGATGGCCGTTAGTTTGGGCTGGACATAGCTGCGAAACTGATGTGCTGGAGGCCAATGGGGAAACACGCTCTCCAGTGCCCTTTTGCGATGCCACAGGATTGGATCAAACCGTTTGTGAAAATAGGCTGACCAGAAGCCAAAGCTCATCCTCGCCACCAAGTCATCATGCACTGGCTCTCGACGTTTTTCGCGCACGTGTCGATCATGCATTTCGTCCAAAATCCTATTCTGTTCTTCCGACAGTAAAATCTTTGGCCGCCGTATAAGCCAGTCACATCCGTAATGGCTTTCAATCAGCCCATTGAGCCGGTTGCGCAGGCAAATTTCCAGATAATGCAGAGCTGGCAACATGGCTTCAGCTAGCCGGATATTCCATTGGTAACGCGCAAAAATCTGCTCAAATACCTCATCTGCCTTGCGGTAGGAGGCTATGCGAGTTTCTGGAAACACTTCAAGTAAGGGATTGTGTTGTGTCATTTTCTAAATTTTTCAGCTGGTTAGCAATAAAACACTAAAATACTTGAAATGTTAAGGTGTTTTGGTGTATAAAGACTATGGACGCCCCGGATGTTCTTCCCCTTGTCGCAAGGCATGGATCAGATGCCGGGGTTTTTTGTGCCTACGCCCTAAGCCTTGTTACGGTCGCAAAAAAATGCTGCACATCACTTTTTAAAACTTGTGAAGGCCGCAAACGCTGCTAAGCTAGCAATTCTTGTGATGGAGAGGTGGCCGAGCGGTTTAAGGCGCACGCCTGGAAAGTGTGTGTACCCAAAAGGTACCGCGGGTTCGAATCCCGCTCTCTCCTCCAGATTGCCCCATGCTATAAGATCATGGTACTAAACAACGCTATTGTGTCGCCAAAACAGGGGATACAATCCACATGCGGGGCAATGCCTTGGCCGGGCTGGTATTCGTTCACAATGACTTGATTTGGGACTTGATTTGGGACTTGATTTGGCATCTGATCTGGTAAGGATGCAAAGAGTCCTTCAGAATGCAGGCGCGTTGTCAGCAATTGCAGCCAGTCGGGCAATGCGCCCAGATATGAATCCGCCGTCACCTGCCGCGCTGTGTAATCATACCGGTAGCCGTAATGCTGCACCCGCCGCTGTAAATCAGCGAGCCATGGCTGCTGGTCGATGACTGACAGCAAGTCCCGTTCTGCTGCTTCCGTCATGAAATCCAGCAGCAGCGATAACCCAGAAACAGCCGCATAAGCCGCTTCTGTCTGTTTACTTTCGTCTAAAAACCCAGGTAGCAAAGCGTTTATGGCCATCAAGCGCACTTTCATCTTCATGTGTCATGGTATGAACACTTAGCTGCTAGAAGTTTGGGTGCGTTCAAAGTCGCGTTCGTAGTGATCCAAATATTTGGGGGTTAGCTCATCGGTTTTTAAGCACACGAAAACATCCACGGAATTCCACTGACGATCGATATAGGCACCATCACCAATCACCGCGCCTGCCCGCAAATAGCCCTTGATCAGGGGGGGCAGGCTTTGCATGGCGCTGCGCATGTTGATTTGGGTGGCCGGAATGATGTTCATATCGATGTGGTATTCAGGCAAACACACCGCGCGCAGTTCGGCCGGCGCCAGCTGGTGGTGGTACAAAAAGCTTAGCGGCTCTGCCAGGGCGGGCAGGTCGATTCCAGGAAAGCTGGCCACGCCAAACACCAGCTCAATCCCGTGGGTGAAAATATAAACGGCCAGACCACGCCACAGCAGCTGCAACACCGGTACGGTGCGATAATCCGGCGCCACACAGGATCGGCCAAATTCCACGATCGGCCCCGGATAGGCCAAAATTTTCGAAATATCGTATTCATTGGCGGAATAAAAGCTGCCAATCTGCTCCGCCGTTTCACGGGTAATCATGCGGTAGGTGCCGACCACCTGGCCTGTACCGCTGTGCCCATCCCCCATGGGGCGTGCATGATCGAACACCAGCAGGTGATCGCAGAGCTGGTCATACAGGTCATAGTCCCGTTCCAGCTCAGCCATGCGACCAATCGGCGTTGCCCCCATTTCTTTGTAAAAGACGTCGTAGCGCAAGCGCTGCGACGCCAACACCTCCTCAGCGGTTTCGGCCAGACGGATTTCCAGCGATCCAACCTTAATCGGTTTAAAACCATGGTCTGAAAATTGGAAAACCGCGCTGTCTGCTGGCAAAAGGGGCGCCAAAGGGGGTGATGGTGCGATAGGCGTTGGCACAGGGGCATCCATGGTTGCGGCGGGGACAGATTTTACGCTCATAGGCTTAGCTTTAGCGGGTTTGGAATGAACTGGCAACTTTTTAAGCAACGCACGGAAATCTATGATAATTTTTGCGCCTCAGGAAAGTGTTCTTGCAGTTTCTGAACAACTTGGGCGGGTTTTAGGTCGTTCAGGCAAGCTTGTTGCAGCCAGTGGGCGTTTTCCCCGCGTGGCGCCGATCGTTGGGGCGAGCTGGCGTTGGAGAAAAGCGTCAGGCAGGGGGCGCCGGCCAGCGCGATCAGGTGCATCGGGCCAGTGTCGTTGCCGATCGCCAGGGCGGCCCCACGCGCCAGGCTGGCCAGCTGGCCGAAAGCGGTTTGGTTGATCAGGCTGCGGCTTTTGGGCTCATGCGCCATGATGACGGCGGCGGACTCAGCCTCAGCGCTGGTGCCGATGATCAGGGGGGTGATGTTCTGCGTCACCATCCATCCCGCCAATTCGGCGTAGTACGCGGCTGGCCAGCGTTTCTCAAGCCGGTGTGGGGCGCAACCTGGCACCAGCAGGCCGTAACGCTCATCCAGCTGCAGCGGGCCAAGATCACCGCTTAGCCAATCCAGATTGGGCTCAGGCACATCGGCGATGCCGGCCAGCTGCATCTGCTCCCTCATGCGGTCGATGGAGTGCAGGGTGGTGCGTTGGGGGGTGTTGTGGCGATGGCTGCAGCCCTTGGCAATACCTGACCAGGGGGTGCGGGGCGGGCGCAACAAACGGTAGTAGGAACCGGTTCGCTGCGAGGTTTGCAGGTCGTAGATAAAGTCGAATCGCCGCCCATAGGGCTCGCCATTTAACTGGCGCGCCAACGCCCACCACTCCGGCCATTGGTACCATTTGGGGCGCGTATCAATCCACACCGCATCAAACCAGCCGCAGGCATTGGCCAAGCTGGCAAAGGGTTTGGTGGTTAACAGGGTGATATGGGCGCCTCGCCAGTGTTGACGAATCGCCCGCATCGCGCCGGTGGCCATCAACCAGTCGCCAAAGGCGCTGTGTTTAATCACCAAAATATGGGGGTTGTTAAGGCCGTGATCTTGCATGGCTGTTAATTTAGGCGAAGTTGGTGGGCAGGACAACACTTGTCATCTGGCAAAAATTGCGGCAGATTTGTTCAGGTTTTTTTTAGGGTCTAACTTTTTTGCGGAGTTGTGGTGCCATGTCTTTTCTAAGCAACGTGCTGAATCATCGTAAAAAATCTTGGTGCCTTGCCGCGGCGCTGTGCCTGCTGCTTGCGGTTTCAACAACAGGGGTGCAGGCGGCGCCACGGGGTGGGGAAAGCTTTGCCCCCTTGGTGGAAAATCTGCTGCCGGCGGTGGTCAACATCTCCACGGTGCAAAATGTTAAGGAGGTGCGGCCGCAGGAGAGGGGCGGTGATGGCCGTCAGCAGCGGGTGAATCCGCAAATGCCTTTTCCGCCTGGCTCACCCTTTGAGGAGTTGTTCAGGGATTTTTTTGATGAGCAGCAGCAGAAACAGCAGCGGCCGGTGAATTCCCTGGGCTCAGGCTTTATCGTGGATCCTAGTGGCATTGTGGTGACCAACAACCATGTGATCGCTGATGCCGATGAAATCACCGTGATTTTGCAGGACAACACCAATTTAAAGGCTGAGGTGGTTGGGCGTGACAAGCGGGTGGATTTGGCGATTTTAAAGGTGAAGTCGGATAAGCCGCTGCCCTTTGTGCGCTGGGGCGATTCCGATGCGGCGCGGGTGGGGGATTGGATTGTGGCGATTGGCAATCCCTTTGGCTTGGGCGGCACGGTAACGGCTGGCATCGTTTCGGCGCGGGCACGCGACATCAATTCAGGGCCCTATGACGACTTTATTCAAACCGATGCGCCGATCAACCGCGGCAATTCGGGCGGGCCGATGTTTAACATGCAGGGTGAGGTGATTGGGATCAACACCGCCATCTTCTCCCCCTCTGGCGGCAGTGTGGGGATTGGCTTTGCGCTGCCATCCTCCTTGGCTAAACCGGTGGTTGAGCAGTTGCAGAAATTTGGCCACACCAAACGCGGTTGGTTGGGGGTGCGCATTCAGGCGGTGACCCCGGAAATTGCCGAAAGCTTGGGGCTGGATAAGCCGCGCGGCGCCCTGATCGCCAATGTGAGTGAGGGGGGGCCGGCGGCGGCTGCCAAGATTCAGCCAGGCGATGTGGTGCTGGCCTTTGACGGCAAGGATATTTCTGAGATGCGTCGGCTGCCGCGGTTGGTGGCAGAAACCCAGATCGGCAAGAGATCGGATCTAACCCTGTGGCGTAAGGGGCAGGAGGTTAAGGCGCATGTGGTGGTCGGCGAGCTGCCCGATAAGGATGAGGGGGAGGCGCAAAAATCCGACAAGAAGTCTAAGGATGACAAGGCGGTGAATCCTGAGGGGGTGCAAGCCCTGGGGATGACGTTGTTGCCCCTGACCGATGAGTTCAAGGCACGGCTTAAGCTTGAGCCGGATGCCAAGGGGGTTTTGGTGGAGGCGGTTGCGCCGAACAGCCCGGCCGCTGTGCGTGGTGTGCAGCCAGGCGATGTGGTGCTTGAGGCAGGGCAGCAGGAGGTGGTGACGCCGCAACAGCTGGCCGAAAAGGTGATGGTCGCGCAAAAACAAAGCAAAAAATCGATCTTGTTGTTGATCAACCGCGCTGGCGATTTGCGGTTTGTGGCGATTAAGCTGGATGAAAAGGCCAAGCCCTAGGTGGTCTTGGATCGGTTGTGCAAAAAAGGGTTTAGACGCTGTCCACTGAGCTTCCACCAACCGATCCATCTATCGAGCCTGTTGCGGTCAATCCATTGTCTGAGAAGGGGGCGGTTACGCACCCGCAATGGGGTGATGGGCGCGGTCGGTTAGGGCGGATTTTCGGCTGGCTGCCCAGAATTTGGCAGCTGCGGATGGTGCGGGCGGTTTGGGCGGTGTTGAAAATCGCGGGCAAGCTGTTGGGCATTGCCCTGTTCTTTTGGGGGATGGGGGAATGCACCTGGGAAACGCTGAAATATTTGGGGCATTTTGGTCAAAGGCCGTGGGATCCTCAGCGTTGGGGCATCGTGTTGCATCATTACTGGCCAGCGGCCTTTGCCTGGATGGCGGGCTTGCCGGATTGGTTGCGGGAATCGGTGGTGCGGTGGTTGCTGTATGGCCCAGCCTGGTTGGTTAACATGGGGCTTGGCGCCGTCATCTATCTGCTGACGCCAGCGCGCACCCCATGGCTGTATGTGCTGATGCTGTACTATCTGCAGCGCCAAATCGGCACCAAACGCCGGTAAACCCCTTATTTTCCCTCTTGCATAACCTACGATCACCCTTGTATGGGTGGTGCTGAAAAAACCACCCCGCCCTTCGGGCACCCCTTCAAAGAGGGGAATTGCTGGCCTTCTTATTCCCCTCTTTGGAGGGGTGGCAGGCGAAGCCTGACGGGGTGGTTGGTTCGGTTGCGTAAAATGTCTACTGCACCAGCAGAATCTTGCCGTACATATAGGTGGTTGAGGTGCTGGCCTTTACGCAAAACTCGTTGCGACCAGCACCGGCAATTTGCGGCAGGTTGGCGGGGGGGGCACTGGTGTTGCAATAGGAGGGGGCATCATAAACCGTGTTGGGGATGGTGCCGTCTTGTGGTGATTTGGCGTCAGCCGTGGCGTCCACCACCGATGACCATTGTTGCGTGCCGCTATAGGTGACATCTAGCGGTGGCGCCAATTTGCTTAAAATGGCGGTGGTGGCACAAGTTTTAAAGGTGGCCGCCAAAGCCTCCTGGAACAGCACGCTGTTGATTTGCGAGCAGATTGAGGATTGGATCGGCGCGGTATAGGCAAAAATCTCGTTGGTCATGGCCGATCCATTGGTGCCGCTGACGCTGTTTTCCCCCAATTTAAAATTGATACGGGTGACGTACCACATGCAACCGTCGCTGTCGGTATCGCTGTTGTTTTTGTTGCTGGCATCTTGGTCGGTGCAGCCACCGGCATAGGCACGGCTGTTGATCTTGGGGGGCAAGATGCCGCCCTCAGGCCGGTACAGGTTGTAGATCGATTTGTAAACCGCGTCGGTGCCGCTGCGCGCCGCCCAAAGTTGATAGGGTTTTACCCCGCTGGTGGCGATATAGCCGCCCAACTGCTCACGCAGGTTGGCGGCGGTGCTGATCAGCCCGTCGCCCTGTGCCCGTGCCCCCTCCCGACCCTCAATATTGCCCGTGCCGGCCGCGCCCTTGGCCAGCAACGCAATCACCACGCCGATTAACGTCACCACCACCAAAACGATGGCCAAGGCAAAGCCAGCATGGCGTCGGCGGTATCGGATTGGCATTTGGTTTGGCGGCATCAACATGAGGAGAAAAACCTTGTAAAATAGGGAAATATTTACTGGATCAGCACAATTTTGCCATATTGGTAATTGTTGGCGCTGTCCCGCACGCAAAATTCGGTGCGCGGCGCGCCGTTGATGGTGGGCAGGGTGCATGGGGTGCCGGCGTCATAAACCGTTTCTGGCACAACAATCCCTGGTTGTGGCGCGCTGGCGTTGGCCGTCAAGTCTACGATCGAGGACCATTTTTGGGTGCCGCTATAGGTTAGGCTTAGCGGCGGCGCCAGTTTGGTTAGCAGGCCAGCTCCTGCACAGCTGGGCGTTGTGTCAGACAGCAGGGATTGGTAAAGCAGGTTGTTGATCTGTCCGCAAATTGAGGCTTTAAGCGGGGTGGTGTAAACATAAATCTCGTTGGTCATCGCCGATCCGTTGGGCACGGCGTCCACCAAATTGCTGCCCAGTTTAAAGTTCACGCGGGTGATGTACCACATGCAACCATTGCTGTCGGTATCGCTGTTGTTTTTGTTGGTGGAGCTTTGGTTAGCGCAGGGATTCACGCCAGCAACACTGTCGTAAAAGCGTTCGTCAAATTTGGGGGGGGTAACGCCGCCCTCTGGCCGGTACAGATTGTAGATGGAGGTGCGCACCGTGGTGCCGCCCCGCGCCGCCCACAGCTGATAGCCCTTGGTGCCGTTGCTGGCCAAATTGGTGCTTAACTGGGTTTGCAGGGTTTGCACGCTGGTGATTAAGGCAGACCCCTGCAACCTGGCCTCATCCCGATCCTCAACCCGTGACACGCTGGTGGTGCCGCGCGAAAGCACGGCCATGATCAGGCCGATCAAGGCGACCACCACCAGCACCAGGGCCAGCGCAAAGCCGCGGTGGCGGTTGATAGGTTTTTGAGGAGCCCTGCACAGAATCACGATTTTAGCCTTTTTGGGGGATATTGTTGTTTGGCACAAAAACGTCCGCAACTTTCATACATTCTATCGTATCAAACGCTGTTTAAGTCTTTTTGACAAGATCCTTATTTATTAACTGGTTATTGTCGGCGGCGTTTGGCTGAGATAGGCCGGTGGTGGGGGGCGACATTTCGATGCCGGCGGCGTCAAAAGCCAGCTTGACCCGCTCGTAAAAGGCACGGGCCACCGCCCAACGCGCCATCGGCAGGGTTTTGATGCGCAGCTTCAGGTACATCAGTTTGTCATCAATCTTGTCAACGCCCCAGAAATCGGCGGGTGCCAAAATTTGTTCTGCGAGATTCGGGTCATGGCTGATCTCCTCAGCCACCTGTTTTAGGATCGGGATGACTTGGCGCAGGTCAGCGCGGTGCGTCACCCCAACCTCTAAGACTTGGTGACCGTAATCCCGGTTCCAGTTTTTGATCGTGGTAATGCTGCCAAAAGGAATGCTAAGGATGCAGCCGTTCACGTCACGCAGTTTCAGGCTGCGCAGGGTTAGATCCTCAACCGTGCCGGTTTGCCCCGCCAATTCGACCAGATCGCCCAATTGCACGGTATCCTCAATCAACAAACTGATGCCGTTCAGCAGATCGCGCACCAGGGTTTGCGCGCCAAAACCGATGGCCACACCGATGACACCGGCGCCTGCCAGCAGTGGGGCAATATTAATCCCCATTTCAGACAGCACCATGAGAATCAGCAAAACGCCCAAGGCAAGACTGAGAACGGTACGCAAAAGCCGATAAAGGGTTTGCAGCCTGGGGTTGTTTTTGCCCTCAGAGCCGGCGGCCATACGGATGGATCGGTGCAAAAGCCAATTCACCATTTCCCAAATTGCCACCGCGATCAGGGCGATCGCCGACAGGCTGACCAAGCGTTGAATAAGCTGGTGGGTGGTTTTGCCCGACAACCAAGCAAAGCTGTCCAGCCTAAGGGCGGATAACAGGCTAATCAGCACCAGCATCAGGGTTAAGGATTTCAGCAGCATGCCAATAATCAGCCCATAGCGCTGGGCGCGCCTGGTTAACCCCAACGCCCCCTCATCCCAACGGCTAACCATATGGATCAAGCGATGGATCGACCAATCAATGGCGTGCCAGCTGTAACGCAGCACAAAACTTGCCACCACCAGCCCGCCCAAAGCCAAGATCAGCCAGCCGTTGTGTTCCTGACGGGTAAACAGCCAGTGCGTGTAGCTAAGGATCAAAATGCCGATCGCCAGGGGCAGCCATAGATTGGCCAGGCCAAATTGCACATGTTTTAATAGGGGGATGCGGTTGTTTAAGGCCTGTTTCCTAATCCAACGCCGCACGGGATGACGGGTGCGTGCGACGACGGCGATTAACAAACCCGCGGCCAGCAAATACGCCAAACTCAACACCATGCGCCGCACGCTGATGCCAACCCCCTCAATCTCCAGCAATTTGACCCCAATGGTGCCGTAGATCAGCAGGGCAAGCGCGGCATCCAACAGGTGGTTGGTTAGCCTGTTTTTTTGGTGCGTATCTAGGGTTAGGGTTGATTCTGGGGCCAGAACAAAGCGCAGCCATGTGATCACGCCGCTAATGGTTAAGGCCTCAATTAAGGCTAAGACAATGCGTTTATCGGTGGTGGCGACATACATGCTGGCCACAAACAGATTGCTGGTGAAGAAAAAACTGCCCAACCACAGCAGGCCGCCCAAGGTAACGGGTATTAAACGCAACCCTAAAGCAATGTCGCGGTTCAGGTAATGGGTGGGGGGGCCCATTAGCCGTTTTCCCATGAATTTTCCAACATAAAACAACAGGAAAACTCCTGTCCAAAGCAAAACTTCGTTAAGGGCGCGGCTGGGGTTGGCAAGATCGCCGCCGTTGCGCCACCAATCGGTTAATTCCTGGGGAATGTCGGTAATCGCCAACAGCAGGCTGACGGTGTCTTGGCTGAATTGATCGATCAATTCAGAAAAATCTTGCAAAAAGGGCAGGTCGGTGGGGGCAAGATTTTTGGCTGCGACAGGTTTTGATACGCCAAGCGGTGGGGTGGGAGATGTTGGGGAGGTTGTGGGGGTTTTGGTGGGTGGCACCGTGGCGGCGTTAGGCGCAGCCTCAGGGGTGTTTTGGCGCAATTGTGCCAGCAGTTTTTGCCGCGTGGCATCGTTTTCCAGCAGTTTGACCAAGGCATCGATAGAGGCCGTATCCGGTTCCTTCGCCGTCGTTTTTGGCGCTGCTTGGCTGTTGGAATTGGCGTCTTGCAG
Source organism: Alphaproteobacteria bacterium (assembly GCA_044345375.1). GTDB lineage: Bacteria > Pseudomonadota > Alphaproteobacteria > CAISOG01 > CAISOG01 > CAISOG01. Next base: position 18,811 of record JBIJBF010000019.1, read on the forward strand.
ACTTGGGCTATCAACCGCCTGATCGGTGGTTGGCGGGGGGGATTCCTGCCCATGGCTGGCGGTGGTTGCCAACAAAAAGACGCATAATGTAAGGCGCAGCAGCCGTCCAAGGGCATGATATGTTTGGTTCAAAAGCTTCATCCGATTTTCCTAACCGCTATCCCATCAAAGTTGGTGTAGCTATGCAAGAGATTGCGGCGATAACAAGGCCTGCAGGTGCACATCATGTGTCTGATGGGCTAACCAATCGGACATATCATGTGCGCGTGACTAGGCAGCTGTTGACGAAGGGGCGTTGTCGGTTGACGATGGCGTCTTGTGTTTTTCAATTGCTTGTTTGTTCTATGCCAGAAACCCCCACCACCCCCCTACTTGACCTGGTGCCCACGCCGGCTGAGCTGCGCAAGCTGGCAAGCCATCAGCTGGAAGCCTTGGCCAGCGAATTGCGGGGGGAGGTGGTGCGGGTGGTCAGCCAGACCGGCGGGCATCTGGGCGCCAGCCTTGGCGTGGTGGAACTGACCATCGCGCTGCATTACGTGTTCAACACCCCGCAGGATCGGCTGGTTTGGGATGTCGGCCATCAGGCCTATCCCCACAAAATTTTGACCAACCGGCGGGGCGCCATGCCGATGCTGCGGAAAGATGGAGGGCCATCAGGCTTTACCAAGCGCAGCGAAAGCATTTTCGATCCCTTTGGCGCCGCCCACAGCTCAACCTCCATCTCCGCCGCGCTTGGCATGGCGGTGGCGAATAATTTGCTGGCGGATGCGGGGGAGCAGCCCCGTCACGCGGTGGCGGTGATCGGTGATGGCGCGCTGTCGGCCGGCATGGCCTATGAGGCGTTGAACAACGCGGGCGATCAACGGCTTGGCCGCCTGCTGGTGATTTTGAACGACAACAGCATTTCGATTGATCCAGCGGTGGGCGCGGTGTCCAGCTATCTGGCGCGGCTGGTAACCTCAAACCCTCTGCACACCGCCCATGATTGGGCCAAGCAGCTGCTGAAACGCCTGCCCAGCCCCTTGCGCAAATTGGCGGCTGAGGCTGAGGATCGGGCGGAAAAATTTGTCAGCGACGGCAATCTGTTTACCGCCCTGGGCTTCCATTATTTGGGGCCGGTGGATGGCCACCGCCTTGATCAGCTGATCCCCATTTTGCGCAACCTGCGCGACAATCCCTTTGACCGCCCCGTGCTGTTGCATGTCATTACCCAAAAGGGCAAGGGCTATGCGCCGGCTGAGGCGGCGGCGGACAAATACCATGGCGTTGCCCCCTTTGACGTGGCCACCGGCGTGCAGCAAAAACCGGCACCGTTAGCCCCCAGCTATTCCCAGGTGTTTGGCGATCAATTAAGCGCGCTGGCCACCACTGACCCCAAAATTGTCGCGATCACCGCCGCCATGCCAAGCGGCACGGGGCTAAGCGGTTTTGCCAAACGCTTCCCCCACCGCTGCTTTGACGTCGGTATTGCTGAGCAGCACGCCGTAACCTTTGCCGCCGCGATGGCGACTGAGGGGTTAAGGCCGTTCGTGGCGATTTACTCCACCTTTTTGCAGCGCGCCTATGACCAGATTGTGCATGACGTGGCCCTGCAGAATCTGCCGGTGCGTTTTTGCCTGGATCGGGCGGGGCTGGTGGGCGCGGATGGTGCCACCCATGCCGGCAGCTTCGACATCGCCTATCTGGCCTGCCTGCCCAACCTGCTGCTGATGGCGCCCGCCGATGAGGCGGAGTTGGCGGCGATGCTGGTGACGATGCACCAACATGACGCGGGGCCCAGTGCCCTGCGCTATCCGCGGGGGGAGGGCACCGGGGTGGCGATTCCCGTTTCCCCCACCGCGCTGCCCATCGGGCGGGGGCGGATCTTGCGGCAGGGAGGCGATCTGGCGCTGCTGAGCTACGGCACGCGTTTGGCCGATTGTTTGGCCGCGGCTGGGGCGTTGGCGGCGCAGCACGGGCTGCACACCACCGTGGCCGATGCCCGATTTGCCAAGCCGCTGGATCATGATCTGCTGCAGCAACTGCTGGCGCACCATCCACTGGTGATGACGGTTGAGGAGGGCAGCGTGGGGGGATTTGGCGCGATGGTGCTGCACACCGCCCATCAACAGGGGTGGGCGGATGGCGGCGGGGTTCGCCTGCGCACGCTGACCCTGCCTGACCGTTTTATCGACCATGCCAGCCAGTCCAGCCAATTGGCGCAGGCGGGGTTGGATGCCAGCAGCATCGTGGCGGCGGTTTTGAACATCCTTAAGCCATGACGTTATCCAACCACCATTTTTGGCAGCGGTACCAGCATGATGTGCAGGATGTGCTGTTTTCGCTGTTGCCGATCATCAGTTTGTGGATGGTGCTGGCCCTAACCCCGCTGCACCCCAGCCTGCGGCAGTTGGGGCTGCCGGTGGTGTTCTATTGGGCCGTTTACCGCCCCGATATGTTGCGTTTGTTGGTGGTGGCCCTCAGCGGGCTGCTGCTGGACAAAATCCTGGGGCTGCCGCTGGGGTGGGAAAGCCTGTTGCTTAGCATCACGTATCTGCTGGCGCTGCGCCAACGCCATTTGCTGACCAGCAAGGGGTTCTGGCAGTTTTGGGCGGGTTATGGCGTGATCAGCCTGTTGGTGCTGCTGCTGCAAATCGGTCTAACCTGTTGGTGGGTGGGGCGGTGCGTGAATCTGGGCAGCCAGCTGCAGGGTTGGTTGATCGGGCTTGGCCTGCTGCCCCTGATTTGTTATACATTGACCTGGGTTCACCGTTGTTTGCCGAATCGTTAGGGGGGGGCTGATGCTTTACAGGTTTTTGTTGTTGCTTGCGCTGATGCTGGGCAGCGTGCAGGCGCAGGCGCATGGGGCGGGCAATCATCAGCATCAGGCGGAGGATACCGCCGCGGTTGAGCCGGCCGCCGCGTTTCAACCCCGTTTTAACCTGATCGACCAACAGGGCAAGCCGCGCAGCCAGGAGGACTACCGCGGCAAGGTGATGCTGGTGTTTCTGGGCTTTACCAGCTGCCCCGATGTGTGCCCCGCCGGTCTTGGTTCGATGAAGCAGGTGCTGACCGCCTTAGGACGCAAGGCCAACCAAATCGCCCCGATCTTCTTAAGTGTTGACCCCGAAACCGATACCCCCGCCCGCTTGGCCGACTATCTGGGCGCGCTTGATCCGCGCATTGTCGGGCTGACCGGCAGCCAAGCTGCGGTGGATTCCGCCGTCAAATCCTTTCGCGCTTACGTGGCCAAACAGCCGCTGGCGGCTAATGCGGCTAAAGACGACAAGGGCCGCATCGATCACACCGCCTTTTTCTATGTTTTGGATGGAAAGGGTGAATTTGTCACGGTGCTAGATCCCACCTGGCCCACCGCCAAGCTGGTTGAACAGTTAAGACCTGTTTTGCGTTAGATCGCTCGCGCTCCTTACTTATTCCCCTCCCGCGGAGGGGTGCCCTTCGTAGTTTAAGTGGGGGGCGGGGTGGTCCTTGCAACAAATAATTCAATATGGTGCTGCCTGCCGCGCCTCACACCGTCTAAGGACCACCCCGTCAGGCTTCGCCT
>JBIJBF010000010.1:0-62281 GCA_044345375.1 Alphaproteobacteria bacterium
GTAGATTTTGGCGGTATCAAAATCCCCCTGGGTCAGGCGCACGCATTGGCCGCCTTTCAGATCGATTGCGGGAAAAATCTGCATCACGCCAACTCCAAAAAATTCTGCAAAATCCGCTGCCCCACCACGCCCGAACGCTCAGGGTGAAACTGGCAGCCGTAAAAATTGTTCCAGCCCACCATCGCCGAAAAGGGCTGGGTGTAGTCGCAACTGGCGATCGTGTAGTCCCCCACCGGCGCGGCGTAGCTGTGCACGAAATACACGAAACTCTCATCTGCCACGCCCTTTAGCAGCGGATGCGCAGCCTCTCCCACCGGGTAAATTTGGTTCCACCCCATATGCGGAATCGGCATGTTCGGTTTGGGCGCCAGCGGCTGAACCGCCCCCGGAATTACCCCAAGACAGCCCACCTGCCCCTCCCCCGAATGCTCAAACAACAGCTGCATCCCCAAACAGATGCCCAAGAATGGCTGGGTTAGCGAGCGAATCACCGTATCCAACCCCTGCGCCTGAAAGCGCAGCATCGCCGCCGCCGCTGTTCCCACCCCGGGCAACACCACATGATCGGCCGCCCGAATCACCGCTGGATCCACGCTGGCCTGCACCGCAACCCCCAAGCGCCGAAAGGCCGCCAGCACCGAGGCCAAATTCGATACACCGCTGTCGATAATGACCAAGTTGCCCGCCACTATAACACTCCCTTAGTGGAGGGGATCGATGATGATGCCCCACCCTCGATCTGGAAAGCCTGACGCAGGGCGCGCCCCATCGCCTTAAACGCTGCCTCAACCATATGGTGGGTGTTCTGCCCACGCACCGTGACGTGGATGGAGGCGGCCATGGCCGTGGCCAAGGAATGGAAAAAATGCGGCACCATTTCGCTGCTCATCTCCCCCACCTTTTCGGCCGGCAATTCCCCGGTAAACACGCAATAGGGACGACCCGACAAATCCACCACCACCTCAGCCACCGCCTCATCCAACGGCGCATGAAAGCCAAAGCGGTTGACGCCACGTTTGTCGCCCAACGCGCCTTTCAACGCGGCGCCAAGCGCCAGCGCGCAATCCTCAATCGAATGGTGCTGGTCAATCTGCAGATCGCCCTGGCAATGCATCTCCAACCCAAAACCGCCGTGGGAGGAGATTTGCGCCAGCATGTGATCAAAAAAGCCAATGCCGGTATCCACCTTGAAAAAGCTGGGGTGATCCAAATCCACCGTCACCGCAATCGCCGTCTCCCGGGTTACCCGCTGATGGCTGAACAGCCGTTGGTTGCGGGGCAAGGCTGCCGGCGGCAGGGTGATGCCCAAGGCCTGCAGCACCAAATCATTTTCGCCTGGCGTGCCGATCGAAAGCCGTACCGTGTTGGCAATATTGCTATGCCGGCTGCGCGCCAAAATATCGTGGGTGCGCAGGCGATCCATCACCGCGGCCGCATCCGTTGTTTGCAGCAACAGAAAATTGCCGACGCTGGGGAACACATGGCGCACCATGGGGGATTGCAGCAGCAAGCCGGCCATCCGCTCCCTCTCCGCCACCAGCAAGCGGCGGCGTTGGGCGTTTTGGATCAAACCATTGGGGCTAAGGGCATCCAGCGCGGCGCGAATGCTGCTTTGGCTTAGGGGATAGGGCGCCAAGATTTTCTGCAACTGCGCCAACAGGTCGGGGTGGCCAATCACCGCCCCCACCCTTTCCCCCGCCAGCGCGTGCGCCTTAGACAGGGTGCGCAGGATCACCATATTGGGATGCGCCGCCAGATGGGGCAGCATGCCCTGCGGCTGATCCGTAAACTCCACATAGGCCTCATCGACCACGATCAGGCTTTGACCCGCGCGGGCACGGCACAGCTCAAGCAAGGCGGCGGGTTCCATCAAATGCCCCATCGGCGCGTTGGGGGATGGGATAAAGATCAATTTGGTGTGGGGGGTGCAAGCCGCCAGAATTCCCGCCACATCCAGCTGCCAATCCGCCGTCAATGGCACCGATAGCACCGCAGCGCCCTGCACCGCCGCCGCCACCTGATACATGCCATAGGTGGGCGGGCAGACCAAAATCTGATCCAACCCGGCGCGGCACAGCAGGCGCAGCAGCACATCAATCCCCTCATCGCTGCCACGGGTTAGCAGCAGCTGATCGACCGCCAAACTCCAGATCGCCGCCAGCCGTTGCTTCAGGGCTGTGGGTTGCGCCTCAGGATAGCGGTTCACCGCGCAATGGCTGGCAATCGCTCCAAAAGCTGGCCAAGGAAACTCATTGGCATCAATCCCAATCGCGGGCGTGAAATCGCCGGCTTCCGTGCGGGCTGAGCGATAGGCCGCAAGGCTAAACAGCTCTGGCCTGATCAGCGGTGTCAACCAATCCATCGTCATCAAACTGTTCCTTTCTTTAAACGAATCGCCACCGCGTTGGCATGCGCTGCCAACCCCTCAGCCTGCGCCATCGCCAAAACGGTTGGCGCCAGATGCTCCAGCCCCTGGCGCGTCAACTGCTGCACCGTCATGCTTTTCATAAAACTCAGCACGGTCAGGCCGCTGTAGGCCCTGGCATAGCCTGAAGTGGGCAACACATGGTTGGTGCCGCTGGCGTAGTCGCCCACCGATTCGGGCGTCCATTCGCCCACAAAAACCGATCCGGCATGCTGGATGCGCGGCACAAAGCTGGCGGCGTCTGGATGATGGATGATCAGATGTTCGGGCGCGTAACTGTTGGCGATTGCCACCGCCTGATCCATATCCGCCACCACCAGAATATGGCTTTTGGCGATGCTGACCGCTGCAATCGCCTGACGGGGCAGCAGGGCAAGCTGCTGCTCAACAGCCACCGCTACCGCTGCAGCCAAATCGGGGCAGGTGGTCAGCAACACCACATGGGCGTCGCCATCATGTTCGGCCTGCGCCAGCAAATCGGCGGCCACCCAATCCGCTCTAGCACCCGCATCCGCGATCACCATCACCTCAGACGGGCCGGCCGGCAAATCGATCGCCGCGCCCGCTGGATCCTGCGAAACCAGCTGTTTGGCCATGGTGACATAGGCGTTGCCCGGGCCAAAAATCTTGTCCACCTTGGGAACACTGGCGGTGCCAAAGGCCATGGCGGCAATCGCCTGCGCGCCGCCCAGCGCAAAAATTTCCGTAATCCCACACAGGCGCGCCGCGGCCAAAATGGCGGGGTGAACCGATCCACCTCCTGATTCACCCCGTTGCGGCGGCGTGCACAGCACCACCCGCTTGCAGCCCGCCACCATTGCCGGAATCGCCTGCATCAACACCGATGAAAACAGCGGCGCCGTACCACCAGGCACGTAAATTCCCACCGTTTCGATCGCCCGCCAATGCCATTCGCAAACCACGCCTGGCGCGGTTTCTACCTTTTTGGATTCGGGATACTGCGCCCGATGAAAGGTTTCGATATGGGTTTTGGCGGTGCTGATCGCGGTTAGCAGGGCTGGATCAAGCCCATCAACCCCTAACATTTTTTCCTGCTCCGACAGGCGAAATTGCGCCCGCGTGACCCCATCAAAGCTTTGCGCAAATTGGTGCAGCGCCGCATCGCCCTGTTGCTTCACCTGATCCACAATCGCGGCCACCCGTTGCCGCAGGTCCGTATCGTTTTCAGCCGAACCGCGCGCCATCAGCAACGCCTGCTGCTCAGGCAACAGATCCGCGTAGCGAACGACTGCGATCATAGGGCCATTTTCTCGATCGGCAGCACCAAAATCGCGCTGGCACCGACCTGTTGCAATTTTTCCATGGTGTCCCAAAAAACCGCCTCCTTACACACCGCATGCACCGCCACCATGTCGTTGCGGTTCAGATCGATCACCGTGGGCGAATCGCAGCCGGGCAACAGCTGGGTAATGGCGGACAGGGCGTGGCGCGGCGCGTTCAGCATGATGTATTTGCTGTCTTGCGCCCTTTGCACGCCGCGCATCCGCGTCAACAGGCGGTGCAAAATCGCCTCCTTCTTCGCCGAAAGCTCCTGGGCTGAGCGGATCAACAACGCCTCACTGCGCAGCACCACCGTTAGCTCTCGCAGGTTGTTGGCGATCAGGGTTGCGCCTGAGGCGACAATATCGCAAATCGATTCGGCGATTTTCAGGCGCGGCGCCACCTCAACCGACCCGGTCATCACCAAGCTTTTGGCCTCAATATGTTGTGACCGCAAAAATTCCTGCAACAAATGGGGATAGGTGGTGGCAATGGTGGTGCCGGCCAAATCCGCCAATGTTTGAATGCGCCCCTTTTCAGGGATCGCAATCACCAAGCGGCAGTTGGAAAAGCCCAATCTGTCCAGCAGCACGGCCGAAAACTCTGCGCCCCCCTCAGCCTTTTTTTCCAGCTTTTTTTCCAGAAAAACATTTTCGCCAACGATGCCCAGATCGCAAATATCGTTGCTGACAAATTCGGGGATGTCGTCATCGCGCACCAGCAACAGATCGATCGGCAATTCCTTGATCGAGCAAAACAACTGCTCCCTGCGGTTTTCAACATGCAGCCCACAGCTTTTCAGCAGCGCCAAACTGTCTTCCGCCAGCCGACCCGATTTTTGCAGCGCGATACGAATACGATCGGTCATTACGCGCTAAATTTCTTTTTGGCTTCCACCAACCATTGCTGATATTCGGCTGGCGGCAGGGCGCGCACCACAATCGGCATAAAACCGTGCTGCACCCCACAAATTTGCATGCACTGGCCATAGAAGGTGCCAGGCTTTTCGATCTTCACCCACGCCTCGGTCAACTTGCCCGGCACGGTGTTGCGGTGGATGCCCAGCGCTGGCACCATCCAGCCATGAATCACATCGGCGGCGGTAAATTGCAGGCGAATCACCTGGCCCACCGGCAGCACCAACGGGTTGTCCACCTCCAACAGACGCAGCTGCCCTGGCTTAAGCTCCTCCGTCGGGATCATGCGCGATTCAAAATCCAACATCGCCTCAACCGGCTCCGCCTTATCAGGTGCCGCCGCCTGCTCAGCCGCAGCACCATCAGCCTTAGCCGCCTCAACCTTAGCTGGCTCAACCGGCGCGGCGTAGACATACTGCCAGTACCACTGATGCCCAACAATTTTCACCGTCATCGCCGCCTCAGGCGTTTGGCCGCCATAATACAGCAGGCGAAAGGATGGCACCGCAATCACCAACAGGATCAGGGTTGGAATCGCCGTCCACACAATCTCCAAAGGCAGGTTGTGGGTGCGTTTGGAGGCAACAGGGTTGCGCCCCGCCCGAAAACGCACCACCACCACAATCAACAAGACCAGGATCAGCAGCGGAATAAAGAAAATGAGGTCGATCAACCCATCATGCAGATTGACAATCTTTTGCTTCAGGATGCTGGCCGCCGGCTGCATGCCCATTTGCCATGGTTGCGCGGTTGAGACCAGACCATCCGCCTGCACGCTCACGGAACAGGCCAACAGCACCAAAACTGCCAGCAACGCCAGCCGCAGGGGTTCGATCCATAAGCTCTTAAATACAGTATTTCTTAACATCAAAACCAGCTTGCACGATGGGCTTTACAATGAACAAATAATCACCAACTTATTAGCATAGTTTACGCAAAACGCCACCCCCTTTTCCGCCTGTTTTACGCTTGTTCAGAAAGCCCCCCTCCGATGACCAATCAAACCCCCTCAAACCAAGCGCAAGACATTTTTTTTAACCAGTTCGGCCTGAATCTTGGCGCTGTGCAGACGCTGGTGGGCGATTCGTTGCGGCTGGCTGACGGCGGGGAATTGTTTTTGGAGTATCGCCAGGGCGAAAATCTGCTGTTCGATGATGGTCGCCTAAAAACCACCGCTTTTGACAGCAAGGCGGGTTTTGGCCTGCGCGCAATTTCTGGGGAGCAGGTGGGCTATGCGCACAGCAGCGACCTGTCCATCGCCGCGATTAAGCGCGCCAGCACCGCGGTTCAGGCAGCGCTTGGCGGCAACAGCGGTCAAATCCAACTGGGTTCCAGCAACCCTGCCGCCCTGTATCAAGCCCTGAACCCCTTGGAGCTGATGCCGTTTGCCGACAAGGTCAAATTGCTGCAGGAGATTGACCGCTTTACCCGCGCCCTTGACCCCCGCGTGCGCCAGGTTAGTTGCAGCCTGATGGGGCAGTGGCAGGCGGTGGCGATCATTCAGCGCGATGGCCGGCTGGTGCAAGATATTCGCCCCCTGGTGCGCATCAACATCAGCGTGGTGGTTGAGGAAAATGGTCGGCGGGAAAGTGGCGGGCTGGGGGCTGGCGGGCGGGAGGCCTACAGCCGCTATTTCGAGCCGGATTTCTGGCAAAATCTGGCGCGCGAGGCGTTGCGGGAGGCGTTGGTGAATCTGGCGGCCATTCCATCGCCCGCTGGCGAAATGCCGGTGGTGCTGGGGCCTGGCTGGCCTGGCGTGCTGCTGCATGAGGCGGTTGGGCATGGGTTGGAGGGCGATTTTAACCGCAAGGAAACCTCGGCCTTTGCCAATCTGGTCGGCACCCAGGTGGCAGCGCCAGGCGTCACCGTGATCGACAACGGCACCATCGCCGACCGCCGTGGCTCCCTACGGTTTGATGATGAGGGCACGGCAACCGGCAGCACCATGTTGATTGAAAACGGCATTCTTAAGGGCTATTTGCAGGATCAACAAAACGCGCATTTGATGGGCAAGGCCGCCACCGGCAATGGCCGCCGCGAATCCTATGCCCATGCGCCAATGCCACGGATGACCAACACCTATATGTTGGCTGGCCAACACACGCCTGAGGAAATCATCGCCTCGGTCAAACGCGGCATCTACGCGGTGAATTTTGGCGGCGGGCAGGTGGACATCACCTCAGGCAAATTTGTGTTTTCGGCTTCCGAGGCCTATCTGATCGAGAATGGCCAGATCAAAACCCCCGTACGCGGCGCCACCCTGATCGGCCATGGCCCCAGCGCGCTTAAGAAAATCAGCATGATCGGCAACGACCTAAAGCTGGATACAGGGGTTGGCACCTGCGGCAAGGATGGGCAATCGGTACCGGTGGGGGTTGGTCAGCCCACCATCCTGCTGGATTCCATGACCGTGGGCGGCACCGAGGCGTAAGGTTTCTGCCCACCTGGGAATAAATTCCCCTCTGCGGAGGGGTGGCAGGCGAAGCCTGACGGGGTGGTTCTTAGGTTATGTAATCGGACGAAAATAGTCGCCGTTTAAACAACCATTCTCTCCTATTAAAGACTCGCGACTGCAAGGCGCATATCACTTAATTGGTTTACTCGAAATTAAACATTGTGGTTCATCATAGGGATGTTCAACTACAGGTAGGGTAAATTCATGAAAAGATTCATTTGTTTTACTGTTATTGCCGCGCTTTCTGGTTCCACGGTTACACCAGTGCGGGTTTTTGCCTCAGGCTCCAGCGCCCAGGGGCGTGTAACCATGACCATCGTGTCCCCAACCAGCGTTTCCTTTGCGGCCAATCGAAGGGTGGTTGCCAGCGTGGGCAGCACCCACGTTGCGTTTAACGTTCACCGATCTGCGGCGTCCGCCACCATCGCACGATCAACCGTTGCAAGTTTTGAATAAACTAAAAAATTTGGCGAGCTTGGATGGCGGTGCTTAGGGTGCCGTCGTCCAAGTAATCCAACTCCCCCCCCAGTGGCAGGCCAAAGGCCAGGCGGGTGACGCGGACGCCGCTGGGTTTCAACTGTTCGGTTATATAAAAAGCCGTGGTCTGCCCCTCAACAGTTGCGTTGGTGGCCAACATCACCTCCTGCACCCGATCCTCAAGCTCCAGCCGGTTGTCATTGACCCGATCGACCAGCGCCTGAATCCGCAATTCGCTGGGCCCCACCCCGTCAAGCGCGGAGAGATGGCCGCCCAGAACATGGTATAGGCCACGGTAGCTGCCGCTGCGTTCCAGCGCCCACAAATCCGCCACCTCCTCAACCACGCACAGCAGCTGGCGGTCACGGCGGCTGTCTTGGCAAATGCCGCACACCGATGCCACATCCAGATTGCCACACAGGCTGCAGCTTTGCACCTGCGCCTCAACCGCCAACAGAGCCTGCAGCAGCGGTTGCAACAGCAATTCCCGTTTTTTGATCAGTTGCAGGGCGATGCGCCGCGCGCTGCGTTGGCCAAGCCCGGGCAATTTCCCCAGCAATTTGATCAGCTGGTCCAGGGCGTTGAGGGGGTGGGGATGCGTTTCCATCAAAACTCCTAATTCACGTTAACTTTTGGGGGCGCGGCGTGCGATTGCCGCAGCAGGCGAATCCCCACCACCGCAATCAGCGCGCCACCCGCCAACCCAACCAGGGTTGGTGCCTGCCCCCACCACCACCAGTCAAACAACACCGCCCACAGCAACAGGCCGTATTCCAACGGCCCCATCTGCCAAGCCGGCAAAATTTCCAACGCACTGGTGATCAATAATTGGGCGAACACACCAATAGCGCAAAACAGCAACAAACCCGCAATATCAGCGCGCATCAGCGGGTGCCATTGCCCAGGCAGTAACAACAATAATATCAAGGCAAAAATACCACCGACCAAAAAACAGTAGAAGACAATCGTTATGGGATTTTCCGTGCTAGCCAGATCTCGAATCGTCAACCGCGCCAATGCCCACAAAAAGGCGTTAAACAACGCCAGCGGGTACAACCACCAATCGCCGTTGTGGAGCTGGGGTTGGCTGACCAACAGCACCCCAACAAACCCAACCGCCAGTAGCCACCAAAGTTTTTTGGGCATGGGCTGTTTTAAATACCAGCCGCTGCATAACGCCACAAAGCAAGGATAGATCATGGTCAACGCCATCGCCGTTCCAAGCGGCAAGCGATGGTAAAGATAAAAAGAAAGACCCATAGCGCCCGCACCTAACAACCCACGCCATAGATGCACACCAAGGCGCCTTGTTTTTAACATGTTTGGACCACCACGTGCCCACAAGACAGGCATCCACAACAGAAAACCAACCCCAGTACGTAAAAACAACAATTGCAAACTGCTGTAACGATCTCCATACCATTTGGACAAGGCGCTTAGTAGCCCTGCACACGCCACGCTGGCGATGGCCAACAGCAAGCCGCGTTGCTGGCGGTTGATAGCAATCATCTTCATGGCAATTTCCCCAGCAATTTGATCAGCTGATCCAGGGCGTTAAGGGGGTGGGGATGTGTTTCCATCAAAGCTCCTAATCCACGTTAACTTTTAGGGGCGCGGCGTGCGATTGCCGCAGCAGGCGAATCCCCACCACCGCAATCAGGGCGCCGCCCGCCAGCCCAACCAAGGTTGGTGCCTGCCCCCACCACCACCAGTCAAACAACACCGCCCACAGCAACAGGCCGTATTCCAACGGCCCCATCTGCCAAGCCGGCAAAATTTCCAACGCACTGGTCACCAATAGCTGGCCGAGCACCCCCGCCACACAAAACACCAACAAACCGGCGATATCTAGGGGCACCAGCGTGTGCCACTGTCCAGGAAGCGACACGACCGGTATCAAGGCAAAAAAACTGCTCATCAACAAATAGTAGAACACAATCGTGACCGGCTTTTCCGTGCTGGCCAGATCGCGGGTTGCCAACCGCGCCAAGGCCCACAAAAAGGCGTTAAACAAGGCCAGCGGGTACAACCACCAATCGCCGTTGTGGAGCTGGGGTTGACTGACCAGCAGCACCCCAACAAAACCGAGACCCAGCAACCACCAAAGCTGCTTGGGCATGGGCTGTTTGACATACCAGCCACTGCATAACGCCACAAAAAACGGATAGGTCATAATCAGCGCCATCGCCGTGCCCAATGGCAAACGATGATAGGCATAAAAAGACAGACCCAAGCTAACCGCGCCCAAAAAACCACGCCACAAATGCCCGCCAATACGTTTTGTTTTGACTATGCTGGGGCCACCACGCGCCCACAGGATGGGCAGCAACAACAAAAAGCCGACCCCGTTGCGCAAAAACAACAATTGCGAGCTGCTGTACCGATCGCCATAGTATTTGGCCAAGGCGCCCACCAGCCCTGAACACGCCACGCTGGCGATGGCCAACAGCAAACCACGTTGGTGGCGGGTGATAGAGATCATCTTCATGGCGGCCTAACGAAAAAAAGCATTACAGCAATTTTTGCAGCAAAAACCTAACGAAAAAAAGCCTTGCCTTGTCCGTTGCGCGCTGCAATGTTTTGCCTGTCTACCCACCCATTATTTCTGGAGACCAAATCATGTACCAACTTTATTATTCCGCTGGCACCTGTTCAACCGCCGTTCATGTGGTGCTGAACGAACTGAACGCCCCATTTGAACTGATCGATACCAACCTGAGAGAGGGCAAAAACCGCAGCGATGCATTTTTGAAACTGAACCCACGCGGCCAGGTGCCGGTGTTGGTTGAGGATGGTCAGGCGATTTGTGAGGGCGCGGCCATTATCACCTATCTGTTGGACAAGCACCAAAGCGCCCTGCTGCCCAATATCAGCAGCGGTATCCAGCGCGCCAAGGCCCTGCAAGCCCTGATGTGGGGCAACGCCAGCCTGCACCCTGCCTATAGCCGTTGTTTCTGGCTTAGCCGCGCTGCCAGCAGCGATGCGCAACAGGCTTTGTTGACCGAGGCGATTGCCGGCGTGCAAAAACTGTGGGATCAGGCCGACGCGCAATTGGCCAAAACCGCCTATCTGGCGGGCGACAGCCTAACGGTTGGCGATATCTTGATGACCGTGATTGCCAATTGGTCCAGCAATCTGCCACAAACGATTACGCTGGGCGACAACGTCAAACGCGTGATCCGCGAGGTGATCTCCCGCGCCAGCTATCAAAAAGCCCTGACAACCGAAGCGGTGGAATACGACGCCGCCGCCTAAACTTGGCTTAGCTAAAGATGGGGGCAGGGATGGTATCAAAACCGTCCCTGCCCTTTTTTATGCTTACTCCCCCGAATTACTCAGTGGGCAGCGCGGGCGGGCTGTCGTTCAGGGTGCGCAGGTACACAATCAGATCGGCGCGTTCCTGCGGCGATTTGATGCCGGCGAACGACATTTTGGTGCCGGGTGCGTATTTGGCGGGCTTGATCAAAAACTTGTTCAGCTCCTCATAATTCCATTCGCCGCTTAGCCCCTGAAACGCCTTGGAATAGGCAAAGTCGGCGATGTGACGTTGATGACCGCCAACCACCCCCCACATTTTCGGGCCCACCAAATTGGGGCCATCCTTAACCAAGCTGTGGCAAGCCGTGCATTTTTTGGCAACCACCTGGCCATTCTCCACACTGGCCAGCTTTAGCAGCGGGCTGATCGGCTCAATCGCCGCCTCCTTCACATCGCCCTCATCCGCCGTGGGGGCAGCCGCGATATCCACCGGCGCATAGGCATGTTTTTCCAATGGCTTGGGCGCCACCAGATGATCCGCGATCAGCGACGCGCTGTGACCAAGCAAAAGCGCCACCAACACAGCGGCAACAATCTTGTTCCCCTCAAAATGTGAACCAGACATCGTGGAATCTTTCGGTTAGTTTTTGGCGGTAGTGTTTGGCAAATTGATGCGTTATATTGCCCTAACACAATTTCTTTCGCAAGGAACAGTATCGTTGTCTGCTGCCCCAAAAAAACTTGCCTTTCAGGGCGTGCCTGGTGCCTATTCCCACCTAGCCTGTCAAAACTTCTATCCACAGGCCACCGCCATTCCCTTTGCCAGCTTTGATGATGCGATGGCGGCTGTCGAAAGCGGCGCGGTTGATGGGGCGTTGATTCCGATTGAAAACTCAACCGCTGGCCGGGTGGCGGGCGTTCATTTGCTGCTGCACAGCAACGGGCTTAGCATTTACGCTGAACATTTCTTGGCCGTGCGTCACCAACTGCTGGGCCTGGCCAACAGCCAGCTGGCCGATCTTCAACAGGTTTTCAGCCATCCGCAGGGATTGGCGCAGTGCCACGGCTTTTTGCGCGAGCATCAGCTTAAGCCACAGGCGCATGCCGACACCGCCGGCGCGGCTGAGGATGTGGCGCGTTGGCAAAATCCCACCAAGGCGGCGATCGCCTCAACCCTGGCGGCCGATATTTACGGGCTGAAAATTCTGGCCAAGGATATTCAGGACGAGGATCACAACACCACCCGCTTTGTGCTGCTGCAACCCAACCACCTGCCCCACCCGATCATTGAACAGCCCACCATCACCAGCTTGTTCTTTCGGGTGCGCAACCTGCCCGCCGCGCTGTTTAAGGCCCTGGGCGGGTTTGCCACCAACGGCATCAACCTGTTGAAAATTGAAAGCTTTCTTGAGGATGGGCAGTTTGTTTCCGCCCTGTTTTATCTTGAGGCCCTGGCCGACCCCGCCACCCCCGCCATGCAATTGGCGTTGGAG
This sequence comes from Alphaproteobacteria bacterium, assembly GCA_044345375.1. Classification (GTDB taxonomy): domain Bacteria; phylum Pseudomonadota; class Alphaproteobacteria; order CAISOG01; family CAISOG01; genus CAISOG01. The sequence continues at coordinate 12,307 of JBIJBF010000010.1, forward strand.
GAGTTGGCCTTTTTCTCCGACCGCATCACCCATTTGGGGCATTACCCCGCCGCACCAGAACGTTCTTTATAGAAAGCAATCCATGCCAAAAACCTCTCAGACTCTTGACCATTGGGCGGCAGTTGGCCGGCGTTTGGATTGGATCAAGCCCTTTAGCGATGCAGCGATTCAAGACGTGTCGTTTGCTGCCAACGACCTGCGGATCCGGTGGTTTTATGACGGCACCTTGAACGTGGCCGCCAATTGTATCGACCGCCATTTGCCTGCCCGTGCCGATCAAACCGCGATCATTTGGGTTCCCGATGGCACAGAGGCGCCCCAAGTCATCACCTATCAGGATTTGTCGGATCAGGTTGGCCGCTGGGCGAACATGCTGTTGGCCTGCGGCGTTACCCGCGGCGATGCGGTGGTGATCTACCTGCCGATGATACCGGCCGCCGCCTATGCGATGTTGGCCTGTGCCCGTATCGGCGCGGTGCATTCGGTGGTGTTTGCCGGATTTTCGGCGCGCGCCCTAAGCGACCGGATTCAAGATTGCCAGGCCAAGCTGGTGATCACCGCCGATCAAGGACTGCGGGGCGGCAAAACCCTGCCCCTGAAACATATTGTGGACGAGGCCTTGGCCGCCCTGCCTGCCCCCACCCCGCGCTTGTTGGTGGTGCGTCACGACAGTGCGGAGGTAGCAAACCAAGAGATCGCGTGGCATGCGGAGCGGGATCGTTGGGTTGAGCCCTTGTTGGCACAGGCCAGCCCCACTTGCCCCGCGGCCGAAATGGCGGCTGAGGATCCGTTGTTTATTTTGTACACCAGCGGCTCAACCGGCAAACCCAAGGGCATTGTGCACACCACCGGCGGCTATCTGGCCTATGCCGCCCATACCCATGCTGAGGTGTTTGATCTGCGGGAGGGGGATATTTTCTGGTGCACCGCCGATGTCGGCTGGATTACGGGGCACAGCTATCTGGTCTATGGCCCATTGGCCAACGGCACCACCACGGTGATGTTTGAGGGGGTGCCAACCTATCCCAACGCTGGCCGCTGGTGGCAGGAGATCGAACGTTTGGGCGTGACCATTTTTTACACCGCCCCCACCGCCATCCGTTCATTGATGCGGCTGGGCGATGATTGGGTGCGGGCGCATAACCTTAGCAGCCTTCGGGTGTTGGGATCGGTGGGTGAACCCCTGAACACTGAGGCATGGCGGTGGTACCACGAGGTGGTGGGGGACGAACGATGCGCCGTGGTGGATACCTGGTGGCAAACCGAAACCGGCGGCATCCTGCTGGCACCCACCGCCGCACAACCCTTTATAAAAGGTGGATCGGTGCAGCGGCCGCGCCCCTTGATCCAAGCCGCCCTGTTCACCCCCCAAGGTCAGCTGATCCCGGAACAAGCCGGGGTGGAGGCTGAGGGCAATTTGTGCTTGGCAGGCAGCTGGCCAGGTCAGGCGCGCGGCCTGTATGGCGATCAGGCGCGCTTTATCGACACCTATTTCCGTGCCTTTCCTGGTTATTACTTCAGCGGCGATGGCGCGCGGCGGGATGGCGATGGCGACTATTGGATTACCGGCCGGGTCGATGACGTGATCAATGTTTCTGGCCACCGCATCGGCACCGCCGAAATCGAAAGCGCCCTTGATAACCATCACGCCGTAGCGGAAACCGCGGTGGTTGGTTATCCCCATGATGTAAAAGGCCAGGGCATCTACGCCTTTGTGACCCTTAAGCAACATATCGAGGCCACCCCCCTGCTGCAGGCGCAATTGCGGCAATCGGTGCGCGACGCTATTGGCCCGATCGCCACGCCTGATGTGGTGCAGTGGGCATCCGCCCTGCCCAAAACCCGCAGCGGCAAAATCATGCGACGCATCCTGCGCAAAATTGCCGAGGGTGCCCTTGACCAATTGGGCGATACCAGCACCTTGGCCGATCCATCCGTGGTTGATGAGCTGATCGCCAACCGCCCGAAACTTCATGAAGCCTCCTGATGGCGCACGCGGCTTAGTGGCGGCTTAATGAAAGATTCAAGGAAATTCTGTATCCTTTAGCATATATCGCACAGCGCTTTGACTTGGCAACCGTTCAAGCGTAAGATCTGTGCCATTGCGTGCACAACACACGGCTTTAAGGAACCCAAGGAAATCTAATGCGTGATCAAACCAGCGTTTTTTCTGCCAAGCAACGGTCGATCCACGGTTTGATGCGCGCGGAAAGAAGATCGGGTTTTGCCTTTGCGATTATTTTTCTAAGCCTGATGGCGATTGCGGTGTTGCTAGGCTTCTTGTCTTTTTCCAGCCAAAATTCGGTCAGCTCTGGTGCGAAGCAGGAGGCGCGGGCGTTAGGCCAAGACAGCCAAAATGGGATGATCCGCATTCAAAATGGCGTGGAACAGTTTTTTGCCCAAACCGGTCTGCCGGTGAACCGCATGTACGCCTATAAGGATCAAAACACCACCGCCTTGTGGAATCGCCCCGAAAATTTGTTTGGACCAACCGGCACGCTAACCCCACCCAAAAAGGCGAGCGCCATCAGCGGTCTGCCGTTCAATCCCGCCGCCTATGCCAGCACCGGCAGCACTGGCTGTACCGATGCCAAATTGGCGGCCGAAACGGTTAGCATCACCCCCAGCAGCGGCGTGGGCGCAGACTGCGTGTTTTATATCACGCGGGTGCAGACTGAGAACAATTTGTACACGGGGGTGGCCATCGATCCCGATACCACGCCTGCCACGCGAAGCAAATTTGTGGTCGCCTATACCGGCCCGATCAAAAGTGCGGTTTGCCAACAGATCAACACCTTGCTGTGGCAGACCAGCCTGTCGGACCCCATCTGGGCGAATCCAACCGGATCCAACTGGAATGACCCTAAAAAACTAGGGGTGCCCAGCACCGCTGGCGGGGTTGTTGGCATCGTGGACCAAATCACCAATACCGCCAGCAACAATGGCGGCGCGGAAAGCTTGGTCATATTCCCCAGCTATTCTGGCGTGATTCGGGCTGAGGGCTGCGTGGTGGCCGATGCCACCCCCACCAATCCAGTGAACTGGTATATCAAAAGCCTGCGCAAATCGAATTAACTGGCCAATTCAATTGACCAGTTAACGACACCAAGCAGCAGGGGGCTGGCTTTTATACCCGTACCGCCGAGGTAACCAGCGCATGCTGCTCCTCCTCATGCCGGTGATGGCTGCCCACCGCGGGGGATGAGGCCGCCTTGCGGCTAATCAGAAGGGGACGTCCCGCATTCGCCTTAATGCCCGCCAAGCCAATCGCCTGTTCCAACAAACGATCGATGAAGAACCACGCGCCCATGTTCTCAGGCTCCTCCTGGCACCACACCACCTCAGCCTGCGGATAGCGCCTTAACTCCTCCACCATCGCGGCCTGCGGGAACGGGTAAAACTGCTCCAAGCGCAGCAGCACCACATCGCTGGTCGCCTGTTTTGCCCGCTCCTGCAGCAAATCGTAATACACCTTGCCGCTGCACAGCACGACCCGTTTGACTTTGGCATCTTGGATCGTTGAATCCACCTCCCCAATCACCGCACGAAACGCCGTTCCATCGGCCAGCTCCGCCAAATCCGACACGCACAGCTTGTGCCGCAGCAGCGATTTTGGCGTGACCAAAATCAGGGGCTTGCGAAACTTGCGGTTAATTTGCCGCCGCAGGATATGGAAATAGTTGGCAGGGGTGGAACAATTGGCCACCTGCATGTTGTCCTCAGCGCACAGCTGCAAAAAGCGTTCAAACCGGCATGAGCTGTGTTCGGGCCCCTGCCCCTCATAGCCATGCGGCAGCAGCAGCACCAGACCAGACATCCGCTGCCATTTGCTTTCGGCCGAACTGATAAATTGATCGATGATAATTTGCGCGCCGTTGACAAAATCGCCAAACTGCCCCTCCCACATCACCAGGCTTTTCGGATTGCCCTGGCTGATCCCATATTCAAAGCCCATCACCGCGTATTCCGACAACGGGCTGTCCAACACCTCAACCGGTGCCTGCGCTGTCTGAACATTGGCCGCGCTGGTGTAGCGCGACTCGTTAACCTGATCGGTCAGCACCGCATGCCGCTGTGAGAAGGTGCCCCGACCGCAATCTTGGCCGCTTAAGCGTACCGAGGTTCCCTCAACCGCCAAACTTGCGAAGGCCAAGGCCTCAGCCAACGCCCAGTTAACGCCCTTGCCGCTGTTGATCACCTCAGCCCGCTCATCCAAAAAGCGCAGGATTTTGGGGTGCGCGTTAAAGCCTTCGGGAATTTTGGTCAGCGCCTGCCCAATGCTTTTCAGCTGATCGATGGCCACACCGGTGGATGGGCTCCACGCCGCTGGCGCGCTGGCATAGCTGGGGGCGGGATCCAACCCCGTCCAGGTGCCCTCAAGCCAATCAATTTTGTTGACGCGGAAACTGTTGGCCTCAGCAAAATCGGCCTCCAACCGTGCCTGAAACGCCGCCGAAATCGCCTGCTCCTCAGCGGTGCTAATCACAGCCGCATGGACCAATTTGGCCGCATACTGCTTGCGGGTGCTGATTTGTTGCGCAATCTGTTTGTACAGCAGCGGTTGGGTGAAGCTGGGCTCATCCACCTCATTATGGCCAGAGCGTCGGTAGCAAATCAAATCGATCAGGATATCTTCGCCAAAACGCTGCTGATAGTCAGCGGCTAATGCGGCCGCCCGCACCACCGCCTCAGCGTCATCGGCCTGCACATGCAACACCGGAATTTCCAGATACAGCGCTGGCCCGCTGGCATAGGCACAGGATCTGGCGTATTGGGGGCTGGTGGTAAAGCCGACCTGGTTGTTGATAATCACATGCAACGTGCCACCAGAACGATAACCAGGCAAACGGCAAAGATTCAACGCCTCAACCACGCTGCCCTGCCCTGCAAAGGCCGCATCGCCATGAATCAACAGGCCAACCACTTGACGACGCTCCCGATCGCCCAACAGATCTTGCTTGGCACGCACCTTGCCCTGCACCACCGCGTTCACCGCCTCCAAATGGCTGGGGTTTGGCGAAATTGACAGATGCAGAGTCCGCCCCGCAATCTGGCGATCGCTTGAGGTGCCAGCATGGTATTTCACATCGCCGCCGCCCTGAAAAGATTCGGGATAGGGGGTATTGCCCTGAAACTCCGAAAACAAGGCCTTAAACGGCTTGCCCATCACATTGGTTAACACGTTCAGGCGGCCGCGATGCGCCATGCCCAACATCACCTCGCGCACCTGATGGCCGCCAGACAAACGCCGCAACATGGTTTGCAAGGCTGGAATCAGCGATTCCCCCCCCTCCAAGCCAAAGCGTTTGGTGCCAGTGTATTTTTTCTGCAGAAAATTCTCAAGCCCCTCAGCCTCGGTCAAATCCTGCAGCAGGGTTTTTTGCTCATCCCTTGACAACTCTTTGGTCAGCGCGCCCCCCTCAAGCTGCTGCAACAGCCAGGTGCGCCGCTCGCTGTCTTCCAGATGCATCACCTCAACCCCAACGGATTGGCAGTAGATGCCCTGCAGGCTTTGCAACAATTCGCCCACGGTAAAGTTGGTGCGCCCCGCCAAGGGGGTTGGCAACACCACGCTTTGGGTAAAATGCACGCTCTCCAACCCATAGGTCATCGGCTGCAGGTCTTTGGTCAGGGTGGCCTTGGCCAAGCCCAACGGATCCAAACTGGCCAAACGATGGCCGTAGCGGCGATAGGCATCCACCAATTGCAGGGCGCGCCAAGTCAAATCCTCAGCAATCGCAGCGGAGCCCTTAGCCTCTCCCCGCGCATCATTGGCCGGCACCACCTTAGCAGCGGCAGGAGCAGCAGGCGCCGCCACCGGCTCAATCACCGTTTTTAGCGGGCGCGGTGCCCAGCTGGCCCCCACCCAGTCGGCCAGTGCTGCACGTTCATCCCCACCCAATCCCCTGAAATAGGCCACCCAACTGGCATCCACGGTGGAAGGATCACGCAGATACTTGGCGTACACCTCCCCCACAAAGGGGATATTGGCGCCCGACAAAAAGGTCAGCGGCGCAACAGCGGATGAGGAATTGGTAGTGGATACAGAAGCAACCATGGGGCATGCCTAGAAAAATTGGTTGAACAACGAGAAACTTGGTTTAAACATAGCCAAGACCATCAATCAATTCAATGCAGAAAAACCCATCCATGACACATGTCTCAATTTCGACCACCACCGGCAAAAATATCACTTTTGGCAACGACCTGCCCTTTGTGCTGATCGCCGGCCCCTGCGCGTTGGAAAGCCGCCAGCACGCCCTGGAAACGGCGCTCGCCCTAAAAGAAATGACCGACAAATTGGGCATCCCCCTGATTTACAAAACCTCGTTCGACAAGGCCAACCGCAGCAGTTTGGGCACCGGGCGCGGCATGGGGTTGCAGGACAGCTTAGGGATTTTTGCTGAGATTCGCGAAAGCTTGGGCATTCCGGTGCTGACCGATGTGCATGAGCGTGAACAGTGCGCACAGGCAGCGGCAGCGGTGGATGTGCTGCAGATCCCCGCGTTTTTGTGCCGTCAAACCGATCTGCTGATCGCCGCGGGCAACACTGGCAAGGTGGTGAACGTGAAAAAGGGGCAGTTCCTGGCGCCATGGGACATGAAAAACGTGGTGGCCAAAATCGCCTCAACCGGCAACAACAATATCTTATTGTGCGAACGCGGCGTTTGTTTTGGCTACAACACCCTGGTCAATGATATGCGCGCCTTGCCCATTTTGGCGCAAACGGGATACCCCGTGGTGTTCGACGCCACCCATTCGGTGCAACAGCCAGGCGGCAAAGGCGACCGTACGGGGGGGGAGCGGGAATTTGCGCCGATTTTGGCGCGGGCAGCGATTGCGATTGGGGTTGCCGCTGTTTTTATCGAAACCCATCAGGACCCCGACCGCGCACCCTCCGACGGCCCCAACATGCTGCCCCTGCACGCCATGCCGGCGATTTTGGCCTGGCTAAAAGCACTAGACGATCTAACCAAAAAACAACTGGCGCAGGGCGAAATCCCGCTATAATCTTTTGCCGTTCTATCGTTTCAACCAACCCCGTTAAGGATTCCGTCCATGAGCCAAATTGTTGATATCATCGCCCGCGAAATTTACGACAGCCGTGGCAACCCAACGGTTGAGGTGGATGTGATTCTGGCTTCGGGATTCGGCGGGCGGGCTGCTGTTCCATCGGGCGCATCGACCGGCAGCTTTGAGGCATTGGAACTGCGCGACAACGACAAAAAACGCCTGTTTGGCAAAGGCGTGCGCAAGGCGGTTGATACCATCAACAAGGAAATTTTCAAGGCGCTGGCCAACCAAGATGCCGATGACCAGTTGGCGATTGACCATAGCATGATCGCCCTGGATGGCACCGACAACAAATCGCGCCTAGGCGCCAACGCGATGCTGGCGGTTAGCCTGGCGGTGGCCAAGGCGGCGGCTGAGGAGTCCAAATTGCCGCTGTACCGCCATATTGGCGGCGCCTATGCCCATGTATTGCCAACGCCCTTGATGAACATCATCAACGGCGGCGCGCATGCCGACAATTTGTTGGACATGCAAGAATTCATGATCGTTCCCCACAAGGCCGAAAATTTTGCGGAAGCCCTGCAAATGGGGGCTGAGGTGTTCCACACCCTGAAAAAAATCCTGCATGAGCGCAAACATGTGACCGCCGTGGGGGATGAGGGCGGGTTTGCGCCCAATTTGACCGGCAGCGATCAGGCGCTGTCGATCATTGTTGAGGCGATCGAAAAGGCCGGCTATCGCCCGGGTGAGGAAATTGGGCTGGCGCTTGACGTCGCCGCCAACGAGCTGTTGGAAAATGGCAAGTATCATTTTAAGGGTGAGGGCAAGCAATTCACCGCCGCCGAACTGGTGGATTACTACGCCGATCTGGCCAGCCGCTATCCCATTTTGTCGATTGAGGATGGCATGGCCGAAGACGATTGGGATGGCTGGAAGCTGCTGACCGCCAAATTGGGCAAAAACCTGCAACTGGTGGGCGACGATCTGTTTGTGACCAACCCACAACGCCTGGCTAAGGGCATTGCCCAGCAATCCGCCAACGCGATTTTGATCAAGCTGAACCAAATTGGCACCCTGTCCGAAACCCTTGAGACCATCAACAAGGCCAACCGTGCGGGCTTTAGCAGCATTATTTCCCACCGCTCTGGCGAGACGGAGGATACCACCATTGCCGATTTGGCGGTGGCGGTGAACAGCGGTCAGATCAAAACCGGTTCGATGAGCCGCAGCGATCGGATGGCCAAATACAACCAATTGCTGCGGATTGAGGAAAAACTGGGGCAATCCGCCGCATTTGCGGGTCTGTCCACCTTTTCTGGCTGGAAGAACGGCTTTAGCAAAAAACTGGCCTTTGCGGCCTAGCTTAAAAGGATTGGGTGTTATGGCGGGCGGGCTTTATCACATCGCGGCCTTGTACAAATTTACGCCGATTGCTGATCCTGCTGCGTTGCGGGATCAGCTGAAGCCGATTTTTGTGGAGGCTGGCCTGTGCGGAAGCCTGCTGATCGCGCCCGAAGGCATCAACGGCACCTTGGGCGGATCGGCGGCGGCCATCCAGCAATTGTTGTCCAGCCTGGCGCAACATTGCGGGCTTGAGCAAGACGAGGTCAAATTCTCGCAAAGCGACGAAAAACCCTTTAACCGGCTGAAAATACGCTTAAAAAAGGAAATCGTCAGCTTTCGCCAGCCAAACGCCGACCCCAATCTGCAGGTTGGCACCTATGTGCAGCCGGCGGAATGGAACCAGCTGTTGGCCGACCCCGATGTGCTGCTGCTCGACACCCGCAACCGCTACGAAACCGCTATTGGCAGTTTTGAGGGCGCGGTTTTGCCGCCGATTGAGCAATTTACCGATCTGGCCGATTTTGTCCGCAACCAGCTGCAAGATGCCAAAGACAAAAAAATCGCGATGTTTTGCACCGGCGGGATCCGCTGCGAAAAGGCATCGGCCTTTATGTTGGCTGAGGGGTTTGCGCAGGTTTACCACCTGCAGGGCGGCATTTTGAAATATTTGGAACAGGTCGCGCCCGAAAACAGCAAATGGCAGGGCGATTGCTATGTTTTTGATCGCAGGGTGGCGGTTGGCCACGGGCTTAAGCCAGCGGCCTATGAGATGTGTTTTTGCTGCGGCGATCCGTTGAGCGCGGCGGACAAACAGCATCCCTTGTACGAGGCCGGCACCTCCTGCCACCGCTGTTTTGCCAACACCAGCGAGGCGGACAGGGCACGTTTCCGCAGCCGCCACAGCCAACTCACCCAGCAAAACCATGTCGCTTTATAAACGGCTAAGCCAAAAAACCGTCTACCAATGTCCATGGATAACGGTCACCGAACATCAGGCGGTGCGTCGTGGGGATGAGGCGGTCACCTACAGCGTGGTGGATCGCGCCGATGGCGTGCTGGTGATCCCCATGAGCCCCCCTAACGATAGCAAGATCCAGTGCACCCTGTTGCAGCGTCAGGACCGCTTTCCCCTGCAGGCTGAGGATTTGGAATTTCCGGCCGGAGCCATCGACCCAGGTGAAACCCCTGAAAATGCCGCGGTGCGCGAATTGTTTGAAGAAACCGGCATCGTCATCCAACCCGAAAATTTGGTCTTTCTGGCCGCCCCCTATGTGATATCCAGCCTAACCAAGCAGAGAATGTATCTTTTTACCGTGGAGGTGAGCGAGGAGGATTTGGCGAAGGCCGCCAAGGTGCCGGTAAGCGAGGATATTGTCAGCCAGCAGGTGGCAACATTTGAGGAGGTGGATGGGTTTATCCAAGATGGTCAGATTTGTGAGATGGCGAATTTGGTGGCCTGGGCGTATCTGCGCCATAATCTACCGCGACCAGATACAACCCCTCAGCCGGCGCCGTAAGCCCCGCCTGTTTGCGATCATGGGCCGCAAAAAGATCGTCAATCCAGCTGGGTGGGAAGCGCCCCAGGCCAATTTGCACCAAGCTTCCCACCATAATCCGCACCTGGTGATGCAAGAATGAACGGGCGGTTGCCCATAGTTCCAGCTGATAGGGGTTGATCATATCCGCCACCACCTCCATCCGCTCCAGGCTGCGGATCGGCGATTTGGCCTGGCAGCGGCTGTCGCGAAAACTGCTGAAATCATGCAGCCCCAACAGCCGCGCCGCCCCCTGCTGCATGGCGGCTAAGTCCAGCGGCTGCGCCAAATGCCATTGCCGACCGGCCAACAGCACGCTGGGGGATGGACGCATGCTGATGCGGTAGCAGTAATGGCGGCGCAGCGCCGAAAAGCGCGCGTGGAAACCATCGGCCACCGGCGCCACCTCCAACACGCTAAGACCGTGGGGCACCGAAAAATGATTGATGGAGGCGCGCAGTTGGTACAGATTCCATGGCTGGCCGTTGGCGGGTTCGGGCAAATCGGCATGCGCCACCTGGCCCAGCGCATGCACGCCAGAATCGGTGCGCCCTGCCCCCTCAACCACAATCGGCTGCAGCAAAAACGCGCTTAACGCCTGCTCCAACACCTGCTGCGCTGAGCCGCCCCCCCGTTGCCGCTGCCAGCCCACCAGCCGGCTGCCATCATACTCCAGCGTGAATTTGTAGCGCGCCATTATTTTTAAAGAGTGGTTTAGGAGGGGTTTTTGGGGGAGTTCAATTTTTGCGCGCGGCGGGCATTTTTTTGCTGCTGTTTTGATTGGATCAACGCCTTGGCCGCGTCCCTTTTGGCCAAACGGGCATTCAACCAATATTGCTGCAGGATGGAAAGCAGGTTGTTGCTGGTCCAATAAAGGATCAAACCGGCGGCAAAATGCGCCATCATCAGGGTAAACATATAGGGCATCAGCTTAAACACCATCGCCTGGGTCGGGTCGGTTGGCGGTGGGTTCAGCCGTTGTTGCAGCACCATGGTGCCCCCCATCAACAACGGCAAAATCCCCATCACCAGGATTGAGGGCGGGTTCCAGGGCAGCGCCCCAAACAGGGTGAACAGATTGGTCGGATCCGGCGCCGACAAATCGTGAACCCAGCCAAAAAACGGCGCGTGCCTTAGCTCAATCGCCACCACCAACACCTTGTACAGCGCAAAGAAAATCGGCAGTTGCAGCAACATCGGCAAACAGCCGCCAACCGGATTCACCCGCTCTCTTTTGTACATCGCCAAAATTTCTTGATTCATCCGCATTTTATCCGCCCCGTACAATTCCCGCACGCGCGTCATTTCTGGCTGCAAATCCTTCATCCGCTTCATCGCCTTGAACGAGGCGTTGGCCAGGGGAAACATCGCGATCCGCATCATCAGCGTCAGGCCGATAATCGCCAACCCGTAATTGCCCAGCAACACATGAATGGCTTTCAGCAAGTGGTACAACGGCTTGGCGATAAAATAAAACCAACCAAAATCCACCGCCTGTTCCAGGCGCGGCAAGTTGTGTTGGCGGGCATAGCTTTCCAGCAACGGAATTTCCTTAGCCCCTGTCAGCGCCTGATAGGCAACGGCCAGCGATTGCCCGGGCGCAACCGTGCTGGGCATACCGGTTAGGCGCAGGCGGTAATGCTGCATCGGCGCCCCAAACTGCCCCTCGCCCTTGGCGTTCTCATAAAAGTTCGCCTGCGTATCCGGTTCACGGCTTAGCGCGGCCTGATACAGGCCTTGATCGGCAGGAGCCAAAGCCACCAACCAATAGACATCGGTCAGCGCGGCCCAATCAACTTTTCCTGCCAAGCCACGGGTTTCCCCGATATCCAATTTGCGGTAGCCGGTACGCGCGACGCTATCGTCAAACGACCCCACCAAGCCCTCCTGACCAAAGGCGGGGTTGGATTTGCCGCCGCCCTGCTGACGCAAAATCTCAGCCACCGGCGCAAGCGCAACCGCCGCTGGCGCGCTGTTGGTGATGGATTGGTTAAACTGCAGCATAAACTGCTTATCAATTTGTATTTGCTGAACAAATTCCTGACCCTGCCCGTTGTTCCAGCGCAAGGTCACGGGGTTGTCGGGGGTCAGCGTTGGGCGGTCGGCCTGCCAAACCGTGTTAACATCTGGCAGCGCAAGTGGCGCGGCTCCCCCTGCCCCCGCCACATTCTGCCAGCCAAGTTGCAGCACAAAACCATCCCTGCCCACCTGATCGTTCAACAACTCAACGGGCGGCGCCGTATCCCCAGCCTGCTGGCGATAGTCGCGCAGGGTTAGCCGATCAAAACGGGCACCGCGCAGGTTGATGCGCCCCGTTAGCCGCGGGCTGTCAATCACCACCTCGCCAGCTGGCTGCGCATCCGCAACAGGGGTCACGGCGGTTGCTGGATTGGGGGATGTAGCAACTGTTGGGAAAGCCGCCACTTGTGCCGACACGCTAGGCAGGGCAGCACGCCGAGCCTGTTCGCGGGGAATCACCACAAAATACTGGAAGCCCATCACGATACCAATCGACAAAACAACGGCCAGCAACAGGTTGCGATTTTCATTCATGACGGTTTATCAAATCCAAAAATGGTTAGGGGGGGGGTGGTGTAGTGGTTGCTAAGCTTATCTTAGCGTCACCACGATCTGCACTTATGGCAAGATTCTCAACAATGGTCAAATGTTGCGGTATCGGCAACCCAGCTTAGCCAATTCGACCATGCCCAACCCCTGATCGTCACCAAAAATTTCATGTTGACATATTTAGGGCAATTGTTGCACATATACTATATACGCCACTTAAACTACTAAGTGCACCACTCTGTCACTTAGTGGTTTGATGGGCGGGGGTGGTTGTACGCTTCTGCACTTATGGCAAGATTCTGGAATGGTCAAATGCCGCGATAGGCAACCACCCCGTCAGGCTGCGCCTGACAAATTTTTAAAGGAGGAAGGCTTCGCCTGCCACCCCTCCGAGGGAGGGAAATAAAATATATCATAGAGATATCACTATAGCGAGACAAAAAATTGCCGATCTTTTTGCCGATGTTGGGGCGGTGGCGGGGACATTTCGTTCGCGCCAACAAAGGACTTGCGGGTTGCAAAATAGGCGTGCACCTTAGCAGTGTTTTGATTACAGTGTCGCCAAGATGAAACAGCCAGGCGCGGCGATGTTGTGCCGCACGCAGCCGCCCTACCCCCTACCATACCCCGCCCGGATACAACAAAGGAAACCATCGTTCCACCACCTCAATCGGGAAGCCCAAACGCACCGGGCCTTTGGGGGTGTCGGATACCAACAGGCCACGGGCGACCAGTTGGGATAGCACGCCGCGTGCCATGCGGTCTTGATAGCCGGTAAGGGCAGCAGCCCGCCCGCGCTCAAACTCCCCCACCAACAGGGCCTCACGCAACAACGCAAAGCTGGCCTTGGGCAGGTTTTTCAGCGCGACTTGTTCCGCCACATACAGCTGGATACGCCCTAACAAATTTTTGCTGTCCAGCAGCCCATCCATATAATCGACTTGGTCGATACATACCCCCAGAAAGAACGCGCAAAACTCTACCAACGCGGTTTGCGACAGCGTGCCCCGCCCATCCAAATCGTTCAGACGCGGCGCATCGGCGTTTTGCAGCAATTCCTTGTAGCGCGCCTGCGCCCGCGCCAACCCGCGTGCCACCGACCAAAGATCGCAGCCAACCCCCAAATGGCGCAGGGCGGCATGCGACATCAACCGCGCCACCCGCCCGTTGCCGTCATAAAAGGGGTGAATCCACAAATAGCGGTGATGCGCCGCCGCCACGCCGATCAGCGCTTGGAGTTTCGGCAGCGCCCTTTGATCATAGGCCTGATCAAACCGCGCCATAAAGCGGTCAAGATTTTCGGGCAGGGGTGGGATGTGCCGCCCCACCACCACCGTGCCGTCACGCAGCTGGCCTGGGATCACCGGATGCCTCTGCCCCGTGTCAGGGTTTTCGACCCACAGCAAACGCTGCGGCAAGCGGCTGCAAAACGCATGGTGGATCCAGCGGCCAAATTCGGAGGACAACGGGTTGACCATGGGCGCCTGATCCGTGTCGATCAGCTGTTGCACGGTGATATGCGCCACCGCCTCCTCCTGCAACGCCCGTTTTGCTGGCTCATGGGAAAAATCTTGCGCCAGCGCATCGTTAATCGCGCGCGGATGCGTGTTGTGCCCCTCAATCAAATTGGAATAATAGCAATTCATCGGGCGCACCAAATCGCCCAGGCTGCGCCGCACCATCGGGTGCAATTTGCCCGCCAGATGGTTGGCCTTGGCCACCAAATCCAGGGCCAAATCCGCCAGCAGGCCGCCCCCCTGTGATAGCAACCCCTCAGGCACCAACATGGGTTCCATTAAGCCGATCGATTCGCTCATCACACCCCGTTCATTGCCGATTTTTTTCAATATATAATCCCAATATATCATAGAGATAGCACTAAAGCGATACAAAAAATTGCCGATCTTTTTGCCGATGTTGGGGTGGTGGCAGGAGCATTTCGTTACGCGTCAACAAAGGACTTGCGGGTTGCAAAATAGGCGTGCACCTTAGCAGTGTTTTGATTACAGTGTCGCCAAGATGAAATTGCTTAGCTGGATTGTTGTTGCAAGTCTGCTGTTCCGCGGCCTGATCCCCGCAGGCTACATGCCAAATACGGCCAATCCGGGGCATTTTTTCCAAATGGTCATCTGCACGGCCAATGGGGTACAAACCATTGCGGTGGATGAAAACGGCCAGCCGGCAAAACAGCCCCCGGAAGATCATCAACAAAAAAAGGCCCATAAGGCTTGCCCCTTTGCCTTAGCAGCGCACGCCACCACTCCCCCTGCTGATCCCATGCTGCAGCCCATAGGCGCGGCGGATTATACAACCGTGTTGTTCACCGCACCCGCAACCCGGCTGGCAACCACCACGCTGCGCAAATCAGCGCCGCCGCGTGCGCCACCCCTATTCTCCTGAAAAATCCGCAAACGTCTTCAATGCCTAGCTGTTCTGCGTTTTTAGCCGCAGCCTCCCTGCGGCCTGTTCACCTTTCAAGCAATTTTTCAGGAGATATTCCATGACGCCATCTTTTGGCCGCTACAACAGCGGCTTTTCCCTGCTGCTGTTCTTGCTGACAACCACCACGATCCCTGCGCTGGCCGCAGAGGAAAGCCCCACCGAACTGCCGGCCGTAACCGTGACGGCCGATCCCATCAACCCAGCGGCGGCTTATACACCGCTGGTTTCCAGCACCGCTACCAAAACCGAAACACCGTTGAAAGAAACACCGGTTTCGGTGGCGGTGATTGATCAACAGGTCATTGCGGACAAGGCCATTACCGCGCCAAACCAACTGGCGGATCTGACCAGTGGCGTGCAGCCGGTGGTAGGATACGGTGCCACGCCCTCAGCCCTTTACACCATCCGCGGCTTTAGCACGGCGGGCGTGAATTTCCGCAACGGCTATAAAATTCTGGAGCCCTACAACCCCCGTGATCTGGCGAATGTCGAACGGGTGGAGTTTATCAAGGGCCCCAGCCTGCTATATGGGGCGACGCAACCAGGTGGCTCGGTGAACACCGTGACCAAAACGCCCGAAAAAGAAAACTTCCTACGCCTCAAACAGGGCATCGGCAGCAACCAGTATTACCGCACAACGGTTGATGCCAACCGCGATTTTGGTGCGGTGGCCGTGCGTTTGAACGCGGCCGGCACCAGCACCGACAGTTATCAGGACTTTTACAACGAAAACAACCTGTTTGCCGCGCCGGTGGTGCGCTGGAATCTCAACGAGAGCACCACCCTGCTGTATGAGGGGGAGATTCAGCAATACAGAAACAACGGCTGGACCAATGGCCTGCCCAACACCGCCTTGGTGCTGAACGCACCGTTCCGTACCAACAGCAGCGATGACAGTGCCTATTTCCGCAACCAAACCTATGGGCACCGTCTGGACTTGAAGCACGCCTTTAACAAGGATTGGAGCGTGCGACAGGGGGTTTATGTGGATCAAAGCAAACGCCGCTATTTAACCGCGCAACCCTATTGGGGATCTGACACCACCACGTTTGACCGCATGACCTTCTACACCCCCGATGAGCGCAGCCGCAACGTGATCAGTCAGTCGGAAGTGTACGGCAAATTCCAGACGGGCGCGGTGAAAAACGATATCGTGGCAGGCTTTGAAACCAGTCAAAATTTGTTCCAATATGCCCTGGCGTCGGGCGATCAATACGATGCGGACGGCAATTTGATCGGCACAGATTTGGGGCGTTTTGATCTGTTTAATCCAGATTACACCAACAAGCCCACTGAATTGCCCGTTGGTTTTTCGGAAAAGAAAAACCTGCGTTCCAATGCCATCTACACCCAAGACAGCCTGGCCTGGGAAAAATGGCGGTTTTTGGCTGGCGTTCGTGCCGAACGGGCGCATTCCAGTCTGGCCGATTTAACCGGCGGCTCAGATACCAAATCGCAAACCGAAAATGCCGTAACGGGACGCGCCGGCGCGATGTATCTGATTCAACCCACGACAGGGGTCTATTACAATTGGGGCCAATCTTTCAGCCCCAATTACACCGCCCGCAGTGCCACCAACGACATGTTCCAGGCCGAACGCGGCGTGCAGCATGAGGTGGGGGTAAAACACAGCCTGCGAGAAGGGCTTGAGGTAACGGCGGCGCTTTTCCAAGTCACCAAAGAAAACGTGCTGGTTGCGGATCCTGTCAATCCCGGCTTCTCCATCACCAGTGGTGAGCAGCGCAGCCGTGGCCTGGAACTGGGCATGGCAGGACAGGCAACGCAAGACTTGCGCGTGATTGCCAACGCCACCTTCCAAAACGCTAAGGTCACCAAAACCACGGATGGCGATTCCACCCCTGTGGGCACAGAATTGTTGAACGTGCCCGAACGATCCGCCAACCTGTGGGGGGTGTATGATCTGCCGATCAAAAACTTGCTGGGAAAACTCTCGCTAGGAGCAGGTTTGGTGTATGTGGGCGAGCGTGAAGGCACACAGCCAAACAGCGATTTCAAGCTGGCTGCCTACACCCGTTACGACGCGGGGGTGTTTTACAAGGTCGATCGCTACAATGTTGCGCTTAACCTGCAGAACCTCAGCAATGAGAAGTATCTGGAAACGGTGGAGGGCTCTCTCAGCCAGATTGCACCGCCATTTGCCGCACTGCTAACGCTTGGGGTGGATTTCTAGCATGCGACGGGTTGCCGTGCTGCTGCACCGCTATGTCGGTCTTGCCATCGCTGCCTTTCTGGTGGTGGTTGGCCTGACCGGCAGCCTGCTGGCGTTTTATCAGGAAATCGACCACAGCTTAAATCCTGGCAAGGTGTTTGTGCCCGTAAGTTCGCAACCCATGCTGGATCCATTGGTGTTGCGGGACAGGGCGCAAACCCTGTTTCCCGATACGCCGCTAACATGGGTAGAACTGCGGCAGCAAGCCGGCAAAAATTTTCATATCTGGGTGGACAGACCCAGGCAGAAATACATCTATGTGCGCCTTAACCCCTATACGGGGCAGGAGGTGTTCCGCCTGCCAGACAGCTATTGGCCGATAAGCCGCAGCAATTTCATGGACGTGGTCTATGATCTGCATTGGCGCCTGCTGTTGCCTGGCTCTACCGGTATTCAGCTTTTGGGGATTGTAGCGTTGGTGTGGACGCTGGATTGTTTTGTCGGTCTTGCCCTGACCATGCCACGTGGTGGTGGCACCTTTTGGCGGCAGTGGCGGGCAGCGTGGCGCTTTCGTCGCACGGGTTCGGTCTATCAACGGCAGTTCAGCTGGCATCGTGCGTTGGGGTTGTGGGCCTGGGTGATGCTGTTTGCGCTGGCATGGTCTGCGGTGGCGTTTAATTTGGGGAGCGCGGTTTATCAACCGGTGATGCACCGCTTAACGGGCATGCAAAACCCGTCGTCGGTTGTGCCTGTTTTGGCATCGGCCCGCGACAAGCCTTTGCTGGATTGGGTTGCGGCCCGCGACACCGCACGCCGGCTCATGCAAAACCAGGCGGCGATCAACCGTTTCAGCGTCACGCACGAACAATCGCTCAGCTATGATGCGGCGACAGGAACCTACCGCTACGCCGTACGCAGCAGCCGTGATGTGGCCGAGAAGCATGGGGCCACCGCGCTGTGGTTTGATGGGGATACGGGGCAATTGGACGCGGTGTCGCTGCCGACAGGGGACAATGCCGGGCAAAGCCTTACCAGCTGGATTTCCGCGCTGCACATGGCCGACAAATGGGGCCTATGCCTGCAAATCGTCGTCTCGCTGACCGGCATTGGCATCGTCTATCTTGCCAGCAGCGGCGTGTATCTGTGGCTTCGCAAGCGCCGTGCCCGCCAACAGAAAGGACGGCGAAATGGGCAGGGGTAAGGAACACATGGGCCTGCTTGCCTCCCTGGCGCTGCATGGGATAGCCGTTGCGGTGCTGTGCTATGGGCCAAATATTACGCCCCCTATAACACCCACCATGCATGTGATACCCGTTTCCATGCTGAGCTTACCGGCACCCCTGCCGGCTGTCGCCACCGCAACACCGCAGACCACCGGGAGCGCCGCAGCGGCACCAACGATCGCCAAAGCATCGCCGCCAATCCGCAAACCCACCCCCGCCAAAACCGTCCCTGAACCCTATCCAGCGAGCCCCTCTCCAATAAACCCTTCTCCAGCAAATGACGCGCACGAAGACACGCGCAACACCGAAAGCGTCACACCTAACACCGCCATCGCACCGTCTCCCGCATTGGCGCAGCCGACCGATACAGGCCCCAGCACACCCGTTTACGAGGCGGCGTATTTACACAACCCACCCCCCGTCTATCCCGCCCTGGCACGGCGGCGTGGCGAGGAAGGAAAGGTGCTGCTAACCGTCCACGTCTCCGCGATAGGCGGGGTGGAGCAGGTGGCGGTTGCACGGTCAAGCGAATCAGCGCTTTTGGATCAGGCCGCGGTGACCGCCGTGCAGAAATGGCGCTTTGTTCCGGCCACACAAAACGGCACGCCCATCGCCGCGCAGGTGATGGTGCCGGTGGTCTTTCGCCTGCAAAATCCTTAAAGATGGCCCCCTACCCCTGCGCCAACAGCCAGGCGCGGCGGCGGTTTTGTAGTTCGGTTGCCAGATCGGCGTTGGCAGCAAAGCCTTCAGCGATCAGGTCGTGGCCAGTCTCGGGGAAGCGGGCACTGCCCAGCTGTTCGATGCGGGCGATGGCGGCCAGACGCTGCTGATACCCCCCATCTGGGGCGGGCGGGGATAGATGCTGCTGCTGCGCCCACCACCAATTTAACGATTCGCTCGCCACCCCCACCCCGTGCAGATAGATCCAATCCAGCCAGTCGATCAGCGTGCCACTTTGCCAAAGCTGCACCCCCTGCAACCAGTTTTGCTGATCCCGTTGTTGGCTGCGGCTAAGGCGCAGGCGCGTGGCGATGGCCTGAAGGTGATGCGCATCGACGCCCAGCAGCACGGTTAGTTTTAGCAGGGCTGGGCAGGCGGCATCCAGCTGCAGCAACTTGGTTAAGCTGGCCAGATCGACCTGCGCCAGCTCGGCCGGCTGCCACAAATGCGGCAAGATGCCGGCCGCCTCCATCATGGTCAGCGCGTCAAGAGTGGCGTTTGGCTGTTGTGTGAGCATCTTGCGCAGCTCGTCCCACAGGCGTTCGCCGGAAAGCTGGGGCAGGCCTGGCGCCATCAGGGTGGCCGCATTCAGACCATCAGCGTCCGGCTGGCTGGCGTAGCGGGCGGCAAAGCGAAAAAACCGCAGCAGGCGCAACATATCCTCAGCCAGTCGCTGTTGCGGATCCCCAATAAAGCGCACCCGCCGCGTCGCCAAATCCGCCAGCCCGTTGTGGTAATCATAAATAGTGCCCGCCTGGTCCAGATACAGGGCGTTGATGGTAAAGTCACGCCGCGCCGCATCCGCCGCCCAATCCTTACCAAATTGCACGGTTGCATGCCGGCCATCGCAGTGCACATCCTGCCTAAGGCTGGTAATCTCGAAATTCTGGGACGCCAGCCGCGCGGTGATCGTGCCATGCGCCAAACCGGTGGGAATCGCCTGAATGCCGGCCTTTTCTAGAGCTGCCACGGTTTCTGGTGGCAGCAGGGTGGTGGCCAAATCCACATCCCCCACCGCGTCTCCCAACAGATGGTCACGCACCGCGCCGCCCACCGCCCGCACATCCCCACCAACCGCGGCAATCGCCTGCATCACCCGCTGCAGCGGCGGATCCATGAACCAAGCTGGCAAGGGCTTAAGAGAGCGAAGGGCAGCAGGTGTCACATCTAGTCCATGTTCTGAGTTAAATCATGGAACAGCTGGCTAAGATAATCAATATCTTTCTGATGCGACTCCGGATGCTGACAAAACTCATCCCAAGTTTTTAGAGCAATATCAATTTTTGCCATCAGACATGCAATATCATAAAAATAATTTTCACAATTATGAATAAAAGACACAAAAGGGGCAACATCTTTTTTATCAAAAAATATTTTTTTATAGGCTTCTTTGTATATAATAAATAATCCGTCTATTTTTTTTATATAATCAAAAAAATACTGCCTAGATATATCTCTGTTTACACGAATTTTATATGTAATATTTCTATTTTTAGAATCAATTTCATTAATCCAATTAATAAAATTTTTAATTTTTTGCTTATATTCAGCATAAACATAATCTAAATATATAATAGACTTCCATGAAAGCAAAATATTTTTTACTTTTTCATCCTGTACATTTAAAATTTTAAAAAAATTGACAAAACTTTCATTTGGAGAGGACTGTGAAAATATTAAATCATGAGATCGTAATAGCTTATCGTCACTTAATTGTTTCACACCATAATCCGCATGCATTACTGGAAAAATATTACCAGCAAGAAATAGTTTTATTTTTTTATATTCATCAATTTCAAAAATATTATATTTTTGATGGGTGAATATATTGCTTGATTTTAATGTTTCATTAAAAATATAATTATCTAAGCATGGCATTTTACCAATAATATCCACGATAATTTTATCGTTTTTAGAAAAAAAATCAGTGTTTTTTTCTAAACTTAATTCAACAACATCTTCACCAAAATTTTTTATATATGAAACAGTTTTGTTTGGTACCAATCTTAATAAACTGCTTTTATTTTTTATGTTATTTTTTGAAAAATAAATTTTTGTATTATGTTTTATTACTTTTTTGATTTTATCATTTTTTTCTATTGTTTTATTATAATAATTTTTTACAAAAACAGAATTATTAAGAATTTCACTTTCAAAAACAAGATTTCCACCAGAAAAATTTTTTCTTATGCCTAAATAATAAAAATTTAACATAAATAAATTGTTTTTTTCACGAATTTGATAGAAAATTTTTGATAAATTTTCCATTTTTTATACCATATTTTTTTGAAAAGACTCAAGAATGTTTCTTGCTTGAGCAAAATCTATATTTTTTTTGCCCAATGTTACAGAAAAACTTTTCCATATCTGCATAATTATATTTGTTCTGCTAAGAGTATGTGATATCTCAACAAAACTATCCGAACATCCATTTAAAAAATCAATGAACTGTGATGCATTCCTTTTATAAATAAACAATTCATTATAAGATTTTATATAACCATGTAAAACTTTTAAAGTATCCCTACTATTATTATCGATATAATTTCGTACTTGATGTCTTTTTTCCTTTATATCCGGCGTAACACCACCAAGAACATTTTCAAACCCATCCATCCAATCCAAAAGCTTTCTGGTCTGAACAGATTGATTGGTATAGCTATTCTCATAATACATAATCCCTTTCCATGCATACAAAATATTATCAATTTTCTCTTTTGGCGCACCGAAAGCCATGAAAAGACGTTGGATATCTGGGTTATCCCCATTAGCTTCCCAAAGGGTATCGGTTAACTGCATGCATTTTTTGTCAGATGGCGGGCTATCTCCATAAGCAAAGTCAATAAGAGGGCGAAATTTTTGCATCACAAAAACTTTAATTTGATTCCAAGCCTCCTTGGTAAAGGAAAAATAAGCCTCATCAACATTGATCGATTTTTGTCGAAATTTTTCCTTTAGCAGAAATGGATCTAATGACGGCATCTCCTCAAGCGTTCTTAGAATAAAGCAATCGTAATTATAATCATCATCATTGACTAGGTAGGCATCATCACTGAGCTGTCTAATGGCCTCATAGAACCCCTTATCTTGGAAAAAAAATGTTTGCCCACCACGCACCAAATTTTTTTCAAAGGGGAAGTAAATTTTTGTTTCAAATTTATTAATAATATGGCGTCGGTTGTCTTGTATTTCGATAGATTTCATTGGCAATTTTAAAAAAACAGCACGATTTAACGAATTGTTTTTAAAAAGAAATTGACCACCACTCAGAGAAACCTTTTTGCTTAGGTCACGGCAATTAAAAACATTGGACGAGCTTCCCTTGACCGTTAACGCAAATTGTTCAAGAGCTAGATCCATAAAATTTACCCTAACAAATTCTGCTCAAATGTAGAAAACAATTCATGAATTTGGTTAATGCTGGCTTTTTGAGGATTCTGCCGCAAACAAAAATTTTCCCACACCTGCAACAAAATCATCACCTGACCCAAGGTGCGCGACAAACTGCAAAATTGTTGGCTACACTCGCTCATGAAATGGACAAACGGTTTAGGATCACGCTTATGAATAAACAGATCATCATAGGATTTTTTATGCTCACGCAAAATTGGCAATAACGATCCAACATTTTCTGAAAGTTTTTCGCGAATACGGTCACGATTCTGTTTGACAACCGGGGTCAGCCCACCCAATTGACGACCAATTTGATCCAACCAAATCAAAATATTTTTAACTTTTTGATTGTTTTTTAGGTAAACATACTCGTAATAAATAATACCCTTCCAAGAATACAAAACCGTCGCGATTTTATCGACAGGGATGCTAAGCGAAGTTAACAGGTTGCGAACCTCTGGATCATCCTTAGCCTCCCACAACAATTCGGTAAGGCGAATGGATTGCGCCGCACTGGCTTTTTTGTTGGGATAGGCGAACGCAATCATTGGGCGAAATTTGCTGATAACAAACTGACGGATTTCTTCCCAAGATTCTTTGGTTAAGGTGAAATAGCGCTCATCCACATCCAAGCCAGCCTGTCGAAATTTTTCTGTTAGCAAAAACGGATCAAAGGAGGGCAACTCATCCAACACAGTTAAGATCGCACGATCGTTGTTGTAATGACTGCCATCTGAATCCCCCCGGCTAGCTTGCAAGTTGTCAATAACCTCATGAAATCTTTTGTCGCTAAAATTAATCGTTTGACCACCTTTGATTAAGTTATCTTCAAATGGAATATAAATTTTTGTTTCAAATTTATCGGATTTCTCAATATCTTTTATACTTCTTTCGATTTGTTGAAGCGGAAGCTTAAGAAAAACAGCATGATTAAGCGCGTTGCTGCTAAACAAAAAGGATGTATCGCCGTCTTTCTCAATTTTGCGGGTTAAATCACGGCAATTAAAAATATGCGATGAGCCCTTGTTGAACAACCCTGAGAATTGGGCAACGGCTGAATCCATTTCGGAACGTCCTAAAAGATGACATTGGTTAATCAGATCAAAAGCAACAATGAATCAAGCCTGTGCAAAACCATACCGATATCTTGTTTACGGTTACATGGTTAATTCTATAATGATCATCTTTAAGAATCTGTTAAGCTACGGAACCGGCAACCAACCGCCCCAACCGCGTCAACAACATCTGACAGGCGGCCAATAAACTAAGCTGTGCGATACTGCCGCTAAGGCTGTAGACCAGTTTTTGATCGGGGCGCAGCTTAAAGTGGATCGGGTCATGGGAAATCAGTTGCAACAACGCCCCGGGGTTGGGGCAGATATTCTGGTAAAAAGACAGCACGATCGCCCTTGGCCCCGCCTCCAACCGCCCGATGTTCAGCGCCTTGCAGCGTTGCTTGATCAGCAGCAGTTGCAGCAGGTTGTCCACCTCCGGCGGCAGATTGCCAAAGCGGTCGATCAGCTCCACCCCCATCTCCTCAACCTCAACCGCCGTGCGCAGCTCCGCCAAGCGGCGGTAGAGTTGCAGCCGCAGGTTGAGATCACCAATATAGGTTTCGGGAATAAACAGGGCGGTCTGGCTAAGCTGAATATTGGGAATCCAGTCGTCCTCCCTGACAGCACCAGAAGCCTCAGCCGCATCCGCCGTTAACCCCAGCTTGCCGCCAGCCTTTACGGTGGCCACCGCCTCGGTCAGCATTTGTTGGTACAATTCAATCCCCACCTCACGGATTTGGCCGGATTGCTCATCGCCCAACAAATTGCCAGCGCCGCGCAAATCCAGATCATGGCTGGCCAGCTGGAATCCCGCCCCCAATTGATCAAGCCCCGCCATCACCTGCAGGCGACGGGTAGCCGACTCCGCCACCACCTGGCCCATCGGCAGGGTCAGATAGGCATGGCCGCGCACCTTGCCGCGCCCCACCCGCCCGCGCAGTTGGTACAGCTGCGCCAAGCCAAAACGATCGGCGCGGTGGATGATGATGGTGTTGGCATGCGGAATATCCAACCCCGATTCGATGATATGGGTGGAGAGCAGCAAATCGGCGCGGCGATCCAAAAACCGCCCCATCACCTCCTCCAACTCACCCGCGCTTAGGCCGCCATGGGCGATCACCAGCTTGAGTTCGGGCATCAGCTCAGCCAGTTGCGCCTCCAACTTGGCCAAATCCTCAATCCGCGGCGCCACGTAAAAGCTTTGGCCACCACGGCGGTATTCATGCAGCAAAGCCTCACGCAGCACCACCGTATCGGCTGGCATCACATGGGTTTCCACCGCCAGGCGATCCACCGGCGGCGTGGTGATCAGGCTTAGGTCGCGCACCCCCGACAACGCCAGCTGCAGGGTGCGGGGAATCGGCGTCGCGGTCAGGGTCAGCACATGCACGCCCGATTGCAGCTCCTTAAGCCGTTCTTTTTGCGCAACACCAAAATGCTGCTCCTCATCCACAATCACCAAGCCTAAATGAGCGAATTTCAGGGATTTGCTGAGCAGGGCATGGGTGCCGATCACCACATCCACCTGACCCAACGCCAGTGCCTGTTTGATCTGCGCCGCCTCAGCCGAGCTGGTCAGGCGTGACAAGGCGCCTAGACGCACCGGCAGGCCGGCAAAGCGGGCGCGGAAATTGGCCGCATGCTGGCGCACCAGCAAGGTGGTTGGCGCCACCACCGCTACCTGCAGGCCGGATAGAGCTGCCGCGCAGGCCGCGCGCAACGCCACCTCGGTCTTGCCAAAACCGACATCGCCGCACACCAGCCGATCCATCGCCTTGCCCGCCGCCAAATCCGCCAGCACGTCATTGATTGCCTGCTCCTGATCCTCAGTCTCCGCATAGGGGAAGCGGGCGCAAAAGGCCTGATAGGCGGTCTGATCCGGCACAATCACCGGCGCCTCTGCCATCTGGCGGGCGGCCGCGGTTTGAATCAGTTGCCCCGCCATTTCCAGCAGGCGTTTCTTGACCCGTGCTTTGCGTGCCTGCCACGCCGCGCCGCCCAGCCGATCAAGCGGGGTGTTGGCCGCTGCCTCTTCCCCCCCAAAGCGGCTTAGCAGCTCAAGATTCTCAACCGGCAGGTACAATTTGGCGTTGTCGGCATAGACCAAACACAGGCAATCATGGCGGGCATCGCCGGCGCTGATCATCGTTAGCCCCTCAAACCGGCCGATCCCATGGTCGCTATGCACCACCAGATCGCCTGGCAACAGGGCGGTTAAATCGCGGATAAAATGCTCAGCCCGCCTTGCCCTGGATCTTGCTGGGCTGGCCCCCAAGCGCTCGCCAAACACATCCGCCTCAGACAGAACGGTTAGGCCTGGGCTGCGAAACCCAACCGGCAAGGGCCATTGCACCAGTTCCAACAGCTGCGGTTGGGGCGAGATTGGCCACAGGCTTTCCCCCGCCAAGCCCTCGCTTTTGCGCAGATTGGTTAGGCCAGCCTCGCGCAGCAACTGCAGCAGGCGTTGGCCACTGCCCGCGGAGTAATAGGTCAGCACCACCGCCTGCCCCGCCAACCATTCGGCCTGAATATAGGCCACCACCGCGGCCAGCAAATTTTGCGCCGGATCCTGACGGGTGGTGACAAAATTGTGCCCCACCTCCGCATGCATTGCGATACCCATTTGTGAAGGGGGCAGGCGCGATGCGGTTAACCAGGTGCCCACGGCACAGGCGGCAAAGCCCTGTTGCCACTCCTCAGCCGACAAATAAAGGGCTGAGGCGGTTAGGGGGCGATAGGTGGAATCGCCAGCCTTTTGCTGGCTGAGTTTTTGCCGTTCCCCCGCGTATTCCTGCACGCTGGCCAAAAAGGACTGGCCGCGCTCAACCACCTGTTCATCCAACAGCAGCTTGGCATCGGCGCGCAAATAGCTTAGCGGGCTGACCAGCTGGTCATAAAACAGCGGCAACCAATGTTCAGCGCCGCTAAACCGCCGCCCCTCAGCAATCGCCTGATAGATCGGATCTTGCATCGCGGCCGCGCCAAATTGCGCGCGGTAGCCATCACGAAAGCGCCGAATGCTGGCCTCATTCAACTGCAGCTCACTGGCGGGCAGCAGCAGCGCCTGATCAATCTCCTGCAGGCTGCGTTGGGTTAGCGGGTCAAACAGCCTTAGCCGTTCCAGCTCAGCCCCAAAAAAATCCAAGCGCAGCGCGCTGGCCTCCGTCAAAGCTGCTGCCGGGGTAAACAAATCCAACAAGCCGCCGCGCACCGCGTATTGACCCGATTCGCGCACGGTTTCCACCCGCTCAAACCCCTGATCGGTCAGCCAGCGCAACAGATTGTCGCGGTTCAGCAGCGCGCCGACTTTCAGCGGCATCGCCAACAACGCCAGCTCAGACGGCGGCAACACCCGTTGCAACAGCGCCGCCATCGGTGCGATCAGAATCACCGGTTGGTTGGGATCGCGGTGCAGCTGATGCAAACAGGCCAGGCGCTGCCCCATCACCGCGGCATGCGGGGGGCTGCGGTCATAGGGCAGGCAATCCCAGGCCGGAAAATGCAGCAGCTTAAGCTCTGGCGCTACCACCGCCAAATCGCTGGCCCAGGCCGCCGCCGCCCGTTCATCCGGCACCACCACCACCCACTGGCCAGGGGTCTGCCGCTGCCAATCGGCCAGCAGCAGGGCGCGGTAGCTGGGCGGTGCGCCATAAAGGGTGATCGCCTGCCCCTTGTGCAAAAGCGGCGGATCGCTGTTAGGCTTAGGGGGGGACTTAGGGAGGGGCAACATTAGATGGTTAATTCTTCGGTAGCTCTGGGGGCAGCTCTGGGGGCAACGCCGCCAACAGCCCATCGACCGTTAACAATTGCGGCAGGATTTTCACCGCTTGCCCTGGCCAAAACAGCAGGTACAGGGGCACGCCGTTGCGCTGATACTTCGCCAACTCCACAGCAATGGCGGGGTCACGGTTGGTCCAATCGGCCACCAGATAGGCGACGTTGCGCTTGGCCAATTCCTGTTGCACCACAGCGCGGCCAAGGGTGGTGCCCTCATTAACCTTGCAGGTCAGGCACCAGGCGGCGGTAAAATTGACCAGCACCGGGCGTCCCTCATCCTGCAACGCCTGCAGCCGCGCCGGGCTAAAGGGTTCGGCCGGCAGAATCGCCGATTGATCACCCACATGATGGGAACTCGATCCATCCTGACCCTGCAGCATCCCCACCAAGCCCAAACCCAACCCAGCGCCACCAAGCAGCAGCAAAACACGCAAGATTACCCCAACAGGACGCCCCGCTGGTAACCGTTCCCACAGCCACAAGACAAAGGCGAACAGCAGCATCGAGACCAACAGCTGGAACGCGCCGTTCACCCCCTGTTGCTTGGCAAAAACCCACAACAGCCAAAGCGCGCTGGCCAACAGGGGAAAGGCCAACAATTGCTTGAAATGCTCCATCCACGCCCCTGGCCGCGGCAAACGCTGCAGCAGGCTGGGCCAACTGGCCAACAGCAACACCGGAAACGCCAAACCCGCGCCCAGCGCCACAAAGATCATCAGCGTCAGCCATGGCGGCATGGTCAGGGCTAGGCCAAGCGCGATCGCCATAAACGGACCGGTGCAGGGCGTGGCGACCAGCGTTGCCAGCACACCGGTAAAAAAGGCCGTGCCGCTGGCGTGATGGTGGCTCCAGCGATTGGCAAGGCGGCTAAGCCCCCCGCCCCACTCCACCAATCCCAACATCGTAAAGGCCATCACGGTGAACAGCAGCACCATCGCCGCCACAAAATTGGGCGATTGCAGTTGAAATCCCCACCCCAATTGCTGGCCGGCCAATTGCAGGATAATCAGCAAGCTGGCCAACACCACCATACTAAGCACCACGCCAGCGCTGTACCACAGGGCATGCTGCACCGGTTTAGAGCGTTTTTTGGCCGCTGCCGCCCGTGCAGAGTCGCTGGTGTGATGCACCGCCCGCATAAAGCCCAACACCTTCAGCGCCAACACTGGAAACACGCAGGGCATCAGATTCAGCACGATTCCGCCCAAAAACGCCAGCAGCAGGGCGCGCGCCATCACCCCCCAAGAAGCACGGCTGTTCAGCCAATAGCGTTTCATCGGTGCGGCTGGATGGGCCGATTCAAACCGGATTTCATAGGCCTCCTGCGCCTCGGGATCCTTGGCCGCCCGATCCCGCACCACCAGAATGCCGCCCCAATCGGTCGGCATCGGTTTTTTGCTGTCCAGCTCAGGCGCCGCCGCCAGCTGGATGTTCAGCCCCTGTTTGGTGCTGCGCAGGATCGGCGCATCGTTGGCGGTTATGGCGGGCTGCAGCGGGAAAAAATCGACCGGCACCATTTGCCCCGAAACCTTGCCCACAAAGCTCAGCTGGATGTTCCATTGCCCATCCTGCAGGCTAAGGGTGGGTTGCCAATCGGCCATCGGCTTGGGCAACAAACGCCGCGCCTGCGCAAATTGCTGTTTGATCGCGGCATCGGTATCCACCTGATCTGGATCACCCTCAGACCGCTCACGAACCGGCAAAACAACCGTCAACTCCGCCTGCTCAGGCACACAAATATCATGACAAATCAACCAACTGGCCTTGGCCTGCATGGTCACCTCGGTGCCAGGCTGGGCGGAAGACGGCACCGATAGGTCGCTTAACAACCAAACTTCGCCCGCATAGCCAAAATTGGTTAGCGGCGCCATGCTGATGCGTTGGGGATAGGGCCATTGGATCGCGCCAACCGCAAAGCCCGCCGGCACCTGCCACTCGATTTGAGTCGGCAGCCCCGAATCGCCCGGATTTTGCCAATAGGTATGCCAATCAGGGTTGGGCTTGATCACCAATGCCAAGGTTGTGGTCTGCCCTGGCACCAACACCCTATCCTCGATCAGCAGGCTTGCCACCGCATGTTCGGTGCTAACCACCGAATTGGGCGAGGTGCCCTGCACGCTGATGTCAGGATTGTACAGCCGCGCATCCGCAGCGGACGTCGCCGCCAACAGCACAAAACCGACAACGGTCAGAAAAATCCAACCACACCGATACATAGATCGCAAAAAAAATCCTTTTCGCTTAAAAACCCAAAAAACACCGTCTATCCGGCAAAAACATTGTCCCGCCGGATAAACGGTGCCTTGCAGAACCCTTACTGAGCCGCAGGAGCAGCTGCTGGCTCCTGTGCAGGCGGCGCACCCCTAGCAGGACGTTCCCCACCACGTCGTGAACCATCAGGACGGGGCGCCTTTGGATGCGGGTTCGCCTCATGAAACGCCCGCAACTCCTCCCGCGTCAGTTTGCCATCACGATCGGCATCAATTTCATCAAATTTTTTGGCATGGCCATTAACCCATTCTTCCTTGTTTAAAAAGCCATCGCCATTAGCGTCCGCCTCCTTAAACATGCCATGTGGAGGAGGGCCAGCTGGCGCTTCTTTGGCAGGCTGCGCCACCGCAACCCCCGCGCCAACAAGGGTCAAAACCACCGCTAATGCGATCCATTTCATCTTTATGCGTCCTTTAAAAGGTTTTTTAAAAAATCAAGAGTTGTAACACCACGCAACGATCGCCTTCGCAAAAGCCCGCCGCAGCGAAACTCTACAGCCAGCGATTCCCCAACGCAATCATCCTTGTCACGCACCGCAACCAAAGCCCTGTACGCAACCAGCTTTACGCCCGCTTTAAGATTGCTATCACCAGCAGAATTTCCTAAGCTGGCTGAAATTTTGGAGAAGGGCGCGTCATGTCGGCAAATGTTAGCAAACTCAGCAATGGGATCAGGGTGGCGACATATCCAATGCCGGCGCTGCGCACGGTTACCTTAGGGGTATGGTTTGGGGTTGGCACCCGCCATGAGGCCGCGGCGGACAACGGCTTGGCTCACCTGCTGGAACATATGGCCTTTAAGGGAACCAAACGCCGCAGCGCGCAAAAAATTGCTGAGGAGATTGAGGATGTGGGCGGCTATCTGAACGCCTATACCAGCCGCGAAATCACCGCCTATTACGCCAAGGTTTTGCAAAAAGATGTGGGCTTGGCGGTGGATCTGCTGGCCGATATTTTGCAACATGCGGTGTATGATGAGGCGGAGTTGGAGCGTGAGCGCAACGTGATTCTGCAGGAAATTGGCCAGGCGCTGGATACCCCCGACGACATTATTTACGATCATTTTCAGGCGGTTTCCTATCCCGATCAACCGATGGGACGGCCGATTCTGGGACCCGCCGAAATCATCAAACATGTTACCCGCGACCAGGTGCTGAACTTTGTTACCCCCCGTTACGGCAGCGACCGGATGGTGATTGTGGCGGCCGGCGCGGTTGAGCATGAGGCCTTTGTGCAGCTGGCGGAGCAGCATTTTGCAACCATGCCCAAAAGCCAGATTCAGGATGTTGAGCCGGCTCGCTATCAAGGCGGCCTGTATGTTGAGGCCAAGGAGTTGGAGCAGGTGCACAGCGTGCTGGGCTATCGCGGCCTGCCGTTCAGCAACGACGCCGCCCATTACGCGCTGGGCATTTATTCCACCCTGATGGGGGGTGGCATGGCGTCCAGATTGTTTCAGGAGGTGCGGGAAAAACGCGGGCTGGCCTATTCGATTTACAGCAACAACGCCTCCTATCAAGACTGCGGCACCTTTCAAATCTATGCCGGCACCGGCGATGCGGGCATCCGCACCCTGCTGCCGGTGGTGCATAATGAGTTGGTGCGCGCCGCAGAACGCGGGTTTTCGCCAACCGAAATTGCACGGGCCAAGGCGCAGTGGCAATCATCGCTGCTGATGGGCTTGGAAAGCACCAGTGCCTGCGCCCGTTTTGTCGCCAACAACCTGATTCATCTGGAACGGGTGCCAGAGCTTAGCGAGATCAGCGCGCATATCGATGCGGTCAATGCCGATCAATTGCAACAAACCGCGCAAGACTTGCTCAAAACCCCCTCAAGCCTTGCCCTGCTGGGCCCCAAGGTGGATCAAATCGATCTTTCTGCCTATCAGTCATGACCACCGCCGCGCTTTACAGCCTTAGCGTCACCGGCTTTCAACATATCCTGCAAGACTGGGTTGATGCGCAGCCAGAGGGGGATGGGGATGATGGCGGCTATAGCCTGTTTGAGCTGGATGAGGACAATGGCGTCTGGCAGCTGGTGTGCTACGCCCAAAATGCGCAGGCGTTAGAACCTTTGGCGGCCAATCTGGCGAGTTTGGTGCTGCTAAGCGATCCGGTGATTGCGCCGATTGCCGCAACCGATTGGGTGGCTGAGAATCAAAAGGATTTTCCCCCCATCCACATCCCCCCATTTTACCTGTACAACAGCTATCAGGGCAGCCCGCAGGCCGACCAACTGAATCTGAAATTGGATGCAGGCGCCGCCTTTGGCACGGGGGAGCATGCCACCACCGCGCTGTGCCTGCAGGCCTTGGCCAAACTGGCGGATCAGGCATGGCCCGAACCGCCGCGCAAAATTCTGGATTACGGCTGCGGCACCGGCCTGTTGGCGATGGGCGCGGCGCTGTTGTGGGTGGACGCCCAAACCTGGGCCAGTGATAACGATCCGCACGCGGTACGCATTACCCGGGAAAACGCGGTTGATAACGGCCTGGCGCATCGCATGCAAATCCTGCAAACCGATTGGCCAAACGATCCATCGCTAACCGAAAACGGCCCCTTTGACCTGGTGGTGGCCAATATTCTGGCCGACCCGCTGATCCAAATGTCGGCCGAGCTAACCGGCCTGCTAAGCGCCAATGGCCAGCTCATTCTGTCGGGCATATTGTCCAGCTGGTCTGATCGGGTGGTGGCCGCCTATGAAAAAACGGGGCTAAGCCTGGATCAGAAATCCGTTGATGCTGAGAAAAATCAATGGGTTGCCCTTGTTTTCAGCAGAAAACAAGCTGCCCCGCAAAACAATCGCTAAAATTGCGGCAAATCGGTTGATTTGTGGGCGACAACTTGTCATGATGCGCAGATTCGGGGTGTAGCGCAGTCTGGTAGCGCATCTGCTTTGGGAGCAGAGGGCCGGGAGTTCGAATCTCTCCACCCCGACCAGCCTTGTGCCGCATGCACCCATCGCATCCTACCCCATCCATAGATAATACGGCAGCAGCATGAAGGTTCTTGATTATCTTGAAGTAGCAAAACAGAAATCACTATGGAAAAAATTGCGCACTGAATCAGTCGTTTCTGTCGTCAATGAAGAAAAATACAATGGGATGGCTCAAACCCTTGCCGAATTGCAGAAATGCATCAAGATGTCCGATTATCATCCTCGTCAGCTTCTCGGCCATCTCGGCGTGTGTAAACAAGACGGTGCAACACGCTTCCTGCCAATCATGAGCATCGAAGATTTTGCTGTTTATTACGCATGTGTGAGTTCATTGCAGGAAGATTTATGCTTCAACATCACAGGTGTATACGGGGCATGGCGCATGCGCAGCAGCGGCTCCACAAAGCCCGATGTCGAAATGTTCGGAGATTACGCCTTTGATGGTAGCATGTCTCGCGGTGAATGGTTCAAGAACTGGCAAAAATATAGCGATTTACTTGAAGATGAATGTCAGCAAGCCGACGAAGCTACTTTTTTCCATGTTACTGATATAGCTAACTTCTATGACAGTATTGACCTATTCAAACTGGAAAACATGCTCAAAAAGGCAATACCTCAGTGGGATGGTACTGTTGATGTTTTGATCCATTTTTTAAAATACTGGAATCGTACTGTTCGAGGATACGACCCTGCCTCGAAAGGATTGCCTCAAGAGATTGTTGGGGACGCGTCACGCATACTTGCAAACTTTTATCTGAAAGACCTCGATAAAAAATTCCAAGCTGATTGTGAAGCAAATGGATTGAAATATCTCCGCTGGGCTGACGACATCACTTTTATCGGCAAGGATAAGCCGCAACTTGAAAAAATGGTATACGAATACTCAGTGCAGCTTCATAAAATTGGTCTCAACTTAAACGCACATAAAACAAAATGTTTCTCGAAGAAAGAAATTGCAGATTACAACTGCCTCGACATCATACGCACTTTTAAATCGAAAGATTTTTCGCAAATGAACACGGGTATCGAATGGTTCCGAACGAGAATAAAGAACGTAGGACGTGAAAAATGCAGAGCGGACCGCGTTACGCGACACTTACTTTCTCTTCTCACTAACGTGCCAAATAAGCGGCAAGACCCGGCATTTTATGCCGAATGGACGGCATGGCCTGAGAGAAAAGAACATCAGGTCTGGTTGCGTGGATTTGTTTTAGCTGATGGATTCGATGCGCTGAAGCGTTTTGATGCGAAGCAATTTATAAAATTCATCAAATTGTATGAGGACAGAAATTCAGGACTGAAAGAAATCACCAACATCATCTGTGCGAAGCCCTATACCTCACCAAAGGCCGAATTACTCTATTCATTTCGTAAGCAGCGAAGAGATGAGGGTATGGAAAATTCGTATCTAACATTGGATGAATGCAAGACCAAGATTTTGGATAGCGCACGCAAAAGCGATATTATCTCAAAATATTGCACCGATTAAATACAAGCAATCGATCGTTCTGCCAATTGCTTGTATAACCCGCAGATGAACGCATGAACGGTTTTGGGATCGGCCGTTATCCGCACACTTATCCCCAAACGATGGTCTTTGGTCAATTGCATCAGGTGGTGAGCGGTTTTGGATTTTATCCTTGCAAATCGAACACTAAATGTTTAATCTTCAAGGATGTTGGAACGCCGTGCTGCTCAAACCCTGGTCCAAGCGCTTGATCGACAGGCGGCGGTTGCCCTGATTGGGCCGCGTCAGGTTGGCAAGACAACGCTGGCGCACGCCGTGGCGCAACATCGCAACGCCCTGTATCTCGACCTGGAGTCGACTGAGGATCGTGGCAAGCTGGCCTATCCTGAAACCTTCCTGCGCCCCTATGAAGACCGGCTGGTCATCCTTGACGAGGTGCATCGGGTGCCAGAGCTGTTTCAGAGCTTGCGCGGCCTGATTGATGAGGGGCGGCGGCATGGGCGGCGCACAGGGCGCTTCCTGGTGCTGGGATCGGCGGCGATTGAGCTGCTGCAGCAGTCTGGCGAAAGTTTGGCTGGGCGCATCGCCTATGTGGAGTTGGGACCGCTTGATGTCCAAGAAATAGGGGCTCAAGCCATAGGGATGGGCGCGGATCGCTTGAACCGTTTGTGGGTGCGGGGCGGGTTTCCTGACAGCTATTTGGCAGGCAACGATGCGACCAGCCTGTCGTGGCGCAAGGATTTTATCCGCACCTATCTGGAGCGGGATGTGCCGATGTTCGGGCCGCGCGTGCCGTCTGAAACCCTCCAGCGGCTTTGGACCATGCTGGCCACCAGCCAGGGAACGCCCCTCAATTCATCGCGTTTGGCGATGGGGCTGGAAATAAGCGCGCCCAGCGTTACCCGCTATTTGGATTTGCTGTGTGATCTGCTGCTGGTGCGGCGACTGCCAGCGTTTTCTGGCAATCTGGGCAAGCGCCTGGTGAAAGCGCCAAAGGTTTATATTCGCGACAGCGGCCTGCTGCACGCGCTGCTGAACATCCAAGACCATAATGAGCTGGCCGGACATCAGGTGGTGGGCGCCAGTTGGGAAGGATTCGTGATCGAGAATCTGCTGGGGGTGATGCCGTGGCGCACCCATGCAAGCTATTACCGATCTTCCGGCGGCGCCGAGGTCGATCTTATTCTCGAATTTCCCGATCGAGCCTGTTGGGCGATTGAAATCAAGCGCAGCCCTGCGGCCAAACCGCGGCGCGGATTCCATCAGGCCTGCGAGGACCTAAAGCCAGAGCGGGCATTTGTGGTCTATGCCGACACAACCCGTTTCCCCCTGAACGCCGAAGGCACCATTGAGGGGATCGGTTTGGGCGAGCTGATGCAGGAGTTGGCAAAACGGCCATGAACGCTGCGTTTATATTTAGTTCCTAAATCTCATAAAATACCATAGGACAGATCATGGGCCTGAACAGCTACATCACAGAAGCGAAACAGAGAAATAGATGATGACCTTGCGATCACGCATTTTATTCGCATGGCTACTGCTGCTTACAGGTTGCGCGGGCGTGGCGGATTTCACGCCAGTGAATAAACCAGGCAGTAGCGTGCATGAACTGCGGCTTGGAAGTGGCACGAATATAGCCAATAAGCCTGATCATGACACACTGGTGGCGTTGTCATTCTCGGGCGGTGGTATGCGCGCTTCCGCCTTTTCCTATGGTGTGCTGAAATCTTTTTCGGCCATTCCGCTGAAAAGCTCAGAACAAAAAAATATAATCGATGCCGTGGATTTTATCAGCGGCGTGTCTGGTGGGTCGGTAACGGCGGCGTATTTCGCGTTAAAAGGACCGCAAGGCTATGATGATTTCCGTCAGAAATTCCTAGATAAAAACGCGGAAGCTGGGTTGCGTTCTGATGTTTCCATCAGCAATGTCGTCCGTATTCTAAGTTTTGGCGGCGTCAATGATCGTCAGAACATGCCAATCTGGTTGGATGACAACCTGTTTCATGGTGCGACCTATGCACAGGTTTTTGCAAAGGAACGTCCCATTCTGTGGGTTGGTGCCTCAGACATTTTCAATCGCACGCCTTTCGTGTTTTCTGCCACGACCTTCGCGCCCTTATGCAGCGATCTTTCACAAGTGCGGCTGGCGGATGCTGTGTCGGCATCTGCCGCGGTGCCAGCGGCCTTTACGCCGGTTAATCTGGAATCTTTTGCTGAGCAGTGCACTTGGCATGAACCGGCATGGAGCACCAACAACGACCTTTATTTCAGCCAGGTGGCGGCATTGGAATCCTTACGGCGCTACCATGATCCAAAGGCCATCAAATATGTCAAACTCATGGATGGTGGGTTGACCGACAATTTTGGTGTTTCTGGCATTACGCTGGCGCGCATATCGCAGGGCAACGCTTATGCACCGATGAGCAAAAAACGGGCGATGCGCATTAAACGTGTGCTGTTTGTCGTGGCCAACTCTGGGCGTGGTACCGTCGATGGAGAATGGAACCTAAAGGCGGAAAACCCAAGCGTGTTTGCACTGGCTTCAGCCGTCACCGATACCGCAATCGACGCCAATACACGCACGACCTATGATTTTTTCAAGATCGTCATGGATAAATGGAATCAAGATCTCATCAGATGGCGTTGTTCTCTGTCGAAATCAGAAGTGTACGAAACCTTAGGGGAAGATAGCAAAAACTGGAAATGCGATGATATCCATTTCTTCGTAACGCAGGTTTCCTTTGCGGATGCGGGTGCAGAGCGTGAAAAAAGACTGGACAATATTCCCACCCGCTTCGTGCTGCCAAATGAAGACATCGATTTCTTGATCGAATCAGCCGATATTGCCGTGAAAAACAACCGTACCTTCAATAACTTCCTAAAAGATTTGCAATAATGCTGTAAGCGCATCGTCCAGCAATCATTATTGCGGGCATTTTGCCTTAAGATTATACAACTCGGCAAGTTTGGCATCGAGAACTTCTGCCCATTCGCCAGTAGCCAGTTTCACGTTATTGCTGTAGTTGCCACGAACAATGTGAATGACCGCACTAACAGGCAAGATCGCTGTTATACCAGCTTTGATACGCCTGTTGTTCTCTTCCTTTTCCTTCTGCAGGGTAGCGATTTCGTCGTCTACATTGGTGCAGGTTGCCTGAACGTTCTGGATGTCATCAGTTTTCATGGGGGTGTTACAGGCGGAGAGCAGTAAGAAGGCGGCAAGAACAGCAATGGTACGCATATGCATGGCGGTTTCCTTTAATCGGTTCCTTGATTGGTGAGTGGTCATCATATGTGACCTGAATATGTTATCTGATCCAGCGCAGTGTCAATAGAAATTCCCGTAACCACGTTTTGCGTCAGGTAGTGAGCGGATTTGGGTTTTATCCTTGCAAATCGAACATGCCGTGTTCAATTTGCAAGGATATTGGCGCGGCACTTGAACCGCCAGCCACAAGGCAACGATTGCCTTACAGACTTATCTGTGATACATTTCCTTGAGTTTAAGCTCTACACATAAGATGCTAACGTGAAATCAAACGCCCTCCCCACCCTGCCGATTCCGGTCAACCGCGCCTTGCGCAAGCTGGGTGCCGACATTCGCGATGCGCGGCGGCGGCGGCGGATTCCAACCGCCCTGATGGCCGAGCGTGCCTTTATCAGCCGCGCAACGCTGAATCGCCTGGAAAAAGGCGCGCCTGAGGTTTCGCTGGGCATCTATGCAACGGTGCTGTTTGTGCTGGGTCTCGAAAGCCGGCTGGCTGAGCTTGCCGATTTGCGCTTTGACCCGGTTGGCCAGGCGCTGGCCGATGAAACCCTGCCCAAACGCATACGCAGCCGCAAAATCAAGGAAATCGCGCCATGACCGACCAGTTGCTGTTTGTGTATGTTGATCTGGACGGTACGCCAATCCTAGCTGGCCGTCTTTATGGTCGCCGCCCAAAGGGGCAGGAAAGTGCCAGCTTTGAATATGATCGCGGCTGGATCGATCACCCACGGGGTTTTGCGCTTGACCCCGCCTTGCCCTTGGCAA
This sequence comes from Alphaproteobacteria bacterium, assembly GCA_044345375.1. Lineage (GTDB taxonomy): Bacteria > Pseudomonadota > Alphaproteobacteria > CAISOG01 > CAISOG01 > CAISOG01. The sequence goes on from JBIJBF010000010.1 coordinate 50,253, forward strand.
CCGGTTCGTACCACACCGCGGCGGGCCGAGCCTTGTTCGGCGCGATTGGTGACAGCGCGCCCGATCGTTGGGGTCGCACCCTGATGCGCAGGGCTGAGCGTCGCCAAGCCCGCGCAGAAAACCGCCAACCGCGCAGCTTTGGTGAGGTCGATTTTTTGATCCACGTCGATGATGAAACGCGCATGGGGGCCTATCGCTATGCCAAAACGCCTGGCGGGCTTTTTCTGGCGGCACCCCAAGACAAAAGCCGCGTGCCGCCGCTGCTGGAACTGCCCCGGCTATTAAATGCTGCCGACCAGCTATCACGCGATGATGAGGGCGACGATGGCGATGATGACCTGCGCCTAATCCTTGCGCCGGGATCATCGCTGGGCGGTGCAAGACCCAAGGCATCGGTGCGCGATACCGATGGCCGCCTGCTGATCGCCAAATTTTCTGCCCCTGATGACGAAATCAACTTGCCAAAATGGGAATCCATCGCCCTAACCCTGGCTGAGGAGGCTGGCTTGACGGTTGCCCGCCATCGCCTGACCAAGGTGGGCGACCGCTCCGTCCTGCTGCTGGAACGGTTTGACCGCAACAACAACGCCGCAACCCGCCTGCCCTTTCAATCCGCCATGACCCTGCTGGGCGCGGTTGATAACGAAACCCGCAGCTATCTGGAAATTGCCGCTGGCATACGCCAATTCGGCGCGGCCGTTGCCGCTGATCTGGCTGAGCTGTGGCGCAGAATCGTGTTTTCCATCCTGATTTCCAATACCGATGATCATTTGCGCAACCATGGGTTCTTGCGGCATGGTTTTTTGCGGCCGAATAGGCAAGGCGGATGGCGGCTGTCGCCAGCCTATGATTTAAACCCGATGCCGCCCGATATTCGGCCGCGCATCCTGTCAACCGCCATTGATGAGGAGGACACAACCGCCTCGATCGATCTGGCCCTGTCGGTCGCCCCGCATTTCGGGCTGAAGCTGGCTGAGGCCAAACACCATGCCGCTGAGGTTGCCCGCGCTGTTTCAAGCTGGCGTCACCATGCCGCCCAGCTTGGGCTATCCACCCGTGAGATCGACCGCATGGCCGGGGCGTTCGATCATGCCGATACGGCGCAAGCCCTGGGATGATGCGCAAGGGGCTGCACCAGATCATTTAATAAGCCGCGGTATGCTCCCTTAACCACGCGTTGATCGCATCAAATGCAAACGCCTGCGCCGCAAGTTTGGCCATGATGAAGGCATGCACGGTTTGGGGATCGGCCGTGATCCGCACCCCGTTGATCGCCAAAAATGTATAGGTGGCGGCAAAGGAGGTGCGTTTGTTGCCGTCAACAAACAAATGATTCTGCGACAGGCTTTCCCATAGAGCATTTTCCATTGAGCCCACCACGTCGTCAGGCTGCGGACTCGCCGATGCTCACGTATGTAGTATACGCTCCGCTCTTCTCGCCTTGCCTTCCTAGTGGTGAACTAAAGCGAAAACGCTCTAACGCGGCCGCCTGTTCAATCAGATCAGCGTAATAGCCCGTTTGCGGCCTGAACAACGCCGCCTCCAACACGCCCTTGTCACGGATGCCGTCGAGGCCGCCAAAACGTGCAATCTGATCCGCATGAATGGACACCACCTCAATCAGGGTCAGGTAATCGGTCATTCGGCCAATTGCTTGTACAGCTCGCTGTAGTTTTCAAGGCTGCCCAGATAGGCGGTCATCACATGGGCGCGCGGCCGCTGCTGTTTGCGCTTTTCAATCAAATCCGCCAGCGCCTCATCCACCAATGCCTGAAGCTGGCGCCCCTCAGCCTGCGCAAGAATGCGGACAGATGCCAGAATATCGGCATTGACCTGCGTGGCGAATTTTTCACGGACAATTTGGGTCATCGTCTTACCCCATGCTTATTGATCACAGGTTGAAGAATATCATGACGTATCATGATTTGTCAATTATCCCCCCACCAAGCCAACCGCGAATGCACCATTGCGGGGGTTGTTGTTGCGGGCGGTATCGTGCTAAACGGACTTACAGTCCATCCGTCATGCAACCAAAGTGGTTTTGATGCCCCATCAATATATCTTACGTCAGCCTGCCAAAACCGCGACCCAATCGGGTCGTTCGAAAACCCATGCTTGGGTGCTTGAGCCGCTGCCGAACGATCGGCCAACCCCCAACCAACTGACCGGCTGGTCCTCCTCAACCGACACGCTGGTTCAGGCGCCGTTGATGTTCGCGACGCAGCAGGAGGCTGAGGATTATGCCAAGCTGCACCAGCTGACCTATGTGGTGCAAGAACCGCATGAGCAAAAGCTTAAGCCCAAGGCCTATGCCGATAACTACAGCCCCAAACGCAAAAGGGATTGGTAGCTCTGGCTAAACATAGGGCGGTTTGTGCCATCCCTTGGGCGAGGTGGTGAAAATCTCAACGCCGGTTTCGGTGACGCCGACGGTGTGTTCAAACTGCGCGGAGAGGCTGTGATCGCGGGTTACCGCGGTCCATCCATCGCTGAGAATTTTGGTGGTAAAGCCGCCGGCGTTGATCATCGGCTCAACGGTGAAAAACATGCCGGCCTTTAACGCCATCCCATCGCCGCGCTTGCCGTAATGCAGCACGCTGGGTTCATCATGGAAAACTTGGCCGATGCCGTGGCCGCAAAAATCCCGCACCACCGAAAATTGCCGCCCCTCAGCCAATTGCTGAATCGCATAACCAATATCGCCAAGGGTGACACCCGGCCGAATCAGGTTGATGCCGGCCATCATCGCGTCATAGGTGGCATCGATCAACCGCCGCCCCTTAACCCCCACCGTGCCCACGCCATACATGCGGCTGGTATCGCCGTGCCAACCATCCACAATCACCGTCACGTCAATATTGATGATGTCGCCCTCAACCAATTTTTTGGGGCCAGGAATGCCGTGGCAGACCACATGGTTGATGGAGGTGCAAATGGATTTGGGAAACCCGCGGTAGTTAAGCGGCGCCGGAATCGCCCCATGCCCCACGATGTACTCATGGCACAGCTTATCCAGCTTTTCGGTGGTGACCCCTGGCAGCACAAAGGGGGTGATGTAATCCAACACCTCAGCCGCCAACTGGCCCGCCACCCGCATCGCGGCAAAGGCCGGCGCGTCGTGGATTTTGATTGATTTTTGCAACATGACCACATTATAGAATAGACGGCGGTCATCATGCCAGCGTTTTTTAATCTCTCCAAGATTGTGTTGCCAACCATGCAAAAACGACTGCTGCTTATTCTGTGTTTTTTGCTGTGGCAACCGCTGTTCAGCCATGCCGCAGGCGATCCGCGGCCAGCGGTGGTGGCCAAAAGCGACCAATTGTTGGGGGAATCCATCTACAATTGGGCATGGGTGCAGCTGTACACCGCCAGATTGTGGGCACCCAGCCGCGTTACCAGCATGGAGCAGCTGTGGCAAACCCCCTTTGCCCTTAGCCTGACCTATGACATCAACATTCTGCCCGAAAAACTGGCCAGCGTTAGCCTGGACAAAATGCAGGAGCAGGAGGCGATACCCAAGGAAACAGCTGCCCAGTGGCAGCAGCAGCTGGCCAAGCTGTTCCCCGAAATCACCAAGGGCACCACCCTGATCGGCCTGTACAACCCAAAGGGCAGCATGCAGCTGTACCGCGATGGGCAGCTTTTGGGCGAAATCACCGAAGCGCAGTTCGCGCAACGCTTTTTTGAAATCTGGCTGCACCCACGCACCACCTATCCCAAAAACCGCCTAGAGCTGTTGGGTTGGAAGGCTGAGGGTTAGCGCCCTGCAGCATTAGCTAAGGCCGTGGATTGCGCATCTTTGTTCAAAATAGCCCAAGTAAATGAACCCACATAGGAATTCTTGGGTGACAGCGCAATTTTACACAGTTTTTTCTGCACAATTGGAACATGCAAAGATTCCGCCAACGCAGAAATAGCGGCCTTGCGCCTCTCATCATCCGGATCGGCTTCATCCATCACGATCGCCAGCAACCTAAACCGCAATTTCGGATTGTCTTGAGCCAACTCCTGCAGCCTGCTGATCACTTCCGGATCGCACCAGTGCTCACTTAAAACAGCGTGCAGCGCACTCTTCGCAGGCAGCCTATTCGGCAATGGTGTATGGTCTTTAGCCAGCAGCGACGGAACCAATGCGGCTTTCGCTTTCTCGTTATTACAATCCTTTAGTTGCGCAACCAACGCGGCGGTATATTGATCCAAAACCTATAAATCCTTATCAGAAATGCAATCTAAGGTATTATAGGGTCTATTCTTTCTTTAAAATCAAGAAAAATTTTAAAAACGCTATGGGGCGGAGGTGATCGAAGACTAGCGTCGGTAGTTCAGGGCAACCGTTACCCGCCGATCGGGCGACAGGCAGCTGATCAGGTCCTTGCGTTTTTTGCTGCTGCAGGTGGTGGTGGGTTGTGCCGCGCCAACCGCCTCAACGCTGATCTGGTTAACCTTTTTCGAGCCTTTTTTCTCCAAATAGTCTTTAACCGCCTGCACCCGCTGCTCAGACAGCCTTTGGTTGGCGGCCTGGCTGCCGATACGGTCGGTATGACCCACGATATCCACCGATTCAATCTGCTGAACCGCGGCCAGGCCAACCACCAGATTGTCCAGCTTGGCCTGCTCAGCCGCGCTTAGGCTGCTTTGGCCAAAGGCAAAATAGACGGTGCGGTTTTCGGTGCTAAGCGCGCTTTGCGCAGCAACACTGGGCTGTGGTTGCGCAACCGCTGGCAGCGGAGCAATTGCGGTCACGGCTGGCGTGGTAACAGCTGGCGCGGGCTCAGCCACGGTTGCAAAATTCGCCCCTTTATCCACGTAAACATACACCGCAAAATCGGTGAGTTGGGTGGAATTGGCAGCGTCTGACCGCACGTAAAACGGATACAAATTGCCCGACATCCCCAACAACGTCACGTTGGTATCCGCGCCAGGATAGGCAGGGCGCAAAATCAGGATATTGGCACGCAGCAGCTCTGAGGAAATCGCCACCGGATCGCCAATCAACACATCGGAAATCCTTTCCCACTCCGGCAAATAAATGGTGGTGGCCATCAATTCGCGGGTACGCACCGCCATCACAAAATCGGGGCGCCACTGGTAACGCATAATGCCTGGCGCGCTTTGCCCTGATGCCGCGTTGTCAGAAGATTGCGGACGAAAACTGGGGGCAAGGGTTTGGTTACGCTCCATAATCGGAAACTGCCCCTTCATCTGCTGCTCCCGTTCAGCCGCAGGATCCAAGGCCGGGGGGTTTTTGGAGGCCGCCAGCGCCGAATCGGCATGCAAAATGCTAATGCAACCCACCATCAATACCGATAGCAGCCAATATTTTGCCAAAACTCTCATACCCACCGCCCCAAGCTGATCAAAAATCTTAAACCACCTTACAGGCTGGCAACGGCAGAGGGAAGAGGGATGCAAACGGCAAGACAACACAAAAAGCCTATGCAACGGTTTTGCTGCCGCGCCAAAGCTTATAAGATCCATTGCTGGCCAACAATTCGGCGTTGGCAAAGGCTGTTTGCAACAAGGGCTGCAGGTTCAGGCGGTGTTGCATCACCAAATACAGCGCGCCATCAGGGGTCAGGTAGCGCGGCGATTCCATCACCAGCCGGTGCAAAATCTCCATGCTTTCCTGCCCCCCCTGATGAATCGGCGGGTTGCTGAAAATCGCCTTGAACAGCTTTTTGCGGGTCAAAAATTCAGGCGGCAGGCCGCCCAGATGATCGGCATGCACCACCACCGCGACGGCGGCAGCGTTATCCTGCATATTCTGTTGCGCCGCATGCAGCGCCAAGCTGTCAATATCCGCCAACACCAAAGCGGTCGATGGATACCAGTGATGCAGCGCAGCCGCGATCACCCCATTGCCGCAGGCGTAATCCAGCACGCAATCCTTAGCCCCCAAGCCCTGGGGGGGCAGATGCTCCAGCAAAAAGGCGGTGCCCGCATCCAGCCGGCCATGCGCAAAACTGCCCGGATAGCTTTGCAACGCTATGGTCGTGGCCGCATGGTGATGGTGGGCGGGCAAGGCGATCTCAACACGCTCCACCCAATCGGCCAACGCCCCCCGATCCACCGCCCCCTGCTTGACCACCTGCAGCAAGCGGCCATGCGCGCGGGTGCTTAGCAACACCGCGTTGCCAAAAAGTTCCTGCAAAACAGCTTGTGCCGATCGAATCCCCTGGCGGTTATGGCCATAAACCCACAGCTTGCCACCCATCTTTAACCGCGCGCCCAACAGATGCAGCCACATCAACGCCTCAGCCTTTGCCCGCGGCCAGAAAAGCACCGCATCGCCAACCTCCCCCCCCTCCTGCAACAACCAATCCGGCAGGTTGGGTTGCTGGCGGTCAAATCCAACCCCATCTGGGCCTACCCACAAGGCATCCTCAGCCGCTGGCAACTGGTCAAAAGCTTGGGGAGAAATCAGGGTCATCCGCGGGCACCATGATAAAAAAACCAGCCCAAGCCAAAGGTAAAGGCCAAGCAGCCGTAAAGCGCATGCTCAATCCACACCAGGCACAGGGAACGGTGCTGAGCATAACTGTTGGCCAGCATAAAGCCGACGAACAGGCTTAAAAACGGCGCCACCCAATTGTGAAAAATGATGTGGATAAAGGCAAAGGCAAAACTGTTGGCCAGCACCATCAAAATGCGGCTTGGAAAAAGCGATGGAAAGCGGCGAAAGAAAAAACTGCGGAAAATGATTTCTTGCGGCAGGGCGGACGCCAAGGGATACAACAGCATCACCATCAACCACAGCTGGGTGCTGTGTTTGGGCAGGGCAAACAACCGCTCAGGGATCAAAATAGCGGTTAACACCGCTGAACAGGCGGTCACAAACAAAAGCCGCAGCACGAATCCCCACCAATGGCCGCGCATCGGCCGACCCACCCATTCCTGCCGCCAGTTGATTTTTTGCCGATACAACCAAAACAGCGCGTAGCCTAAGCCAACCGTCAGCATCAACAGCAAGGTCTGAGAATAGGGCTGCCAAAGATAAACAAACACCGGCAACACAAACAGCAGAGCCCATTCCACGATCAAAAGATGGGTTTTTTTCAGCGCCGGATCCATCATTCCTACCCCCCCCTACGACCAAAGATAGGCACGAACCAACGGCACAAAGGCCAGCAAAAACATGGTGGCATAGCCCGCCGCCAACACATCATCAAACATCACCCCAAAGGCATTCACCGCGCGGCGTTGCACCCAACTGATCGGCCAGGGCTTGTCAATATCGAAATAGCGGAAAAAGGCAAAGGCCATCACCACCTCAATCGGATTGGTTGGATTGATCACCAGCAGGCTAAGCCACATGCCCACCACCTCATCCACCACAATCTGCGGCGCATCCACCGCGGCGAACTGACCCTTGGCCTTATGAACCGCCCACCAACCAACCAAGAAAAGCAACACCGCCATTATCGCCAGCGCCTTTGCCCCCAACGCCACCAGCACCAACAGGCCAAAGGGCACGGCGATCAGAGACCCCAAGGTGCCTGGCGCAGGCTTGCGATCGCCCACCCCGCCAACGGTGACAATCTTACGGCATTCTATCGCCATCACGGCATCTTTAAAGGATCGCAAAAAATCAGTTTTCATCATAATTCAATTCTAACCCAACAACCGCAAAACACGCCAGCCCTTCCCCACGGCCCAAAAACCCCAGACGATCGGTGGTGGTCGCCTTGATGCTAATCGCCGAAAGCGAAAGATCGGTTAATTTGGACAGGCTTTCGCGCATCGCCTCGCGGTGGATGGCGATCTTGGGCGCCTCCCCCACCACCGTCAGATCGATATTCACCAATTGGCCGCCTTGACCGCGCATCAGTTGCAGCACATGGGCCAGCAGCTGGGTGGAATCCGCGCCCTTAAAGCGTTGGTCGTTCGACGGAAAATGCTGGCCGATATCCCCCAGCGCCAACGCCCCCAAAATCGCGTCCATCAGGGCGTGCAGCGCCACATCGGCATCCGAATGCCCATCCAAGCTTTGGGGATGGGGAATCGCCACCCCTGCTAGGCGCAGCCCTCCGCCCGCCCCATCCTCAGGCGGTGCCCAGCCGTGCACATCAATCCCCTGCCCCACGCGGTAGTGTTTTTTCGCCGTCATCAACTGTTCCGCCCTTGGTAAATCTTCCGCATAGGTAATCTTCAGGTTATCGGGATCGCCCTGCACCCAACCTAACCGCAAGCCCCCACCGGCGGCAACAGCCATGTCATCCGCCGCCTCGGGCAGTGCATCCACCGGTTGATACAGCGGCCAAAGCCTGGCAAAACGAAACACCTGCGGCGTTTGCACCAGCCTCAGGCGGGATCGATCCCCCAGATCCAGCGGTTGCAGCTGCCCCGCCCCATCCAGCTGTTTCAGCGCATCCACCAACGGCGTCGCGGGGCACACCCCATCCAGTTCAGCATTCTGATCCAATGCATCCAACAGCCGATTCAAAAGGGCCAGCCGCAACAGCGGGCGGGCAGCGTCATGAATTAACACCAGATCTGGCACTTCAGCAGCCAATACCGCCAAGCCTCTAGCGACCGAGGCTGCGCGATGCGTCCCGCCCACCACCAACCGCACCCGCGGATCCAGATCACGCAGCGGCAGGGCCAACTCAAGGTCGTCGGGATGATGCACCACCACCAAATACTGCATCCCTGGCAATCCCGCCAACGCCCGCAGGCTGTGCGCCACCATCGGTTCCCCCCGCAGGGGCAGATAGGCTTTAGGGAGATCGCCCGCAGCATTCCCATGGCCAACCATTCGGCTGCCACGTCCCGCGGCAACGATCACCGCCGCTGTGGAAAAGCAAGCTTTAGACAAAGCTCTTGGCAAATTCTGCCGTCGCCTGTTCACTTGAAGTCACCCGCGCCTTATCCACGCCGATATAGGCGTAGTGCACCCCCTGATAGCTCATGCCAAAATGCTGGCAAATCTCAACAAAGGGTGCCTCGATCCCCACCGGCATCGCATCTGGGCTGCCCACCACCAACACCGACACCTGCTTGCCGGCCAGGGCCTTGCCCAAATCCTGACGGATGCTGGTTAAATCGCTAAAGCGATCAATAAAAACCTTCATCACCCCACTGATTGAGGACCAGTAAATAGGGGTCACAAAAAGAATGCGCTTGGCCGCGGTCATCTGCTCGGCGATGGTTAAGAAATCATCCGCCTGGTTGTGGTGATCATAATCAAAATAACTGACCGTTTTCTTATGCAGATCAACCAGTTGATAGGAAACCTTGCGAAACGCCTGATCCACCGTGTGACGGGTATCGCCATGGCTGCGCGAACTGGCCAAGACGACCAAAAAATCAGCTATTTGGCTGGTTGGTTCCCATCGCAACCAACTGCGATGTTCATCCTCATTAGATTTTACAAAACCATGCCGCTGGTAAAAGCGTTTGGCCGGCAAGTTTGATTTCAACACCGATACCAGCAACGGCAGTTTTTTGCCCCTGGCCTGTTCAATCAAATCATGCAAAATCAGCGTGCCCACCCCATGGCCCTGCACGCTGGGATCAATCAGCAACAGTTTCAGCAGAAAAAAATCCGGCTGTTGTTCAAACACCAACACCCCCGCATCTTTGCCATCAATCACAATCACCTGCATCTCACTGGGGTTGTAGCGGGTTTGCAGATAGGTCAGCTGCCACAAATCATCCCAACCAAAAATCGGCTCAACATAGGCGCGCATGGTTTGGTGATGCACTTGGCGGAAAAAATCAAAATCCTCGGCCACCGCGGGGCGAAGATGGTATTGGGCAATGATGGAATTGGACATAGGGGCACTCAACAGCTGGATGGATGCAACAAAAACACCGCCAGACTTTAGGCCAAAAAAAACCGCTGCACCACCCATTTCATCTCAACAAAAATGGTGGTGGTGCGCCCTGGTGGACTTGAACCACCGACCAACAGCTTAGAAGGCTGCTGCTCTATCCGCTGAGCTAAGGGCGCATGCACAAAAAACCGCACACGCCAACAGTATAGGGGATGGTTTAGGGAAAATCATCCCCCAAAATCTATCCGGTTACGTGTCCTCGTCTTCCTTAGGCTCCAAGGCCGTCACATTCGCAAAGGTGGACTCAAACAGCTTTGGCCGAACACCAGACTGCCATTTGGCCTTAGCCTCATCATTCAAAATAAAGGTATCGATCACAAAATGGCGAAAGGTTAGCTTGGCCAGCATCGAGGTGGCGATATAAACCGCGACCACAATCACAAAGAAATAAAACGCCCCCCGAATCAACTGAATCTGTTCAGGTTCCATCGCAAACGGATTCACATTCTCATCCATCACAATCCCCCATCATTTTCAAAAAAAATTACAATCAACATACCTATTGTACAAAAAATTTCTGACAAATGCAATTTGATTTCAGCAATTTGATTTCAATGGTGTCGGAGACGGGACTTGAACCCGTATACCTGTTAAGGGTGGCGGATTTTAAGTCCGCTGCGTCTACCATTTCGCCACTCCGACCCAACCGCCCCACGCATAGCGGTTTAGCAATCCACTTTACCGACTCCATGCCAAGATTCAAGGCCAGTTTAGACGTTGCGAGATTTTTACAGGTCAGGTTTTTTGAGAATGACCAATCTTGTTGCCTAAACCAGCAAAAGTGGTGTAAAGTAGTATCATATCCTACCGCGCACCCGCCAACCAAAAGGAGATCACGATGCAAACCGCCGAAAAGCTCTCCATCACACTGCCCGCTGAAATGGTTCGAATGATCCGTGATAAAGTCAGCACCGGAGCCTATGGTTCCAACAGCGAAATTATCCGTGAAGCCTTGCGCGGATGGGTTGAACGTGAACGGCGTTTGGAATGGCTGGATCGTGCGATTGCGCAGGGAATCGCTGATGCTGACGCAGGGTTAACGCAAGATATTGATGAGGTTCGGGCAGAAATCGCCAAACATTTTGCAACATGAGGATTGTCATCACCCAAGATGCCAAAGCTGATTTGATCGAAATTGGTGACTTTATCCGCCCAAACAACCCAACAAAAGCAGCAAATTTCGTTGACCAGCTCATTGACCGATGTCACCGGCTTGCTGCTATGCCCCGCGCCTATCCCTTGGTGCCACGTTATGAATATTTGGGCATTCGACGGTATGTGTTTCAGGATTACCTGATTTTTTACCGTGTCCAGGAAGATTTGGTCGAAATTATCCGTGTCATCAATGGGGTTCAGGATTACGAAAAATTTTTGTTTACGAACTTTTAGTGCGGGAACGGGCCTTAAGCTTTGATCCTACCCCAAAAGATCGGTTGCCAGTTGGCATGCAACCCTCTACATAAGAAAACTCCCTGACCACACAACAAACTTATGGCCACCAACTTGCCAACTTCCCCCCTACCTACCGATCTCACCGCCGCGATCCTGGAGCTAAAAACACGCATGAACGCGGTGATTTTGGCGCATTACTATCAGGATGGTGAGATTCAGGATCTGGCGGATTTTGTTGGTGACAGCCTTGACCTGTCACGCAAGGCCGCCGCCAGTGAGGCTGAGGTGATTGTGTTTTGTGGGGTGCGCTTTATGGCCGAGGTGGCCAAAATCTTGAACCCCAACCGCCTGGTGCTGCTGCCCGATGCCAGAGCTGGCTGCAGCTTGGAGAGCAGCTGCCCGCCTGAGGCCTTCCGCCAGTTTCGCGCCGCGCACCCCGATCACATCGCCGTGACCTATATCAATTGCAGCGCTGAGGTTAAGGCGCTGTCAGACGTGATCGTCACCTCAAGCAACGCGGTAAACATCGTTAACCAGCTGCGCAAGGATCAACCGATTTTGTTCGCCCCCGACCGCCATTTGGGCGCATGGGTGGCCAGGCAAACCGGGCGCGAGCTAACCCTGTGGCCGGGCAGCTGCATCGTGCATATCCAGTTTTCTGAGCGGGAGCTGGTCAAACTGCAAACCCGCCACCCAACCGCTGAGGTGTTGGCGCATCCCGAATGCCCCGACGAGATTTTGGCGCGCGCCGACTTTATCGGTTCCACCTCCCAACTATTGGCGCGGGTTAAGCTGAGC
>JBIJBF010000011.1:0-61475 GCA_044345375.1 Alphaproteobacteria bacterium
AATCGCGCGGACCACGGTGCGCACGGTGGTATCGCCAACCGTCACGTCGAACAATTTGGTGTAAAAGCCAGGCTTGTTGAGGGCGACCTCAATCGGGCGGGGCGCGATGGTGATGGGGGTAGGCGCCAAGTTGTTGCCATAGATAATCGCCGGCACGCTGCCCGCCCGCCGCGCCGCCCTAGCATTACCGGTGCCCAAATCGCCCCGTGCGGTGGCCTGAATCGCCAAAATTTCGGTCATGGTGGTTCCCCCTAAAGAATGCTGCAAAAACAGTTTTTATAGAACCCGTCAATCTAGCCAACGCTTGTGCCAAACGCAAGACGTTTGTTTGGGGGGTGATTGCAGGATCGCTGACACTATGTTTCTAAAAGTTTTTTATAACAATATTTACAAACAACTCGAGATGCTTTATGGCTTATATCGTTTTTTAATGGTTTTTTGTTTTTATTGAGGAGAAAAAATGTCTCACCACAGTCTTTTAGTGCGGGTTGCGGCCATACAGCAAGCCCCTGGCGTCACTTACACCGTAGATGCTAACGATAAAAATGGTTGGAGAGATACTATAATAACGGTGCCTGATAGGGGCGCGATCGGTGTTGTCTTTGCAAGACCCGATCTGGATAGCGTTTCGGGTGAAAAGCAGGCGATGTATTGGACCAAAAGCTCAGAGCAGATCATTACACTGCAACAACGGTTGTTCAGTCAGGCATCAGCTATTGAAGACGGTAGTAGTTATATTGTCCGAGATCCTGCTTATTCTAACGTATTCCAGCTTATGGTCATTCCAAGGGTGGCGTATTTAGGAAAGACGCTGGCATTTGATCAAGTGGTTGTTGCTTTGGGGGAGTTGGTTGATCGATCTCAACCTGATGAACCACGCGTTTATGGAGCAAAACGCTTGTTAGTTGACTCTGAACACGGTGGCAGCTTTGGACGTTCGTTGTTGAACGATAATAATTTTGCACCCTATGATAAAAATGAGGGTGGGTGCAAGGGTGAGCTTTTGATACACGATGCTATTACCCGTCAAGTATCAATGATGATGGGTGATTATGGCCAATGACGTCCTAACTACGCCGACAAATGCGCCTCAACAAACCACAGATCTTTGTCAGCCTGGCGGGATAGTTCGGTGAACAGATCGGCGGTGTTGGCATCGCCCAGAGCGGTGGCCTGATCGATGGCCTGGCGCAGATCTTTGCCGGTTAGCGCCAGCGCGGCTTGCAGGGCCTGCAGATGCGCACGTCCTGCACTGAGCTCCAGCGGATAGGCGGGCAGGGTTGATCGGCCGGCCACCACCTGCACCGTACCCTCAGCCACACCACCCAGGGCGGTGATGCGTTCGGCGATCAGATCCACCGCCTCAGCCGCATGGTCAGCCAGGCTGTCAAACAGCTGATGCAGGGCGATAAAGTTTTCGCCGCGCACGTTCCAATGGGCTTGCTTGGCCTGCAACTGCAGGTCGATGGCCTGCGCCAGACGCAGGTTCAGCAGCGCCGCCAGCTGTTCACGGGCAGCAATCGGCAAATCTTGTTGGCTGGGGTGCAGTTTTGGCATGGCGGGATTCTCCTAGGGGGTTAAGCGAAATTTTGGCTGGCCGCTTGCAGGCGTTCGGCGGCCAGGGCGTGACCCATAAAGCCCAGCAGGGTGGGCAGTTCTGGGCCGTGTTCCTGGCCGGTCAGGGCAAGGCGCAGCGGCATAAACAGGGCGCGACCCTTTTTGCCGGTGGCGGCGGTAATCTGCTGCATCCAGCCCTGCCATTGCGCTTTTTCCCAGGGGTGCTCCGGCATGCTGGCGTGGGCGGCGGCCAACAGCTCAGCGTCCTGCACGATCGGGGTGATTGGTTGATGGCAGATGCGCCACCACAGGGCGATATCGCTGACCTTGGTCAAATTCCCCTGCATCGCTGCCCAGAATTCTGGCGTTATCATGTCTAGGTCCAGCTGGTTCAGGCGCGGCTGCACCACCGCAAAGGGCAGCGTGTGCACGGTTTTGGCGCTTAGATCATACAACTCCTCCTCCCCAAATCGGGGGGCGGCGCGGCTATAGGCGTTGGTGTCAAATTTTTCGGCCAGCTGACCAAGATCGCTGACCGGTTCCATCGGAATGCCGGTGCCCAGATGCATCAGGTAGTTGGAGATCGCCAAGGGCTCAACCTCAGCCGCCCGCAAATCGCGCAGGCCAAGGCTTTCCAGCCGTTTGGAAAGCTTGCCGCCGTTGGCATCCAAAATCATGGAGAAGTGCCCAAACTGCGGCATGGTGGTGGGTTTTTGCTCGGCCGCTACCAGGGCGGCAAAAATTTGGGTTTGCACCGCGGTGTTGCTTACATGATCCTCCCCCCTGAACACATGGGTGATGGCCTCATCCAGATCATCCACCACGCTGCAAAAATTGAACAGCGGGCGGCCATCGGCGCGCACCAACACGGGGTCGCTTAAGTGGGCGGGGTCGAATTGCACCGCGCCGCGCAGCAGGTCTTGCCAGACGATCAGATCTGGATCCAGGCGAAAACGCCAGTGCGGCAGCTGCCCCGCCGCCTCAAATTCCGCCCGCTGATCGGCGGTCAGGTTCAGGGCGGCGCGGTCATAGATCGGCGGTTTGCCCTGATTCAGCAGGATTTTGCGTTTCAACGCCAACTGCTCAGCCGTTTCGTAGCAGGGGTACAGGCGGCCAGTGGCCACCAACGCCTCCATCGCGGCGCGGTAGCGGTCCAGGCGTTCCGACTGGCGAAAGCTTTTGTGCCAGTGATAGCCCAGCCAGGTTAGATCCTGCTTAATCCCATCCACATAGGCCTCAGACGACCGCTCAGCATCGGTATCATCAATGCGCAGGATAAAGGTGCCGCCGTTTTTGGCCGCCATCATAAAATTGTACAGCGCCGCCCGCAAATTGCCGACATGAAGATAGCCCGTGGGGCTGGGCGCAAAACGAACAATAACCGACATCAAAAACCATTGCAAAAATTGGGGATTAAGCCCTAGAAGCTAAGACAATTGCCCATGCAGGGCAAGACCCCTAATTCCCCTCAGTGGAGGGGTGGCAGGCAAAGCCTGACGGGGTGGTTCTCGCAGAGTTACGTATCTGTATTGCATTCTGCACTACATTTATGTACTATAAATAGGAGATAGGGAGGGACACATGCCACAAGCGCGAACCCAAGAACCGGTAACCATCAGCATCCGTGCCAGGGCGCGGCAGCGGGATTTGATTGACCAGGCCGCCGCGCGTCTTGGCCGCAGCCGCTCGGAATTCATGCTGGATGTTGCGTGCCGTGAGGCTGAGGATGTGCTGCTGGATCAAACATTTTTTGCCGTTGATGCGGATGCGTTCCATAAAATGCAGGAGCTGTTTGACAACCCGCCTGAGCCAACCGATGCCCTGCGTCGCCTGCTGTTGACCAAGGCGCCCTGGGACGCATAAATGACGCTGCTGCCTCAGTTGACCGCGCCGGTGCCGTTGAACGATACCCATCAATGGGCGGATTTCCAATCTGGTGAGCCTTCGCTGGATCAATGGTTGGCTCGGCGTGCGGCCAAAAATGAGGCCAGCGGTGCATCGCGCACCTATGTTGTTTGCGATGATGCCCGCGTGGTTGCCTATTACTGTTTGGCCGCCGGCGCCATCCATCATGGGGATGCGCCCAAAGGCACGACGCGCAACATGCCCGATCCCATGCCGGTGCTGGTGTTGGGGCGGTTGGCGGTCGATCAGCGCTACCACAATCAGGGCATTGGCAAAGCCCTGTTGCTGGATGCAACCCGGCGCGCCCTGCAAGCCCGCCAAATACTCAGTTTTATGGGGGGAGTGATGGGGCTGCTGGTGCACGCAAAATCCCTGCAGGCCAAGCGGTTTTACCTGTCGCGCGGCTTGATCGAATCGCCGGTCAACCCGATGCTGCTGATGTTGGTGTTGAAGACTGCGGAGAGGGTTTTGTTAGGCTTGCCACATAGCTGAGCATGCACCTGCTTGGTTTTTTGTCATAGCGCGATCGCCCCCTCAAGGATCGACGGTTTCAGCTGGGTGTCGATCATCTCATGACGCACCACGTCTATTTTGCGCTTGCCGAACATTTCTTGCAGCTCGCCGATAAAGCCCAAATCATCCTCGGAGAATGGTTTTTCTGGCGGGTATTCGACCAGAAAATCAATGTCGCTGTGCGGCCCATCATCGCCGCGCGCGACCGATCCGAACAGGTAAATATCCGTGATGCCGTATTTTTTGGCCAGCGCGAGAATGTCATCGCGGCGCGCATGGACCAGCGGCTTGATCGAGTTGTAAGCCCCAGGTTCAGCAGCGCGGTGCGCCATCGCCTGCAACCGTTGATATTCTGCCGGAGACACGTAATAGCCAACCGGTCGGCCGTGGCTTTTGACCTCAATCGCCTGACGCTGCACCTCCTGATTCCGCCGTCCAGGATTGCTGAAAAACTCGGTTGCGGTTAGCGAAAGCATGGTTGCACCCTCCAGCCCAAATATTTTTGCCATTTTACTGAAATTAGCAAAAATGGCCAAAATTGTCAAAGGTTCTGGTGAACACCGCTTGATGTCATGAACCGCCAAGCCAGTCTGCGGTAGAGGGGAAGAAAGCTTGGGGGAAGGGCGCTAGGCCAACATTCCCCCAAGCTTTTTGAATCCCTATTTTGATAGTAACAGGAGAATATCTTGAATTATTTTGCTAGAGTATTCTGCTGTTCTGCCAATACTTCATATATAGATAGTTCTACATCGGTAGTGTTTTGTTGAAGAGTGGCGAGATCGCCTTCAAATTGTTCCCAATGCTCCTCAGGGATTGTGTTGGAATTATTTGATTGCGCGGCGTTAACATTGTTGGTCATTTTTTGTGCTCCTTCAATAAAATTTTTAGTGGTGGAATAAATATATTTAAAATATTTTTTGCAGATGGTGTCAAGAGCGTGTGAATCAAAAAACACCCCCCCCTAATCCCCACCAAACAGGTCGCGGGTAAAGACTTTGGTGGCGACGTCGGTTAGTTGGGCGGTCATTCGGTTGGCGATGATCAGGTCGGCCTGTTGTTTAAAGCTGGCCAGGTCGTGGATGACGGGGGTGTCGCCAAAGCGGTCGGTTGCTAAGCTGGGCTCAAAGATCAGCATCGGGATGCCACGCGCCTGGATGCGTTCCATGATGCCGAAGATGGATGAGGTGCGGAAATTGTCGGATCCCGCCTTCATGATCAGGCGGAAAATGCCGACCACCTTGGGGTTTTTGGCCAAAATCGCCTCAGCGATAAAGTCCTGGCGGGTGGTGTTTGAGGCGACGATGGCCTGAATCAGATCCTGCGGCACGTCGTGGTAATTGGCCAGCAGTTGCTTGGTATCCTTGGGCAGGCAATAACCGCCATAGCCAAAGGATGGGTTGTTGTAATGGTTGCCGATGCGCGGGTCCAGCCCGACGCCCTGAATGATTTGGCGCGAATCCAGATCATGGGCGGCGGCGTAGCTGTCCAGCTCATTAAAATAGGCCACCCGCATCGCCAGATAGGTGTTGGAAAACAGCTTGATCGCCTCAGCCTCCGTCGAACCGGTGAACAGCAGGGGGATATCGGTGTTGCGTACGCCCTGTTGCAACAGCGCCGCCAGCTGCGTCGCCCGCGCCGACTGTTCGCCCACCACAATTCGCGATGGGTACAGGACGTCGTGCAGCGCCTTACCCTCCCGCAGAAACTCCGGCGAAAAGATCAGGTTGTCGAAGCCCAGCGTCGCGCTGGTTTTGGCGGTAAAGCCCACCGGCACCGTTGATTTGATCACCATCACGGCTTTTGGGTTGATCGCCATCACCTGCCCAATCACCGCCTCAACCGAGCTGGTGTTGAAAAAATTGCTTAGGGGGTCGTAATCGGTGGGGGTGGCAATGATGACGAAATCGGCGTCGCGATAGGCCTCATGCGGGTCCAGCGTGGCGCGCAGGTTCAGCGGTTGGTTGGCCAAAAACGCCGCCAGCTCCCCCTCCGCAATCGGCGACTGCCTGGCGTTGATCATCGCCACCTTTTCGGGCGCGATATCCAGTGCCACCACCTGATGGTTTTGCGCCAGCAGCACGGCGTTGGCCAGCCCGACATAGCCGGTGCCGGCGATGGCGATCTTCATCGGTTTCTCTACCATTTCTGCCGCCAACGGCGCCGCGCCTTTTGCGCCAGGGCGTTGATCGACAGCACCAGGATCAGCAGCACGACGGCGGCCGCGGCGGCCTTGTTGGCAAAGGCCGGCTCAGGGCTGGTGGCCCACAAATAGATCTGGATCGGCAGGGTGGTGGCGGGCTGCAGCCAGCTGGTGGGATAGCTGGTGATAAAGGCGACCATGCCGATCAGCATCAGCGGCGCGGTTTCGCCCAACACATGCGCCAGCGCCAACACCGCGCCGGTGATCATGCCGGGGAAGGCGGCGGGCAGCACATGGTGCAGGGTGACTTGCATGGGCGAGGCGCCAAGGGCGGTTGCCGCATCCCGCAGCTCGGTGGGCACGGCGCGGATGGCAGACCTGGCGGCGATAATGATCAGCGGCAGCGCCATCAGGGCCAGCACCAACCCGCCCACCAACGGCGCGCTGCGCGGCAACTGCATCAGGTTCAGGAACAACGCCAAGCCCAGCAGGCCAAACACCACCGATGGGGTGGCGGCCAGGTTCATCGTCACCACCTCAACCCCATGCCACCACCACCGCAACAGCGGGTGACGGCGCGGCGCCAACTCCTCCAAATACAGGGCGGCCATTAGTCCTAGCGGCAGGGCGGCGGCCATGGTGACCAAAATCGTCATCAAGGACCCCAACAGCGCGCCGGCAATCCCCGCCGATTCTGGGGCGCGGCCATCGGGGTTTTGCCAAAAGCTAGCGCTGGGTCTTAGCCGCAGGTCGCCCGCCTGCTGCAACTGCCTAAGCGCGTCCAGCTGGGTGGCGGTCAGCAGGTCGGCCAAGCCGCTGTCGCTGGGGTTCTTCAGAAAACGCTTCACCGCTTGGCTGGCCGGCAGCCACAGGGTAATGGTGGTGGGTTTTTGGGGTGAGGCCAAGGCGGTTTTCAGGTGATCCTCAGCGCCCCGGCTGAACACAGCTTCCAGAGCACGACGGCTGCTGTCCTGCTCGCCAAAACGCGCCACCCATGCCGATTTCAGGGCGGCAAAGGGGGTGGTTGCGGCTTCGGTGGTGTTGAGCGGGATGCTTAGCTGCAGTTGCGCCTCGGTAAAGCCGTTCCAGCCCTTGATCGCCATGCTGGCCAGCAGAAATCCCAACACGCCTAGGGCCATCAGCAAGGCCAGCAGGGTGTGACGGCGGAATCTTTTGGCACGCCGCAACCGCACGGCATGATTTTTGGGGTGCTGCATGGTCATCTCCCGTTAGAATCGGTTGCCGTGGCGGGCGCGCCAGCGTTGGTTCATGCTGACGCCGATGCTGTTGGTCAGCAGGGCGATGATCAACAGGGTCAGGGCCAGGGCAAAGGCGGCCATGGTGGGGGCGCTGTCAAAAGCCTGATCGCCGCTAAGCAGGGTGATGATTTGCGCGGTCATGCTGGATACCCCCTCCAGCGGGTTCAGGGTGCGGTTGGCGCTTAGCGACCCGGCCATCAGCACGATCATGGTTTGGCCAATCGCCTTGGAAAAGCCAATCAGGCAGGCGCTGATCAAGCCAGGCAGGGCGGCGGGCAGCACGATGCGGCGAATGGTCTCAGCCTGCGTCGCGCCCAGCGCGGTTGAGGCATCGCGCCAGGTTTGCGGCACCGCGCACAGGGCGTCATCGGACAGCGAGGCGATAAAGGGCACGATCATGATGCCCACCACCAGGCCGCAGGCCAGCGCGCTTTCGGCCGACACCGCAACACCGATGCGGTTGCCGGCGTGATGCAGCAGGGGGGCAACCACCACCGCGGCGAAAAAACCGTAAATCACCGTCGGCACGCCGGCCAGCAGTTCCAGCAGCGGCTTGCAGCGCTGTCTTTGCCAATCACTGGCGTACTCGGCCAGAAAGATCGCCGCCCCCACCCCAACCGGCACCGCCAGGATCAGCGCGGTCAACGCCACCAGCAGGCTGCCCTGCAGCAACGGAATCAGGCCAAATTGCTCGTTCTGCGGCTGCCAAGTCAGGCCAAACAGATAGTCGGTCAGGGGAACATGGTGAAAAAAGTTCAGCGCGCCCCTGGCCAAGCTTGCCACCATGCCGATCGTGACCAGCACCGCCAAGCTGGCGGCCAGCGCGAACAAAGCGGTCAAAACATGTTCCCTGCGCCTTTGCCAACGCCGACGCCGCTGTTGATGGAAGGCGGGGGGTGGGGTCATCGGTCGCTGATCTAATCGTTGTAGCGTTTAAGCACGTCGCGGAAATCGGCGGCCAAATCCTGCCGGTTCAGGGCAAAGGCCACATTGGCTTCCAAAAAGCCGATTTTGTTGCCGCAATCAAAACGCTTGCCGTCAAACAGATAGGCGTGAAAGGGTTGATGCTCCAGCAGGGTGGCCATGGCATCGGTCAGCTGAATCTCCCCATCCGTGCCCTTGGTTTGGCTGTCCAGCGCCTGAAAAATTTCGGGTTGCAGGATGTAGCGGCCGATAATGGCGTAGCAGGATGGGGGGTTGCTGCGCGGCTTTTCCACCAGCCCCTTAACCTCAATCAGCCGATCATGCTGCGCGCCGGGATCGATAATGCCGTAGCGGCTGGTATGCTCCAACGGCACCTCCATCACCGCCACGATATTGCCGCCCACCTGCTCATACACCTGCATCATTTGTTTTAGGCATGGGGTGTCGGCCATCACCAAATCATCGGCCAGCAGCACCGCCACCGCGTTTTGGGGCCCGGCCAGCTCACGCGCGCACCACACCGCATGTCCCAAGCCCATCGGAATCTGTTGGCGGGTATAGGCCACCTGCCCAGGGGTGGGCAGCAGGGGGCGAATCATTTCCAGCAAATCGTTTTTGTGCTTGGTTTCCAGGGTGTGCGACAATTCATAGCTGTAGTCAAAATGGTCCTCAATCGTCGTTTTGCCGCGCCCGGTGACGAAGATTTGATTGGCGATGCCGGCCGTCTGCGCCTCCTCAACCGCATACTGGATCAGGGGCTTGTCCACCACCGGCAACATTTCCTTGGGCATGGCCTTGGTGGCGGGCAAAAAGCGGGTGCCAAGCCCCCCAACCGGGAAGATGGCCTTGGTAACGGGCGGGTGCTTAGAGGAATGAGGGGGCATGCAATTCTTTTCTAAGGATAGAATGGTTGGATAACGGAAAACTTTGGGTGATCCTAGCCAAAAAATGCGGTGGAAGTAAGACGGAACTTGTGGAATAGTCGCGTCAGTATTTTGACGTACAGGGGTGGTGGTGATGTTTGATCTTTCCAACAAAACGGCGCTGGTAACCGGCGCGACCGGCGGTATTGGCCAAGGCTTGGTGGAAAAGCTGTTGCAACAGGGCGCAACCGTGATCGCCAGCGGCACCCGCCAATCCAAACTGGATGAGCTGGCGACGCAATTTGGGGCGCGGCTGATCCCACAGGTGGCGGACATGAGCACGGTTGAGGGGCCGGCCGCGTTGGTTGAGGCGATTAAGGCCAAGGGCTTGGCGGTGGATATTTTGGTCAACAACGCCGGTATTACCCGCGATGCCCTGCTGCTGCGGATGAAGGAGGCCGATTGGGCTGAGGTGTTGGAGCTGAATCTCAGTGCCGCGGTGCGCCTGACCAAGGCGTTGATCAAGGATATGATGGCGCGGCGGTGGGGGCGGATTATCAGCATCAGTTCGGTGGTGGGCGTGATGGGCAACGCTGGGCAAACCAACTACGCCGCCGCCAAGGCTGGCCTGATTGGCTTTAGCAAATCCTTGGCGCAGGAGGTGGCCAGCCGTGACATCACCTGCAACGTGATCGCGCCAGGCTTTATCGCCACCCCGATGACCGATGCCCTGCCTGAGGAGGTTAAGGCCAAGATGTTGGAGCGGATTCCGCAGCGGCGCTTTGGCACGGTTGAGGATATTGCCGCAGCGGCGGTGTTTCTAAGCAGCAACGAGTCTGGCTATTTGACGGGGCAAACCTTGCATATCAACGGCGGCATGATCATGATTTAACCCAAGATGCGAATCGATGTTTTTCACGCTTGAGTTTTGTTAAAAAATTGCCTAAAACCACTGCCTAACGACAAATTTCTTCTTAAAACCCCACTGTTTTGTTAAACACCTAGAAAGGAAACTTCGATGACCAACGCCAGCGTAACCGCACAAGTCATTGCAATCGTGTCAGAAAAATTGGATGTACCGAAAGAAAACATCTCTGAAAAGTCGCACTTCATCAACGATCTGGGCGCCGACAGCCTGGACAAGATTGAGTTGGTGATGGCCTTTGAAGAAGATTTTGGCTGTGAAATTCCTGATGACGCCGCCGAAAAAATCGCCACCGTCGGCGATGTGATCACCTATGTTGAGGCAAACGCTGCCTAGTTTTTGATGATTCCTGTGGTTTTTGATGGTAACAGTCGAACAATCGGGTAGGGGGGCTTGCTGATGCGCCGCGTTGTCGTTACCGGTTTGGGCTTGGTAACCCCCTTGGGCTGTGGGGTCGATGCCAATTGGCGTCGGCTGATCCATGGCGATTCGGGCATCAGCAGCATCACCCATTTTGATGTCAGCGATCTTGGCGCGCAAATCGCTGGGCTGGTGCCGGTTGGCGCCGCCAGCGATGGCCAGTTGGACTTGGCTGAGTGGATTCCAGAAAAAGAGCATCGTCGGATGGATCGCTTTATCCAGCTGGCGTTGGTTGCGGCGGCGCAGGCCGTGGAAGATTCTGGATGGAAGCCAACCGCGGCGGCGGATCTTGAGCAAACCGGCGTGATGGTGGGATCTGGTATTGGCGGCCTGCCGGCGATTACCGAATCCTCTTATATTTTGGCGGATCGGGGCGCGCGGCGGATCAGCCCGTTCTTTATCCCATCTGCCCTGATCAACTTGGCCTCTGGCCATATATCGATCAACTATGGCTTTAAGGGCCCGAACCACGCGGTGGTGACCGCCTGTTCAACCGGTGCGCATGCGATTGGCGATGCCAGCCGCCTGATCATGTTTGGCGATGCTGATGTGATGGTGGCGGGCGGGACTGAGGCGGCGGTTTGTCGGCTGGGGATGGCCGGCTTTTGCGCCTCCCGCGCTCTGGCCACCAGTTTTAACGATTCGCCTGAGCGGGCGTCACGCCCGTGGGATCAGGCGCGCGATGGCTTTGTGATGGGTGAGGGATCGGGCGTGGTGGTGCTTGAGGAGTATGAGCACGCCAAAAAACGCGGCGCCAAAATCTACGCTGAGATTATCGGTTATGGGATGTCGGGCGATGCACACCACATCACCGCGCCAGCGCCAGATGGTGACGGTGCCTTTCGGGCGATGCGGTCGGCCTTGAAAAACGCCAAGATCAACCCTGATCAGGTGGGCTATATCAACGCCCACGGCACCTCAACCCCACTGGGCGATGAAATTGAGGTTAAGGCGGTCAAGGCGTTGTTTGGCAGCGCGGTGGATGGCGTTTCGATGTCCTCAACCAAATCCTCGATCGGCCATTTGTTGGGCGCTGCTGGCAGTGTTGAGGCGATTTACAGCGTGCTGGCGATGCAAAACGGCTTGCTGCCGCCAACCTTGAATTTGGAAAATCCATCCGAATCTTGCTTAGGCATTGATTTGGTGCCGTTAACCGCCAAAGAAAAAAAGGTGGATGTGGTTCTTTCCAACTCCTTTGGCTTTGGCGGCACCAATGCCAGTTTGGTGTTCCGCAAAATCTAGCTGACCACTTTGATGGGGATAAGCCATGATTTCGATTGACCCCAGTGCCCGTATTTCGCCCTTGGCGGATCTTGAGGATTCGGTGCGCGGCACGCGGCTGATCATCGGCGCGGGGGTGGTGATCGATGCCTTTGTCAAAATCAAGCCAGCTGGTGGGGTGGGGGATGTCACCATCGGCGCTGGCAGCGTGATCAACTCCGGCTGCGTGATTTACAGCGGCAACGGGGTGGTGATCGGCCAAGATGTGGCGATTGCCGCCAACTGCACCTTTGCGCCCACCAACCACGGTTTTGCCGATGCCAGCCGTTTGATCAAGGATCAGGGATTTTTGCCCAGCCGTGGCGGCATTGTGGTTGAGGATGATGTGTGGATTGGCGCCAACTGCGTGCTGCTGGATGGCGCCATTCTGCGCCGTGGTTGCGTGATTGGCGCCGGCAGCCTGGTGCGCGGTGAGATTGCCGCCTACACAATCGCCTATGGCCAGCCAGCACGGGTGCATGGATCGCGTTCTTAAGGGCGATGTAGGGTAAGGCCAGACAGGCCAATCAGCGCCGCGGTTTCAGCCCGCACCACCCGATCGCTTAACCGGCAGGGCAGCAGCCATGGCGTTGCCTGCAGCTGCGCAAACTCCTCAACGCTAAAGCCGCCTTCTGGCCCGATGAGCAAGCCTGTTGGGGCGGTGTTGCGCAAAATATCTGGCAGGCGGGCGGCCTGCAGCCGTTCATCCCCCCACAGCCAGGCCGTTTCCACCTCTGGTTCTTGCAACCATTGTTGCAGCGTCTTGAGAGGCAAGATGGTGGGCAGGCTGCAACGGCCGCTGCTTTCCGCCGCCTCAACCCTATAGCTGTGCCATTTGTTGGCTTGTGTAAGCCCTTCCGGCAATCCATGCGCCATCCGCAAGGGCTGCAGGGCGGTGACCCCCAGCTCGGTTGCTTGACCGATCAACACCGCCATCGCCGCGGGTTTCAGCGGCGCAAAGGCCAGGGTCAGCGGGGGATCGATCGGTTGCGCCAGGGTTTGCTGCAGCTGGGTTACCCCCACCACCCCGTTTTTGCTGGTCGGCGGGGTCAGCGATCCTGCCCATTCGCCATCACAGCCGTTAAACAGCAGCACCGTATCGCCGGATTGGCGCCGCAGCACGCGGGTTAGGTAATGGCTTTGGCCAGCGTTCAGCAACAGATTGGCCGCAGCGTTTAGCGGCTGTTCAACGTAAAGACGGGGGATGTAGCGGGTCATTTTGGCATTTATGCGGGGGTTGGTTCCCACGGAAAATGGATCCAGATGTCTTGCGCCACCTCCTGCACAAAACGATCCACAAAGGGGCGGCCGGCGGGTTTGGCGTAAACGGTGGCCAGATAGGCCTGCGGCCAGTGTTGGCGCACTATCCCAGCGGTTAGGCCGGTATCCACCAAATCGTCAATCACCAGCAGCTGCTCAGGGTGCAGCGATTGGGTCAGGGGAGCCAGCGATTTGATCACTTGCGGTTCTGACTGGATCGTTTTGTCTTCATCACGGCTTTGCACGCACAAGGTATCGATCAACCGGATGTCCAGGGTTTGGGCGATCAAGGCGGCGGGAATCAACCCCCCGCGGGTGATGGCCACCAGCGCCTGCCAGTTGCCCTGCAACGCCCTTAGCTGCTTGCCGAGCTCTAGCGTGTCTTGGGCAAAGCGATCCCAGCCAATTGACAAAATTTTATCAGACATCTTCCGCGCCAGACTTTTATGGGGATGTCAGCAAGCCCGCCAGCCTAGCTGGCAAAAACTTGAACTTCATTATAAAGCACCGACCCGCTGCTTTTGCTACCGATTGAGATGCGATCGGGCACAATGCCCTGACGGATCAGCGCTTTTTTCACCGCCTCAGCCTGTTTCAGGGCAGAGGTCAGGCTGTTGCTGCCCCGTTGTTTCAGCGGCGCAACCGCGATCACGTCAAAGCGGGCGGTGGCCGAACGCCGCAAAATTTCCTGCGTGCTGGCCTGCAACTCGCTCTCATAGGCCACGCTGGGCTTGTCAAAGCGAATGATCACAAAGGGCAAACCGGTTGCGGTGGTGGCGTTGGCAGCTGCGGCTGAGATGCTGGGCAGCGGCGCGCTGGGCAAGGGGGAAATTGGGGCAAAGTTGTTGGCGGGAAAGGCCAAGGCGGCGGGTTGACGGCCCAAGCCATCAATATTGCTGCTGATGGAGTTAACCGTGGGGGTAAAGGATCCCTTGCCAACCGCCAGAGCCAGGCTGTTCAGGTTCAACCGCTCGCGCCCGACATAGGCACCCTGACGGTCCACATCCTCCCTGATTTCGCGCAACAGGCGGTCGATCAGCACGATGGTGCGGTTCACCTCATCCTCAAGAATCGCCAACTGCCGATGATCCTCATCAATCCCGCCCGACAGGGAATAGGTGGAACGCACGCTATCGAGCAGGTAGGAGGAGAATGAGGATTCGCCAGCCACCGTGTTGGCCAGATTGTTCAATTTGCCGCTGGCGGTGCCCACGAATTCCAGCTGCTGCTGCGCCTGCGTCCACTGCTGCACCAGCACGGGGTTGCCAGGGGTGGTGCCGATTTGCAGGCGCGAATTGATCGCGGCGACAATGCCGTGATAGGCCTGCGATTGGTTGACCGTTTCTTGGCGAACGCCCATCAATTCGGTGTTGTGGTTGGCCAAATTGTCCTGCAACAGCCCCAAATCGCTGCGCAGCCGCGCCACCTTTTCCCCCACCACCGTGCCGGTTGGTCTTTGGTTGTTGTAGCCACCATCCCCGCGTGACGCGCTAGGCCGGTCGCCCAGAAATGGCGCGATATCAGGTTTGGTGCCAATTTTCCCGCCAAGCGGTGAATTGCACCCCACCAAGCTTGCCGAGCAGATAACGGCCAGCCCTAAGCTGCGCCAATAACCACGGCGCACAGGGTTGATGAAGGAAAATTTAGGGGATGTGAACAAGAAAATTGCCATGGTTTCTACGGCTTAATTCCTAAGAGTGGCCCAAGATCTGAGCCAAGAGTGGAAGGAAATACAACGATGGCGCGATAGTAACCAAATGTGACGGCGGCAACAAGCATCTTTCGCAACCCTAATAAAATGAGAGTTGGCGCGGATGTCAAGAGATAGTGAAAAAAATCCCGCCTGTTTTTCAAGATTGCTGAGAGGATGGTTGCGGTTTTTTTGGGGGGGGGTTATCTGGTGTAGCCGTGGGGGTTGTACGGTTGGTGGGCGTGTGGCGGGTCAATTATTTCGGGGGTTTGGGTGTCGGATAAGCACTCTTCAGGGGTGCTGCCTTCAGGCTCTAAGAACACTTCAAACTCTAAGGACCTGGGCATATTTGCTGGTGAAAAGCGATTGTCATTAGCCAACCACCACTCAGCAGCCAAAACCTTACTGAGTTTTTTCTGATTTTGATGCAGGGTATCCAAATCTTCTGGCAAAGGTGACGGAATTTTCCAGTTTTTAAACGACAGATATGATTCCTTGGGGCCGGGTTTGTTGTAATCTTGAAATAACGCCAGATAACTTCCAACCATTGCCGCGTAATATGTTTTATCCAACAAAATTCCGATTTTCTCGCGTGTTTCCTCATCAAGCGGTATGCTACAGGCTACAAAATAGTATTGTTGGTCGGTCGCTGTAAGCGTGGACACAGCCCCCTGCAATTGCCCTTCCAGTGTTGACAAGTCCTCCTCATCAGACCTCAAAAGCGCTTTCAGCGCCAACACTGGGTGCTGGGCTTGGGCCAGCGTCTTCGCGCCTTGCCTCCAATTGTACTGATTAGCTATGGTGGCATAAGCTTCGGGGCTGTCTACACCTGCATCAATAAGCGCGTTGGCGATTGGCAGGCGATATACTTCAGGCCACTGATCCTCAACCGCATATTGCAACAGCGTAACCAGTTTGGGCGAGATTTCTGGGCGAGCTGCGTGTGGTAAAAGAACACTAAGGGCGGTTCGGACGATATGCGTGTTGTCGTTTTCCAATAATTCAACCAGCCTAGGCAATACCATTGGGTCGTCTGCCCGCGATGCAAGAGCATTAATCGTGGCTGTTACAATATCATCGTTTTTATGTTGCAACAGATCAACCAGTGTTGGCAAAAGATCATCTGGCGGTGGTGTAAGAGCTTCAATTGTTTTGCAGACAACCTGCCAACGATCATCTTGAAGCAAATCAACCAGCGTGGGCAACACCATGGGGTCACTTGCGCGCGATGCAATAGCCGTGATTGCGGTTGTTACAACATTTGGATCTTTATGTCGAAACAGCTTAACCAGCTTGGGCAACCCTTCTGAAACGCCTTCCTGCGGTGCAATAGCTAGAACAGCCTTCAAGTCAACGGTATCACCCTCAGCTAGGCTCCCTAAATACTCAACGACTATTTGACAAGATTGTGTCTTGTCGGTGATTTTTACCAAATTTTTATTTCTTACATGTAACAAGATCTTCGCTGCCGATAGGTTCATGGCTGGGTTTTCAAGCATTGCAACCAAAGCCGTAACAGCTTTTTCCTTCGAATCGGTTGGCGCAACATTCTTATGGTCTTGATTTAGCAAGATATTGGCTGCGTTTAGGCGCGCAAAAGGATCTTCGCTGTCTAAGCTGTGCAGTAGAGATTGCTGTATGAATGGCTCATTTAATCGTTCAGCAATTGCTCGTATTGCAACATTATTGACAGTTTTTTTCTGGACTGCCAGAAATTTTTCTAGTATTTCATCTGTTTTTATAGAAGAGGCAACTGTTTTAACTATAAGAACTTGCTCATCGCTGTGATAGCCATTTATGCTGTCATTGCATGCTTTTGTATTGAAGTAAGCAATCAAAGATTTTATTAAATCTTCATTGTTTATTGTTTTTATTTTGTCCTTAATATGATTAATCGTGGCGCCGCGAACGGCGTTATCCCAATCCGTTAACAACTTTCTTATAACCACTGGATTGGTGATATGAAGAAGAAGAGTCTCCATCGCTTGGCCAAACTGTTTGTCATCATGCTCGCTATTCAAAGCATCAAACGCTTGTTGAAGCTCTGGGGATAAGTTCGCTACGTCTGCAATCATGGTTCTGCTCGCTTAAATACCAATTAAAACATAAATAATTTTCATATAATATATACAAAAAACTTTTCTGCAACCAAATTCAACAACCCTGCGGCGCATCATCCCTGCAAAATCGGGGTAAGATGGTGCCATATGAGGCGAACGCATCCACAAACCTACACAGCCTCTTGCCGAACGCCGTGCTTGCCGCCATATTGGGGGTGGAGGTTGGCTGATGGGCAGGTCGCTGGCCAAACCGGCCAGGGCCGAAAGGCAGCAACCGTAACCAGTTAGACTTGGGTCATTGGTCCAACCTCCGCTTCGCATTCGTTATCAGGGGGGGGTCCAACCTCCGCTTTTTCTGGTCTTTTTTATTGGGTGCTGATTGTTGCGCAAATCCCAGACCAAACCCCCATTAAAAAATCATCCAAGCAAATCGCCAACCGTGTGGTTGGCAAGGGGTAGAAAAGCGCCAACCGTGTGGTTGGCTGCGGGCGGCACCGGCGGCCATGTGTTCCCCGCCCTGGCCCTGGCGCAGTTGTTGCAGCCGATGGGCGTGCGTGCGGTGATCCTTAGCGATGCGCGGGGGCAGCGCTTTTTGGGCGATTGGCCGGCCAGCTTGCAGCGCCGCATTGTTGCGGGCACCCCAAGGCGCAGGGGGGCTTTGGCCAAATGTTTGGGCTTGCTGCGCTTGGGGGTAGGCTTTGCGCAGGCGCTTTATCATGGTTTGCGCGATCGCCCGGTCGCTGTGGTTGGCTTTGGCGGCTATGCCAGCGTGCCCAGCGTGCTGGCGGCCTGGTGTTGGGGGGCGCGGGTGGTGCTGCATGAGGGCAATGCCAAGCTGGGCGCGGCCAACCGCTGGCTGCTGCGTTTCGCGGATCTGCAGGCGGCTGGCTTGCCAGAGCTTAAGGGGCTGCCCTCCGCCTTTGCCGGCAAGCTGTTGGTAACAGGAACCCCCATCCGCGCCAGCGTTGTGCAGGCCTTTACGGCGTGGCAGGCGCCCGCACTGGATCAGAGCTGGCATTGGTTGGTGATTGGCGGCAGCCAGGGGGCCAGCCTGTTCGCCCAATTGCTGCCTGAGGCGTTGGCGTTGCTGGATCCAGCCCTGCGCGCCCGGGTGCGGCTGAGCCAACAGTGCGGCGAAAAAGATTGTGCGGCGTTGCAGCGTCGCTACGCCGAATTGGGGGTGGTGGCGGAATTGGCACCCTTTTTCCAAGATATGGGCGAACGCTACGCCAGCAGTGACGGCGTGATCGCGCGCGCGGGCGCCAGCACGGTGGCGGAGTTGCTGGCCGTGCGGCGGCCGGCGATCCTGATCCCCTTTGCCGCGTCGCTGGATGGCGATCAGGCCGCCAATGCCGCGGTGATGGCCAAACTTGGCTTGGCCAAAATGGTGATGGAAAGTGATCAATTGGCTGTGCAGTTGGCGGCGGCGATGCAAGAATGGATGCAACATCCTGCCGAATTTGCCGCCGCATCAGGCGTTGCGGATACACCGCCAGACTGGCTGAAGATTCTGAATTTGGGTTAGGCGCTCCCCCTCTTCGACCAAGTCACCGCGAAACGCTTGCTTTATGGTCATCAAACAGTTAGAGCAATAGCTTATTCAACGTTGATGATGGTGTAATGAGCAAAGAAGACCTAATTGAATTTTCTGGGGTAGTGACGGAATTGCTGCCCAATGCGATGTTCCGCGTGAAGCTGGAGAATGAGCATGTCATTCTGGCGATGAGCTCTGGCAAGCTGCGCAAAAACCGGATCAAGGTGTTGATTGGGGACAGGGTGAATGTCGAAATGACCCCCTATGACCTGACCAAGGGGCGCATTATCTTTCGGTTTAACAAATAGATCGCCCAACATAGACAGCCAAGCCATGACTTATCTGATCCTCAAAGCCCTGCACCTGATTGCGATGGTGGCATGGATGGCGGGGCTGTTTTATCTGCCGCGGCTGTATGTCTATCATGCCGATGTGCTGGCGAAGGGGGAGGCGGATCAGCTGTTCCAAATCATGGAACGTCGGCTGCTGCGCATCATCATGAACCCCGCGATGATTCTGGTGTTTGTGTTCGGCATTGCCATGTTGGTTGTGATGCCCGAAAAATTGCAGGCTGGCTGGGTGCATATCAAATTGTTGCTGGTGTTGGTATTGGCGGGGTTCCACGGATTTTTGGCCAAGTGTCGCAAGGATTTTGCGGCTGGGTGCAACACCCGCAGCGGTCGATTCTATCGGCGGATCAACGAAATCCCCACCCTGCTGTTGATCGCCATCGTGCTGCTGGCGGTTTTGCAACCATTTTAGGGTTTTGCTCTAGCCAAAATCTGGCAAAGCTCCTAACCTGCGGGCAAAACATAGCGGGGATAAGCAAAAAAATGGCAAAGGGTCAGGGCAAGGCGTTGGTGATTGCGATTGCGCAAACCAACCCGTATGTGGGGCATTTGGCCAAAAATTTGGCCATGATTGACCGGGCGTATCAGGATGCGGTCAAGAAAAAGGCCGATCTGGTGGTGTTTTCGGAGTTGGTGGTGTCGGGCTATCCCCCTGACGATCTGGTGCTGTCGGCTGATTTTGTGCGCGCCTGTCGGCAAAATGTGCAGCAATTGGCCACCGTGACCAAAAATCAATCGGCGGGGATGGTGGTGGGCGCGCCCTGGCTGGAGAACGACCGTTTGTACAACGCCCTGCTGTTGTTGGCGGATGGGGAGATTCAGGCGGTGCGCCTGAAAAAAGAATTGCCCAACTACGGGGTGTTTGACGAAAAACGGCTGTTTGCCGCGGGCCCCCTGCCGGAACCCATCCTGTTCAAAAACCACCGCTTTGGCCTGATGATTTGCGAAGATATGTGGTACCCCGATGTCGGCGAATATTTAACCCGGCAGGGCGCGGAAATCTTGATCTGCATCAACGGCTCGCCTTTTGAGGAGCATAAGTGGGGGGAGCGGGTCAACATGGCCAAGGCGCAAACCATGGCCAATGGGCGCGCGCTGATCTATGTCAACCAGGTGGGCGGTCAGGACGAATTGGTGTTTGATGGCCGCAGTTTTGTGATGACGGTCAAGGGTGAGATTCAGCTGGTGCTGAACGGTTGGCAGGAGGAGGTGGTGCTGACCCACTGGCAAATTGGTGACGATGGCAACCTGATCTGCAACGATCCGCCCAGATTGCAGGCGGTTGATCCGTTGCAGGATGTGTACCAAGCGTTGGTGCTGGGGCTGCAGGACTATGTCCACAAAAATGGCTTTGCCAAGGGCGTGTTGGTTGGGCTGTCGGGTGGGATCGATTCGGCGCTGACGGTGGCGATTGCGGTGGATGCGCTGGGGCGTGACGCGGTGCATGCGGTGTTTATGCCATCCCCCTATACCGCGCAGCAAAGCTATGACGATGTGGCGGAGCTGGTCAAAACCCTGAACATCGATCTGGACACGGTGTCGATTTCGCCAGCGATGCGCGGCTTTTCCAACATGCTGGACGCGCTGTTCAGCGACACGGAATCTGATAGCACGGAGGAGAATATTCAGGCAAGGTTGCGCGGCATGATCCTGATGGCCCTGTCCAACAAATTTGGCCAATTGGTGCTGTCAACCGGCAACAAATCCGAAATGTCGGTGGGCTACGCCACCCTGTATGGCGATATGTGCGGCGGTTTTGCCCTGCTGAAAGATCTTTACAAAACAAAGGTCTATGAGCTGGCGCGCTGGCGCAACAGCCATTACATCCGCAATTTTCAGGGGCCCGCCGGCCAGGTGATTGGCGATGCGATTCTGCAACGCCCCCCCACGGCTGAGCTGCGCCCCAACCAGACCGATCAAGACAAGCTGCCCCCCTATGACCAGCTGGATGCGATGCTGCGGTCGCTGATTGAAATTGGCAGCACGGGGGAGGAGTTGGTGGCGGCGGGCTACCCCCGCGCGCTGGTGGCAAAAGTGCAGCTTTGGTTGAAGCAGGCGGAGTACAAGCGCCGTCAATCGCCGCCCGGCATCAAATTAACGGCCAAGGCTTTTGGTCGTGATCGACGTTATCCGATTACCAATGGCTGGGAGGGTTAAAATGCAGTTGCGGGAAGCTTATACATTCGATGATGTGTTGTTGGAGCCGGCGGCGTCCGATGTGTTGCCGGCTGAGGTGGGGTTGGCCAGCCGTTTTAGCCAGAATTTGGCGCTGGGAATCCCCCTAGCTGCAGCGGCGATGGATACGGTGAGTGAGGCACCGATGGCGATTGCCATGGCGCAGCTGGGCGCGATTGCGGTGCTGCATCGCAACCTTTCGCCAGGCGCGCAGGCGGATGAGGTGCGGCGGGTGAAAAAATTTGAATCCGGCATGGTGGTGAACCCGATCACCATCTATCCCGATCAGACGCTGGCGGATGTTAAGGCGCTGATGAACCAACATGGCATTTCGGGCATTCCGGTAATCGCGCGGGGCAGCCATCAGCTGGTGGGCATTATCACCCACCGCGATGTGCGCTTTGCGGAGAATGGCGGCGAGCCAGTGGCGCAGCTGATGCGGCGCGACAACCTGATCACCGTTGATGAAAAGGTGACGAAGGAGGAGGCGAAACGGTTGCTGCACCAGCATCGGATTGAAAAACTGTTGGTGGTGGATGATCAGCGGCATTGCGTGGGGCTGATCACGGTGAAGGACATCGAAAAGGCGGTTAGCCACCCGCTGTCCAGCAAGGATGCCAAGGGGCGCCTGCGGGTGGCGGCAGCGGTTGGCACAGGGGCTGGGGGGCTTGAGCGGGCAGCGGCGCTGCTGGAGGCTGAGGTGGACGCGATTGTGGTCGACACCGCCCATGGGCACTCCGCCATGGTGTTGGAAACGGTGCGGGCGGTGCGGCAACTGTCATCCGCGGTGCAGTTGGTGGCTGGCAATATCGCGACGGCTGAGGCGGCCCGGGCCCTGATCGATTGTGGGGTGGATGCGATCAAGGTTGGCATTGGCCCAGGATCGATTTGCACCACCCGTATCGTCGCGGGGGTTGGGGTGCCGCAACTGACCGCGATTGCTGATTGCGCCGCGGTGACCAGGCCGGCCGGCATTCCGCTGATCGCCGATGGCGGCATTCGCTATTCTGGCGATT
Source organism: Alphaproteobacteria bacterium (assembly GCA_044345375.1). GTDB lineage: Bacteria > Pseudomonadota > Alphaproteobacteria > CAISOG01 > CAISOG01 > CAISOG01. The sequence continues at coordinate 21,852 of JBIJBF010000011.1, forward strand.
TGGCCAAGGCGATTGCCGCGGGGGCTGACTGCGTCATGCTGGGCAGCTTGCTGGCGGGCACCGATGAATCGCCGGGGGAGGTGTTTTTGTACCAGGGGCGCACCTATAAATCCTATCGCGGCATGGGCAGTTTGGGGGCGATGACGGCTGGCTCCGCCGACCGCTATTTCCAAAGCAACCAAAGCCCCAGCATCAAATTGGTGCCAGAGGGGGTTGAGGGGCGGGTGCCGCATAAGGGCAGCGTGGCGGCGGTGGTGCATCAATTGATGGGGGGCCTGCGCGCCTCCATGGGCTACACCGGCAACGCCGATATCGCCGCGATGCAGGAAAATTGCCGCTTCCTAAAAATCACCAGCGCCGGCATGCAAGAAAGCCACGTGCACGATATCACGGTTACCAAGGAAGCGCCGAATTATCGGCTGGGGTAATTCCCCACTAATTCCCCTCTTGCGGAGGGGTGGCAGGCGAAGCCTGACGGGGTGGTCCTTATAACAAATAATGCAAACATACTGCTGCCCGCAGCGCATCAACCACCAAGATAAGCACCACCCCGGAGGGCTGTGCCCGACAAGCTTTTAAAGGGGCTGTGCCCGACAAGCTTTTAAAGGGGCTGTGCCCGACAAGCGTTTAAAGCATTGGTGTCAGCAAGAACCACCCCGTCAGGCTTCGCCTGCCACCCCTCCGCGGGAGGGGAATTTAAGTGGACTGTGGTTTTGGGCAGGAATCGAACGGAACGGTTGTATCCAAGGCTTAGATATGGTTTGTTGGGGGTGACTTTTCTTTAAGGGAGTGTTTGACCATGAAACAGCTAAACGGCCTGATGCGTCAGGCGCAACAAATGCAAGCCAAAATGCAGGAGCTGCAGGATCGGGCGGCCGAAACGGTGGTTGAGGGATCTTCAGGCGGCGGTTTGGTGCGTGCCACCCTGAACGGCAAAAACGATTTGTTGGGCTTGAAAATCGATCCATCGCTGGTCAATCCAACCGAGGTTGAGGTGTTGGAGGATTTGATCGTGGTGGCCTTTAACGACGCCAAGCACCGCATTGACCAACAGCAGGCCGCCGATATGGCAAAACTAACCGGTGGGTTGGCACTTCCACCCGGCTTCAAATTGCCTTTTTAAGCCAGCTATTTGGTTACCAGCACCCGCAGGAACAGATCGCTGTCGATGCCCAGCGCGGCGTGGATGTTCAGGCGGGCGCGGATGCTGATCCGTCGGATCATTTCGCCTTGCGAGCCCACCACCATCGCCTGATGCCGTGGGTGGGATACCCGTACCACCTGTTCAATGCGGTAACGGCCGCCGCGCAGCGGTTTGAACACTTCGGTGGCCACCTTGGTGTTATAGGGCAATTCGTCCTGCAGCAGGTGCATCATCACCTCCCGCGTTAGTTCGGCCAGGCGGATCATCGGGTCCTGGTCGGTGGTCATCTCGCTGCCAAACAGCCAAGGCCCCTGGGGCAGGCGGGTTTGCCAATGCGCCACCAAATCCTCAACCCCGTTACCGTTCAGGGCGGAAATCAGGAAGATCATTTGATTTTCGATGTTCAGCACCGCCAGCCGCCCCTGCCATTCGGCGATCAGCGGCAACAAATCGAGTTTGGGCACGGCATCAATTTTGTTCAGCGCCAGGGTGACGGGGCGTTTTTGCGCCGCGACCATTGCTACTAGCGCCGGCAGGCTTTGCTGATGCGGCTGGGTGGCATCGACCATCAACAACAGCTCATCCGCCTGCTCAATCCCCTCAGCCCACGCGGCGCGCAGGGTTTTGACCTCAGCCTTGCGGCTAACCGTAAAGCCCGGCAAATCCACCAACACCAGTTCGGTTGGGCCGTGATGGGCAATGCCCAAAATCACGCTGCGGGTGGTTTGCGGTTTGGCGCTGACGATGCTGACCTTTTCGCCAACCAAGCGGTTAACCAGGGTGGATTTGCCAGCGTTGGGCAGGCCGATCAGGCCGATATAGCCGCAGCTGGTTGGAGGGGTGGTGGTGGGCGTGGTGGGGGATGGGGTCATTAAGGATTGGCTCAGGGTTTAGGGGTGGGTGGAGTGGTGGTGGGGGCGCCGCTGCCAAAAATGCCACGCAGCGCGCCAGGGGTTAACAGGCTAAGGGGGTTTACCGAGACCGACGGATCATCGATCGGCCCCTTGGCGCGGTAATTGCTGGCCAACAGCCCGCCGTCGGCATCCCCGCCCAGCAGATCGCCGATCAGGGGGATGCGGGCGAACAGGTTGTTCAGCATATAGGCCGGCACCACCACGCCGCTAAGATCCAGCTGGCTTTTGTTCAGATCCACCTGCCCCTTCATGGTCAGGCCCAGCGATGTGCCGCGCAGCCGCCCGTTGGTCAGGGTCAGCAGCGCCTGTTGGCGGGCGATATCGGTGTACAGCTGGTCAAAGGCAATCCCCTCCCCCCCCAAGGTTTGCAGCAAGCCGGTGGGAAAGGCCAGGGTGATAATGCGCGCCAACAACGGCACCTTGGCCAGGCGCAGATCGTTGATTTGGATCGATCCCGTGTAGGCACGGTTGTCGCCAGGGTTGGTGAGAACCGCGTTGATGGTCAGGGCGCCGCCACGCAAATGATCGTTGATGTTCAGCCCCTGCAACAATTGGCCAGCGTTGTTGCTTTTCATGGTGAACAGCCGTGGGTCCGTTTGATCGATCAGCTGCAGTTGAACCGCCGTTCCCTCAGTCGCTGTTTCGTTGTCCTTTAGCCAATCGCCGATCAGGCGGTAACTTTGCCAATGATCGCTGGTGCGCTGCAATTGGCCGCGCAATTTTTTTAACGCCACCCCATTGGCCAGATACAGTTGGTCAACCGCCACGTCCAACTGCATCGCCGGCGCCTCAGGAATTTCTGGGATGCCCTCATGCGGCTTGTCCGATTTGTCGGCCTTGGTCGGCGTCTTTGGATTGGCGGGGGATTCCAACAACCCCTGCAGGTCAATCGCCTTGGCCTTAACCTGGCCAACCCAAACTTGATTTTTGTGGGTCAGGTTCAAGGTTAAATCGTTGCGCCCCAATTTAAATTGCTTGGCTTGCAGCGACAGGGGGTTACCGGTTTTTGGATCAATTTTGGCCGCAACATCAATATTGATCGCGTTGATCGCGCTGTCCCCCCGCATGACAAAATTGTTGATCAGGGCGAGCTCGCTGTTTTGCAGGGTTAGCGCGAAATTGCCCCTAAGCGGTTGCCCGACCGGTTTTTGCCAATTCAGCTGATCAATGCGGATGGCCGCCTGATCGCCCTGCCAATCGGCGGCAACCCTTGCCACATCTTTGGCCAAAACCTTGTACTGCCCATCGATTTGCAGAGCGCCACCGGCCAACATCTGGTCGGGCAGGCCAAAGGCTTGGTAAACCGCTGGGGTAACGGCGCCCTTAAAGGCGATTTGTCGATACAGCAGTTCTTTTGCGTTAGGCGCCTGTTTGGCCGATTTTTTGGGCGCGGTTTGGGTGGCTTTGGGATTAAACCATTCCTGCCAGTTCACCGCGAAATTTGATCCGCCAAGTTTGGCGTTGCCCGCCAGGGTCAGGCCTTGGTTGGTCAGGGCAAGGGTGACATCGCCATCGGTAATATCCTGATCGCGGATCAGTTTGGCGACCCGCACGTTGGTCAGCTTGGCGTTGGCGGTGATTGGCACATCGGCCAATTTCAGGCTTTTTTCCAAGGGGATATGAAAGGTTAATTGCGCCTTGGCGTCCCCCGTGATGGCGCCAGGCTCCAACCCCAATTGCTGCACCAGTTTAAGTGTCGGGTGGCCGACGATGGCCATCGCATCCGCCAACGGGCCGGTCATGTCCAAATTCAAATCGACAAATTGATGGGGATCCAAAAATCCGGTCAGCGCCACCTTGGAGGGATTTAGACGGGTTGAGGCCTGATGGCCGCTGCTAAGATCAATATTCATGCCGCTTTCGGTAAAATTGGCCACGCCGTCGACCTTAACAACGGGGGGCAGGGGGGGCAGGTAATCCACCGTCACCCCCTTGGCGATGATCGTGCCGCTGGCGTGCAATTGGCTGAGCGCACCGGTTTGTGGATCCAACTGGCCGCCGATTTTGGCGGTTGCCGATTCTGCCCGCCCGTCGCGCAGATGCGTCGTCACCCATGCGCGTGGGTTAACCGCCAGCGGCAGGGGCCAGAGTTTGGGCAGGTCGTTAAAGCCCAAGCTGTGAATCTTGGCGTTCAGGTTTAGGTCCAGCAGCGCAGGTGCCGCCGATGCAGCCAGCAACGATCCGGTCAGCTCAATCTTGGCCTCCCCCCCGCCCGCAGCATCCGCCAGCACCAGGGTTGAGGGCGCCAACGCCAGTTCTGGCTCTTTGGGGTTGGCGATTACATGAACCGCACTTTCTTTCAAGGCGACCTCTTGGGGGAAAACCTCGGGCCAATTCAGCCTTTGCGGGGGCAGTTCCAGCACCGCCGATAACGGTGCGGGCAGATCGGGGTTGTAAAACAGCCATAGATTGGCTTGCAGATCCGCTGCCTTTTTCCAAGGCTCTGGTAGGTGATTCTGCAGGATGCCGGCAAAATTGAGCGGCAGTGGGGTGATCTGCAATTGCCAATGTTGATCATAGCCTAGGGTGAACCGCCAGTTGCTGTTGGTGTTGGCCGAATTTTCTGACCAGCCGCGCCATTCCGCTGTACCAGATGCCGATAAATAGTTGGCTTGATGGGGCGTGGGTTCTTTTAGCGTGGCATCGGTGATACGAAAATCCACCTGTCTGGGGCTGTCACTCCAACGAATCTGCACCAAACCGTTGCTTAGTTGCAAATTCGGCCAAGTTGGATCGATCGGCACATTCAGTCTGCCAAGCCAAGCTGGCCAGCTTTGCCACCAGTTGTTTGATTTTTGATCGGCGGGGGGGGGCGCATCAATCCCCAAAGAATAGCCGTTTTCTAGCTCAATAAGGTCTGGCTGGGCGGTGGGGTTCGAAGATACGGCGGTGGATTGATCAAATTGCGCCAATTCGATTGGGTCACGCCATAGGGTAATCGTAAAGCCTTGGAGTGCGACTTTTTCAAACGCCAGCTTGCCGATCAGCAGGGGCGTCATGTGCAGGCTGAGATCCATATGATCGGCCTGAATCTGGGGCAGGGGGAGCACCCGGTCGATATTGGGCAGCTGCGACAACAACAGCTTGTTGCCGCGCAATTCCAGGCGACGGGCGGTCATGTTAAAGCCCAACACCAAGTCTTGGTAGGTGATGGCGTAACCCTGCTGCTCCAACGCCGCCGCCAAAAGAGGTTCAGCCCGCTTGCCAAGCGGCAGGGGATGTTGGCTAAGCAGCAACAGCGCGCCCATCGTCAACACGCACAGCACCAGCACGGTGGCGACCATCAAGCGCAGGCCTCGGTGCAGGCACCACCAACCACCCCTTAAAAACCGTAAAGACGCGCGTGGTTTTTTTTCAGGGGCGATATCTTTTTGGGTCTGCGTAGGGGTGGCCTTTGTGGGGGAAAAGCGGCGTTTTTTGATCATGCATCAGCTTTTAGCACAGTCTTGCGATGCTTACCAACAAAAGAGGGTGGCCAACAAAAGAGGGGGCCGTTAGCGGCTGTTGCTTAAGGGCTGTTGCGGGGTTTCCTGCAGCGTTGGTTTGCTGTTGAAATGCACCACGTTGTTGGCGGGGGCTTCTTGCACCGCGGGCTTTCTATGGAAACGCACCATGTTGTTGCCAGGGATGTCCATTCCGACAACGGCTGGACTAGGTTCTGCCAAGTTGGGCAAGTTGGGCAGATCCTGCTCCAACAAATCCTGTTGCGCGACTTCACGGCTAGCCCGCAGGTTTTCTTCCAGCATCAAAAACATCACCCATTCGGGCATCACACCAAACAGGTCGCGCTTAACCTTTTTGCGCAGACCCTTAAGCTGCGCCAAACATTCCGACAGATTGGGATGATCGGCCACCCCGTGCCCGCGCCGCATCATTTCACACAGCAGCAGCACCAGATAGGCCATTTGGCGGCTGGCATCCATTTGCGAGTGGTAATCGGATTGGCTGTTAAAAAAGGGCATGGCGGCCATTTGGCCAGCAATTTCCCGGATGTAGTCCCACAGCGTCTCGTTGGACAGCGCCCGCAAATCCATGTCGGTCGCATGGACCCAAAGACTTGCCGTGTTTTGTGTTGCGGTCACCGGTTCAGCAATCCCACCAAAATCAAAAGCAACCCCAGCGAATCAGGTGGTAAAAAACCTGTACCGACGGCGTGACAGTATAACCTGCTAAGGCTATTTTCTAATAGCCTTAGCTAATGTCAACAGGATTTCTCTAAAATTTTACCGATTTTGTTGCCCTGTGGTTTTTTTGCATCACAAGCAGGGGGGTGCTGAGCAGTCACCCGTCATACGGCAGATTTTGACGCGCATTCCCGATCTTCGGCTTCCAGCTCATCCAAAAACGCCTTTGATCGGGTTTCAACTTCTTCCGCGGAATAGGTGCGGCCGCTTTTGATGTCATCAACCGATTTCAACAATTTGCCAAACAGATAGGAGCCCGGCTCATCGGGCAGGCTTGCATGCAAACTGCTGGCCATGGGAAAATCCCCTCCTTCAAAGCGATGATGATGCTGATAGCATGCGGTTATTTGGACAAAATGTCAATAAATGGTATGGCGCTGACGGGCGGATCATCTTGAAAGCTTAAGCATTTTTGCTTGGAGAAAACCCAATCTCTTGCCGTAGGGCGTCGATCTCATGCCGCGCCATCTGTTGCAGCTCCCGCAACTTGGTGGGGATATCCATGCTTTCATGGAAAATACCAGCGATGATGATGGTGGTTGGGTTGTGCGGCTGAAAGGCCACGTAGCGGTGTTGGATCAGGTGAATCGAAAAGTCGGTGCCCTCAACCAGTTCATCACGGTGCGGCGAGCGCAACCGCTGGTGGTTGTTGGCAAGGCGCTGCAAGCCGGCCAGAAAATCTAGCCGGTATTGTTCTGCCCGTTTGCGACCCCAGTTTCGTTTGCTGTCCTGCAGGGCTTGCCAAAAAGCGCGTTCGGCGGTTGCTGTCATCCGGTAGAGTTGGTTGGTCATGCCGGATCGGTTGTTTCCAGCTCATCCAAAAACGCCTTTGATCTGGCCTCAACCTCTTCCGCGGAATAAGTGCGACCGTGTTTGATGTCATCAACCGATTTCAACAGTTCGCCGAACACATAGCGCCGTTCCGCCTCCTTCTCCATATCCAGCCGAATCAGGGCGCGCACATATTCGCTGGGGTTTTTGCCATTGGTGCGGCGATCCACATAGGCGCGCATTTCATCGGGCAGGCTTACATGCAAACTGCTGGCCATGGGAAAATCCCCTCCTTCAAAGCGATGATGATGCTGATAGCATGCGGTTATTTGGCCAAAATGTCAATAAATGGCATAACAGGGTCAACCGATTGCCGCCTTGAAAACAGGCGGCGCATTAGGCTATGGTCGTTGTGCTTGCCACATGCGGCACTTTGTTTACTTCGTGAAGGTTGATCATGCCCCAAACAGCGCCGTCCAAGTCTGCCCCCCACAAAACGGCCAAAATCGCCATTCAGGATTTGACCAAGGCCTTTGGGGCTAAGGTGGTGTTGGACGGGGTGGATTTAAGCGTGGTGGCGGGGCAATCCCTGGTGGTGCTGGGCAGCTCGGGCACCGGCAAATCGGTGCTGATCAAATGCATTTTGGGAATTCTTGAGCCTGATTCGGGGGAAATCGCGGTGGATGGGGTCAGCGTGCTGAACCGCAACGATGTCGGGCATGCCAAGTTTTTGAACAAAACCGGCGTGCTGTTTCAGGGGTCGGCGCTGTTTGACAGCCTAACGGTTTGGCAAAATATCAGTTTCCGTCAGTTGCAGGAACGGCAAATGAGCCGCAAACAGGCGCGCGAATACGCGGTGGATTTGCTGGCGCAGGTTGGTTTGGCGGCCAATGTGGCCAATCTGGCGCCCTCAGAATTGTCGGGCGGCATGCAGCGACGGGCGGCTTTGGCGCGGGCGATTGCCAGCAAGCCGGATGTGATCTTTTTTGACGAGCCAACCACCGGGCTTGATCCGATTACCGCCAACGGTATCAATGATTTGATCGTGGCCACCATCAAGCAGTTGGGCGCCACCGCGGTCACGATCACCCACGATATCAACAGCATGCGCCGCATCGCGGATGAGGTGGCGTTGTTGTTTGGCGGCAAGATTATCTGGAAGGGCAAGGTGGCCGGCATCGACAAGGTTGCCGATCCCTATCTCGATCAATTTATCCACGGCAAGCTGGTAGGGCCGATCCCGGTGTTGGGCTTTGGCGGCAGCGCGCATAGCCATGACCAAGCTAAGGAAAAGGCCTCTTAAGCCGGGAAGGCCATATCCTCAGGCTTAACCGCAGCGTCGAACTGTTCCGCGGTCAGCAGGCCAAGTTCCAACACCGCCTGTTTCAGGCTAAGATTTTCCTTAAAGGCTTTTTTGACGACGCTTGCTGCCTGATCATAGCCGATAATCGGGTTCAGGGCGGTGGCGAGGATCAATGAGTTGTGCAGATATTCCTGCAACTTGCCCTCAACCGGCTCAATCCCCACCACGCAGTTGTCGGCAAAGCTGCGGCAGGCATCGCCAAGCAGGCGGATGGATTGCAACAGGTTGTAGATGATCACCGGTTTAAAGACGTTCAGCTGCAAAAAGCCGCCGCTGCCGGCGACCGTAATGGTGACGTGATTGCCCATCACCTGCGCGCAGACCATGGTCATCGCCTCAGCCTGCGTGGGGTTGACCTTGCCCGGCATGATCGAGGAGCCTGGCTCATTCTCTGGCAAATGCAGCTCCCCCAAACCACAGCGCGGCCCACTGGCCAGCCAGCGGATGTCGTTGGCGATTTTGAACAATTGGTTGGCCAACAGGTTGAGATGACCCGACAGGGCGACCAGCGCGTCATGGCTGGCCAGCGCGGCAAATTTGTTGGGCGCGCTGGTAAAGGGTTGCCCGGTCATTTCCGCCAGCTTGGCCGCCACCGCCTCACCAAAGCCAGGTTTGGCGTTCAGGCCGGTACCAAGGGCGGTGCCGCCCTGCGCCAATTGAAACACTTCCGGCAGCACCGCGTTCAGCTGCCGCTCGCTCATCCCCAATTGCTCCACAAAGGCCGAAAATTCCTGCCCCAAACTCATCGGCACCGCGTCTTGCAGGTGGGTGCGGCCGATTTTGCACAAATTCCACCAGGCGGCCGATTTGTCGGCAAAAGTCTGTTTCAGATGGGCGATGGCGGGCAGCAGATCCTTCACCACCGCGGTGGCGGCGGCCAAATGCATCGCGGTTGGAAAACAATCGTTAGAGGATTGGCCATAATTGACATGATCATTGGGATGCACCGGCTTTTTCTGCCCACGCGGCGCGCCCAGCAGCTCGTTGGCGCGGTTGGCCACCACCTCGTTCACGTTCATGTTGGTTTGGGTGCCGCTGCCGGTTTGCCAAACGACCAGGGGGAATTGATCGTCCAGCTGACCAGACGCCACCTCAGCCGCCGCCGCCGCGATGGCGTTGGCGATCTCGGCGGGCAGGGCGCCCATCTGTTGGTTGACCACCGCGCAGGCCTGTTTTAGCAGGCCAAAGCCGTGGATCAGGGCGGTTGGCATGGTTTCGCCGCCAATCACAAAATTGCGCCGCGACCTCTCCGTCTGCGCGCCCCAATAGCTGTCGGCCGGCACCTCAACCACCCCCATGCTGTCGCTTTCGCTTCTGGTAGGGATGGCGGGAGTGTGTGTGGGCACGTCATGGGTAGGGTTAGGGGTGGAAGACGGGTTTCGCTCACCGTTATTGCCAGCATGTTTCCACATCAAAATACCTTGTACAAGTTCGAAAACAACATCAACCAACCACCCGTGCATAGCATACAATCCCTAAATACCCCAAGCAGCCTTGCTGTAGCTTACCGAAAGCTTTGGCCAAAGTTCAAGCACATCTTTTCATGCAAAAGCTGTTGACAGCCATGCCGTTGATCGATTGAATCGGGTTCCAAGGCAGCCAAATGTTTGCTTGCTGTAACACCCTGTCTTGGAGGATTTCTCGTGGCACGTTCCTTTGTTTTTACCAGTGAATCGGTGTCTGAGGGGCATCCAGATAAGATTTGTGATCGGATTTCCGACGCGCTGGTCGATTTGTATTTGGCCGCTGATCCCTATTCCAGAACCGCGATTGAAACGGTGGCCACCACCAATCGGGTGATGTTGATCGGCGAAATCCGCGGGCCCAAACTGGTTACCCAGAACATGGTGACCGACACTGTACGTCGTGCGGTGCGCGATATTGGCTATGAGCAAGATGGCTTTCACTGGAAATATTTTGTGCTGGAAAATTTTCTGCATGAACAATCCACCGATATCGCGGCGGGGGTGGATGCCACCAGCGATAAGGATGAGGGCGCAGGGGATCAGGGCATCATGTTTGGCTATGCCAGCGATGAAACCCCAACCTTGATGCCAGCGGCAATTTTCTACTCCCACCGTATTTTGCAGGAATTGTCCAAACTGCGCCGCGCCAAGCCTGAGCTGGGGATTCTGCCCGATGCCAAAAGCCAGGTGAGCTTGTGGTATGAGCAGGGGGTGCCGGTGCGCGCCACCTCAATCGTCGTGTCCACCCAACATGCCGAATTCTTGGCGTTGGCTGACCTGCGCGAAATCGTGCGCGGCGTGGTGACCAGCGTGTTGCCGGCGGGGTGGATGTGTGATGACGCGGAGTTTTATGTCAACCCAACCGGTCGTTTTGTGATTGGTGGGCCCGATGGCGATGCGGGGCTAACCGGCCGCAAGATAATTGTGGATACCTATGGCGGCGCAGCGCCGCATGGGGGGGGCGCCTTTTCGGGCAAGGATCCCACCAAGGTGGATAGGACAGCGGCCTATACGGCGCGCTATCTGGCGAAAAATGTGGTGGCGGCTGGTTTGGCCAAACGCTGCACCATCCAGCTTTCCTACGCGATTGGGGTCAGCAAGCCGTTGTCGGTTTATGTCAACACCCACAAGGCCAATTTGGTGGACGAGATTCGCCTGGGCAAGGTGTTGCAGGATTTGGCGGATCTGTCGCCCCGTGGGATGCGCAGCCATCTGGCGCTGAACCGCCCGATTTTTGAACGCACCGCGGCTTATGGCCATTTCGGTCGTGATCCTGAGGAGGATGGGGGGTTCTCCTGGGAAAAAACCGATTTGGTGCCGGCCCTTAAAGCCGCGTTTGGCGTCAACAGCTAGGCTTTCAACCGTAAACCATGCGGGGTGTGGGGATTTTGTTGCGGCGTTTGCCAAGCAAACCCTTTACTCTGTAGGGAAAACTGCTAATAAACTTATAGGCTGTTAAAGATTTTGGTCGCCTGGGCGCTGAAAGTGGCCCTGTGGTGGCCTTTATGTGTTTGATTTGTTTTTAAAGATGGAAGGAATGTGGCTATGGAGGCGATGACCGCCCTAAATCGCGGAGAGTTGCTGCAAATCACTGAGGTGATTGCGCGTGAAAAGGGTATCGAGCAGGAGGATGTGTTTGATGCCCTGGAACAAGCCTTTGCCCGTGCTGCACAATTAAAATATGGCCAGCATCTGGATATTCGGGTCGTGATCGATCGTCGCAGCGGCGAAATTGCCATTGCCCGCTATCGCCAGGTGGTTGAAGAAATTGTGGCAGGTGAGGGGGAGGCGCATCAGATTCTTTTGGCAGATGCCCAAAAAACACAGCCTGATCTAACCCTCGGCGCTTTTGTTGTGGACAAGCTCCCCCCGATGGATTTTGGCCGCGTGGCCGCGCAGACCGCCAAACAGGTGGTGATTCAAAAGGTGCGCGACGCCGAACGTTCCAAACAATTTGAAGAATTTAAAGATCGGGTTGGCGAAATCATCAACGGCGTGGTCAAACGGGTTGAGTTTGGCAATGTGGTGGTTGAGATTGGTCGGGCTGAGGCGATGTTGCGGCGGGAGGAGTTGATCCCCAGGGAGGCGTATCGCCAGGGGGATCGCATCCGCGCCCTGATCTATGACGTGCGTGAGGCGGTGTACGGCCCGCAGATTTTTCTCTCCCGCGTTCGCCCCCTGATGATGGCGCGGTTGTTTATGCAGGAAGTGCCCGAAATTTATGAGGGGTTGATTGAGATTAAGGCGGTGGCCAGGGATCCTGGCAGCCGTGCCAAAATTGCGGTTTACACCCGTGACCCATCGGTGGATCCTGAGGGTGCCTGCATCGGTGTGCGCGGCAGCAGGGTTCAGGCGGTGGCCGGTGAGCTGAAGGGCGAGAAAATCGATATTATTCCGTGGTCTGACGATCCGGCAGCCTTTGTGGTCAACGCCCTGACCCCCGCTGAGGTCACCAAGGTGATCTTGGATGAGGACAACAACCGGATGGAGGTGGTGGTTCCCGATGATCAGCTTAGCATCGCCATTGGTCGTCGCGGCCAGAATGTGCGTTTGGCTTCGCAGCTGACGGGGTGGAATTTGGATATCATGACCGATGCCATGGAATCGGAACGGCGCCAAACCGAAATGAAATCACGCTCGCAAATTTTTGTTGATGCGCTGAACGTGGATGAGGTGGTCGCGCATGTGCTGATTGCTGAGGGCTTCACCGGTGTTGAGGAATTGATTGATGCGGGGGTTGAGGAGTTGTCGCAAATTGATGGCTTTGATGAGGAAATTGCCGCCGAACTGTTGCGACGTGCTGAGGTGTTTATCGAAAAACGCGACAGCAGCCTGGCCGATCATGTGTCGGCGCAGGGGATGGATCCTGAGCTGCAAAGCTTTACCGGCTTTCCCCTGCCTGTGTTGGTGAAATTGGTGGATGAGGGGGTCAAAACGGTCAATGATTTTGCGGATTTGGCCGCGGATGAGCTGATCGATATCATCGGCAGCGATGTGGCGACCCCAGAGGTGTTGGGTGATTTGATCATGCAGGCACGGGCGCGTTGGGATGAGGGGGATGTGGCCACCGCCTAGGCAGGCTAGACACGGCCAACTTTAACAAACCACCAAGTTTTGACGACCAGAGTTTTTAAGAAAGTTAATTGAAGTAGTTGAATGTCCGATAACAACGATACCAACAGCCCCGTGCTGACCATGAACAGCGGCAAGCTTAGCTTGAAAAGCGATCCGTTGGCACGGGCCAAGCTTGGCACCGGTGGCGCCAAAACCGTGATGGTTGAGGTGAAGAAAAAACGTGTTCCGCACAGCGCAACGGTGGCCACATCGACCACCTCAGCTTCGGGGGCGGCGGCGGTTCGACCCGTGCAACCAGAACCACGGCATGAACCCAAAGCTGGTGGCGCTGCGGAGTTGGCATCTTTGGGGAATTTGCGCCTTACGCCTGAGGAGCGGGCAGCCCGCCTGCGCGCCCTGGAAGATTACCGCCGTTCGGGTGGTGAGGGGGGTGGAGCCTCAGCCAGCAGCGAATTGCCGCCGATGTCGTTGCTGCAGGATGCGCTGGCCCAGCCCAGCAAGCCATCGACAGATGGCCCAAAAATTATTGCCCGCCCGATTCCCAGTGCGGTGGAGAGTTTGAACACGCCAACGCCGCCGCCCGTGGCGCGCCCCCTGACCCCTGGTGAAATCGCCCGTCGCAAAGATTTGGACGATGAGGAGGAGGAGCGGGCGAACCGCGCCAAGAAAAATGATCCCAAAAAGGGCTACGCGGTGGTGCAGCGCTATGAGGATCGTCGGCGTACCGGCAACAAGGTCAATGTATCCGCCCTGTTGGATGAGGATGGCGGGGTCAAAACCCGTTCGATGGCGGCGGTGCGCAGGGCGCGCGAAAAAGAACGGCTGAAACAATTGCAGAATGGCCAACAGGCCAAAATTGTCCGCGAGGTCATTATCCCAGAACATATCACGGTACAGGAACTGGCCAACCGCATGGCGGAGCGCGGCGTTGACGTGATCAAATCCCTGATGCGCAGCGGCGTGATGGCCACCATTAATGAGGTGATTGAGGCCGATGTGGCCGAATTGATTGTGATCGAGTTTGGCCATACCCCCAAACGGGTTAGCGAAAGCGATGTTGAGCAAGGCCTGCACACGGCGGTTGATGCGCCTGAGGATCTGTTGCCCCGCCCACCGGTGGTGACGATTATGGGCCATGTGGATCACGGCAAAACCTCGCTGCTGGATGCGCTGCGCCTGACCGATGTGGTGGCGGGTGAGGCCGGCGGCATTACCCAGCATATCGGCGCCTATCAAATTTTGTTGGCGGGCGACAAACGCATCACCTTTATCGATACCCCTGGCCACGCCGCCTTTACCGAAATGCGCGCGCGTGGTGCCAATGTGACCGACATCGTGGTGTTGGTGGTGGCCGCCGATGAAAGCATTAAAGATCAAACGGTTGAGGCTTTAAACCACGCCAAGGCGGCCAAGGTGCCGATTATCGTGGCGATTAACAAGGTGGACAAGCCAGGGGCTGACCCCACGCGGGTGCGCACCGACCTGCTGACCCACGGGTTGGTCACCGAAAGCATGGGCGGCGATGTGCTAAGCGTTGAGGTGTCGGCCAAACAGCGGCTGAATCTGGATAAGTTGGAGGAGGCGATTTTGCTGCAGGCTGAGGTGTTGGACCTAAAGGCCAACCCGAACCGCAGCGCGATCGGCGCGGTGGTGGAATCGAAAGTTGAAAAGGGCTTGGGCTCGGTTGCCACCGTTCTGGTGCAATCGGGCACCCTGAACCCTGGGGATATTTTTGTTTCCGGCGCGGAGTGGGGGCGGGTGCGCGCCCTGATTGATGACAAGGGGCAACGCATCACCCGCGCCTTGCCCGCCCTGCCGGTTGAGGTGTTGGGCTTTACCGGCACCCCACAGGCGGGAGACGATTTTGTGGTGGTGGAGAGTGAGGAGCGCGCGCGGGAGGTGGCCGGCTATCGCCAACGGGTGCGGCGTGATGCGCAACTGAAAGTCAGCCGTCCTGGCAGCATCGAGCAGATGTTGTCCAAAATTTCCGCGGGTGAGCTGAAGGAGCTTTGCGTGATCATCAAGGGCGATGTGCATGGATCGGTTGAGGCGATCAGCACCAGCCTGGCCAAACTGCAGGCCAAGGATGTCTCGCTGAAAATCATTCACACCGCGGTTGGTGGGATTAATGAATCCGATGTGGTGCTGGCCAACGCCTCCAACGCCATGATCATTGCCTTTAACGTGCGTGCCAACCCGCAGGCGCGTGATTTGGCACGCCGTGATGGGGTTGAGATTCGTTACCACTCCATCATCTACAACGTGTTGGATGAGGTGCGCGCGGCGCTGACCGGCCTGTTGCCAAGCGAGATGTCGGAAGAATTTTTGGGCTACGCCGAAATTCGCGATGTCTTCAACATCACCAAGGTGGGCAAGGTGGCGGGCTGCTATGTGACCGAGGGCATCATTCGTCGCGGCACCAAAGTGCGGTTGCTGCGCGACAATGTGGTGATCTTTACCGGCAATCTGAAAACCCTGAAACGCTTTAAGGATGAGGTTAAGGAGGTCAAGCACGGCTTTGAATGCGGCCTTAGCCTGGAAAACTTCAGCGATATTCAACCCAAAGACATGATCGAATGTTTCGAGTTGAAAGAGGTGGCGCGTAAGCTGGAAATGACCAATTAGGGTCAATGCCCGTTTAAAGCCGCGTATTTACATATTGTGAACCGGCGTTGCCTTAAGCTATCTTGAAGCATCCTACCGGGCCCGTAGTTCAGTGGTTAGAACCCTCCGCTCATAACGGAGTCGTCGCAGGTTCGAGTCCTGCCGGGCCCACCATTTTTGTTTGCCCCCGTTGGTTTCAGACGCAATGGTTACAGCAAAATTTCTCTAAATTCATGGGTTAATCCATATTTCCGGCTTTTTTTCGCGGGGTCAGCGATTGCCAGAAATCCGCTAGCCACCCATGCGCTAAGCAAGTTGCGGGCGGCGCGTTGGGAAATGCCGAACAGGGTTGCGATATCGCGGCTGTTGATGCTGTTGCTGTCGCGGAATAACGCAAGGGCTTTGCGCTGGCGTGGGTCGAGGCGGCGCAGTGCGGGGGCGCGATCTTTTGCCCCGCTGTCGGCAGCTTCTTGTGCACGGCGTTTGACGCGCTCAAAACTATCGGCCATCCCCTCGCAGAAATACGCCACCCATTGCGTGATATCAGATTCTGCGCGGCCTTCGTAATAGTTGTTTGATGGGCCGATGGTGAGCGCCTCGTAATAGGCGCCTAAGTTGCGGGCGTAGTATTCTTCCAGCGCGTATAAGCCTTTCAGATCATAACCGCCCAGATGCAGAATCAGGGTGGTGAGAAGCCGCGCTGTGCGGCCATTGCCATCGTAATACGGGTGGATGGTGGCAAATTCATAATGCGCGATACCGGCGCGGATCGGGCATGGCAATTCCTGGCTCTGGGCTGCCGCAACCCATGCCACCATTTCCTGCATCAGTTTCGCCACATCTTTTGCCTCAGGCGGCATGTAAACAATACCACGGCTGCGGCTATCACGGATGACATTCTGCCCGTCGCGGTAGGGCGTGGGTTTTATCTGCTTGCGCCCCTCGGCCATCACCAGCGCATGCAGCGTTTGGATATGGGTTTCGGTAACGGTACTTTGCGCAGCGGCCAGCTGCTCCAGTTTTTCCAGTGCAGCATAATAGCCAAGCACTTCTTTCTCGTCGCGCTCACGCCCCGGAAAATGCTGCTTGTCTTCGATCACTTTTGACACCTGTTCCTGCGTCAGCCGGTTGCCCTCAATCGCGGTGGAATAATGCGTGGAAAACAGCCGCGCTGTTTCGCGCAATGTCGCCAAAACGGAGGGGGTGATCGGCAAATCCTGCACCGCCTGTTTGACCGCCTCGATACGCATCAGGCAGTGGGCAATCTTCGGTGTGATGGTGAATTTTGGATTAAATGACATGTTGTCGGCAGTTTATCGGCGGTTGGTCGTGCCGTTATTGTGCCGTTAAACTGCCGATAAAACAAGGCGGATTTTGCGCGTGCCGTCCTATGGGGTTGATGCGAGGCGGGAACCTGCTAGATTTCAAGGGGTAGGTCATGTTTTGTGGATAACCATCATTGCCTGTGCCCACCAACCCTTTTTTTTTACAGCAAAGGCCTTGTCCATGCAGCCATTTACCGTGTTAACCGCCACCGTGGCGCCGTTGCCACGCATCAATATCGATACCGATTTGATTATTCCCAAGCAGTTTTTGAAAACCATTACCCGGGATGGTTTGGGCAAAAGCCTGTTCCATGAATTGCGTTACGATGGCGATGGTCAGAAAATTGAGGATTTTGTGCTGCACCAACCGGCCTTTGCCGATGCGCAAATTTTGCTGGCGCTGGAGAATTTTGGCTGTGGTTCCAGCCGTGAACATGCGGTGTGGGCGCTGTTGGATTTTGGCATTCGCTGCGTCATTGCGCCCAGTTTTGCCGATATTTTCTATAACAATTGTTTCAAAAACGGCGTGCTGCCGTTGGTGCTGCCCGCCGATGTTGTGCAGGATTTGTTGGCCAGAGCATCCGCCGACCAGCCTTTGCACCAGCCTTTGCAATTGACGGTTGATTTGCCAAGCCAGACGGTCAGCGATGGTCAGGGCTTTACCGCCAGTTTCCCGCTGGAGGCCAGCCGCAAACAACGCTTGCTTGAGGGGTTGGACGACATCGGCCTTAGCCTGAAACGGCAGGATGCGATCACCGCCTTTGAGCAAAAGCAGCGGGCAACCCTGCCCTGGCAGTGGGCGCATCTGCCCAGCTGATGGCCAATTTTATCGCCAAAAAACCCCTGATCGGTCTAACCCTGGATTTTGAGGCGGTCACGGGCGCGCCGCCATTGCCTGGCCATTTTTCCGCCTATGACTATTACGCCCTGCGCAGCAACTACGCCGGTTGCTTGGCGGATGCCGGCGCTGTCCCCCTGATGTTGCCGCATGAGCCGTTGTTGGCGGCAGGCTACGCCGATTTGCTGGATGGCTTGGTGGTAACCGGTGATGGCCGGGATATCGACCCGCAATTGTATGGGCAGGCCGCGCACGCCAAAACCACCGTCACCCGCGCCCAACGCACCCTGTTTGAACAGGCGTTGGTGGCGGCGATGCTGCATCTACGCAAGCCGATTTTGGCGATTTGCGGCGGCATGCAGCTGTTGAACGTCAAATTCGGCGGCTCGCTGATCCAACATATTCCGGATGAGGTGGCGGGCGCTTTAGAGCATCAGCAAAGCGTGCGGCACATGCCAGTGCATGAGGTTCGCGTCGTGGCCGGCACCCTGCTGCACCGTATTGTGGGAGGGGCGGCCAGTTTGGCGGTGAACAGCGACCATCATCAGGCGGTTAAGGATCTTGGCCAGGGTCTGATCGTCAACGCGGTGGCACCTGATGGGGTGATTGAGGGCATCGAAATGCTGGACTACCCCTTTTGCCTTGGCGTGGTGTGGCATCCAGAGTTTGCGGTGGGGGCGGGGGATAGCGCCATCCTGACCGCCTTTGTGCAGGCCTGCGGTGCGGTTGCGTCATGAGCTCTGCGCCCCCATCTTCCCCACAACGAATCGCCAAATTTTTGGCGCGGGCGGGGGTTGGCTCGCGGCGGGAGATGGAGCGGTGGATTGAGCAGGGGCGGGTGACGCTGAACGGGCGGGTGCTGGATACCCCCGCGGTTTTGGTGGGCAGCGATGATGTGGTCACGGTGGATGGCAGGGCGGTGGCTGCGCCTGAAATGACTCGGCTGTGGTGCTATCACAAGCCCGCGGGGCTGCTGGTCACCCGCTATGATCCTGAAGGGCGGCCGACGATTTATGACGAGCTGCCTGAGCGGCTAGGCAACGCGATTACCGTGGGGCGGTTGGATTTGGCCAGCGAGGGGTTGTTGCTGTTAACCAACGATGGCGAACTGGCGCGGCATTTGGAACATCCCAGCAACCTCTATCGCCGCACCTATCGCGCCCGTGCCTTTGGCCGCTTGGATTGGCCAGCGCTGGATCAGATCACCAAGGGCATGGAGGTGGACGGCGTGTTTTACGCCCCCGCCGAGCTGATGGTTGATCAGCAGCAGATCGCGCCGCATGCCCTAACCAATCACTGGATCACCCTGGTGCTGACGGAGGGGAAAAATCGCGAGGTGCGCCGCCTGCTGGAAGCCTGCGGCCTAGCGGTTAACCGCCTGATCCGCACCAGCTATGGCCCCTATGCGCTGGAAGACCTGCCCAGGGGCGCGTGGCGGGAGGTGGGGTTAGAGCATTTTCGCTCTAGCCCCTAAACCAAAATCGTCGCGGGGTTTTCGATTAGTTGTTTGAGGACTTTTAGGAACGAGGCGCCAACCGCGCCGTCAATCACGCGGTGATCGACCGACAGGGTGCAGCTCATCACCGTGGCGATGGCCAGAACATCGGTGCCATTGCCGTCTTGCTTCACAATCGGGCGTTTTTCGCCGGCGCCAACCGCCAGAATCGCGCCCTGCGGTGGGTTGACGATCGCGGCAAAGTCACGGATGCCAAACATGCCCAAGTTCGACAGGCTAAAGGTGCCGCCGGTAAATTCCTCAGGCTTCAGCTTGTTGTCGCGTGCCCGCGTCGCCAAATCCTTCATTTCGCTGGAAATCGCCGCCAGCCCCTTAAGCGGCGCGTTGCGCACAATCGGCGTGATCAGGCCGCCGTCAATCGCCACCGCCACCGAAACATCGGCCTGTGTGTAATAGCGAACCCCATCATCGGTCCAGCTGGCGTTGGCCGCCGGCACCTTGGTCAGCGCGATGCCGCAGGCCTTGATCAGCCAGTCGTTGACCGAAATTTTGGCGTCCAAGGCGGTGTTGATTTCCTGGCGCAGGCTTAGCAGCCGATCCAACACGCAATCCACGGTTAGATAGAAATGCGGCACCGTTTGCTTGGATTCGCTCAAGCGGCGGGCAATCACCCTCCGCATGGTGGTGTGTGGCTCCAGGCGAAACTCGGGCAGGCCAAACAGCTCGGCGCTGGTGGGCGCGGCGGCAGATTTGGCAGCTGGCGCAGGCTGGTTTTTGGCGGGCGCTTGCGATTGCTGTTGCAGGGCGGCCAGCACATCGGCCTTGACCACCCGACCATGCGGGCCACTGCCGGTGATGCCAGCCAGCGCCAAGCCGGCCTCAGCCGCCAAACGCTTGGCCAGGGGGCTAACGAACAGGCGCTCGCCCTGTGGCGTGTCGTTGGCTGCGGTTACGATAGCGGCAGCTGGGGCGGCCGTGGGTACCACATTGCTGTGGTGCTCTGGCTGAGCCGTTGCCGCGCTGCCCCCACCAATCGCCGTCACGTTATCCAAGCTGGCCGCATCCTCGCCATCTTCTAACAATAAGGCGATAATCTCGTTGACCTTGACCCCCTCGCTGCCCTCAGCGACCAGAATTTTGCCCAAAATGCCCTCGTCAACCGCCTCAACCTCCATGGTGGCCTTGTCGGTTTCGATTTCGGCCAAAATATCGCCGGATTTGACCGCATCACCGGCTTTTTTGTGCCATTTGGCCAAATTGCCCTCGGTCATGGTGGGCGACAGGGCGGGCATCAGAATTTTGATCGGCATGGTTGAATCCTTATTTTTTGACCACAGATAGCACCGCCCGCACGATATCCTCAACCTGGGGCAAGGCGAGCCGTTCCAGATTGGCGGCATAGGGCAGGGGCACATCCTGTGCTGCCACCCTTACCATAGGGGCATCCAGCCAGTCAAAGGCATGTTCCATCGCCACCGCTGCCATTTCTGAGCCAATGCCGCAGACCGGCCAGCTTTCCTCAACACTGACCAAATGGTTGGTTTTTTTGATCGAGGTGACGATGGTGTCGATATCAAGCGGGCGAATGGTGCGCAGATCCACCACCTCAGCCTCAATGCCCAGAGCTGCCAGCTCAGTCGCGGCCTCCAACGCCTTGCCGACCATGATCGAATAGGCGGTGATGGTGACATCGCTGCCCGCCCGCACCACCTTGGCCTTGCCGATCGGCACGATAAAGTCAGGATCGGTTGGCACCGCATCAAAGCTTTGGCCATAAAGCATTTCGTTTTCCAGAAAAATCACCGGATTGGGGTCGCGAATCGCCGCCTTTAACAGGCCCTTGGCATCGCTGGCGCTATAGGGCGCAACCACCTTAAGGCCAGGGCAGTGGGCGTACCAGCTGGCGTAGCACTGGCTGTGCTGCGCCGCGACTCTGGACGCCGCGCCGTTGGGGCCACGAAACACAATCGGGCAGCCCATTTGCCCACCCGACATGTACAGGGTTTTGGCGGCGGAGTTGATGATCTGATCAATCGCCTGCATCGCAAAGTTAAAGGTCATGAATTCGATGATCGGCCGCAAGCCGCCAAAGGCCGCGCCCACCCCAAGACCCGCGAAGCCATGTTCGGTAATCGGGCTGTCGATCACCCGCTGATCCCCAAACTCCTCCAACAAACCCTGGCTGATTTTATAGGCGCCCTGATACTGCGCCACCTCCTCCCCCATCAAAAAGACCGATGGGTCAAGCCGCATTTCCTCAGCCATCGCATCGCGCAGGGCATCGCGCACGGTTTGCTTGGTGGTGGTGCCGCTAAAGGGGATTTCTTCGATACGCTGTGCCGCCGTGTTGCTGCTCATGGAAAAGGCTCCTGCTGAAGGGGAAATGGGGGGGAGGTTGGTTGGGTGGGTTGTGGTTCCAGCGGTGATCAGGATTTTGGTCAAATGCCCCTCATCCACCGCCTCAATCTCCATCACCGCCTTGTCGGTTTCCACCTCAGCCAGCAAATCGCCAGCACGCACCGCATCGCCCTCAGCCTTTAGCCAGCGCACCAGCTTGCCTTCGGTCATGGTAGGCGACAGGGCGGGCATAAGCAGGGCTGGCATGGGGTTAGTATGTCCTTTGAAGCAGAGACTTTTCAGCGTTCATCATA
This sequence comes from Alphaproteobacteria bacterium, assembly GCA_044345375.1. GTDB lineage: Bacteria > Pseudomonadota > Alphaproteobacteria > CAISOG01 > CAISOG01 > CAISOG01. Next base: position 43,643 of record JBIJBF010000011.1, read on the forward strand.
AGCGCAGCAACAGGGCTGCTTACCTTCAATGATCCTGTTTTTTTAGGGTTTCCCTGAATGTAATGCTGATTTATTAGAGTGTCTAAGGTCGTTTTTATATCCAATTCGCGCCATGAACCAATGGCCTTCATTTTTTGTGCATAGGCGGCAGCAGACTGCTTAGGCGTTTGATGAATAAAATAGATCAACATTGCCAATTCGGTGCAGTCACCCCTATCTGGAAAATCCTCTTTTAGCATAGAGCTAAGATCCTGAATTTGAGGAAGTTTTTCGAAATCGGTATAGGTTGCACGGATAACGGAACTGCCGGTTGCAGGTGGTGGAGCTGGTGTAAGAATTGTGAACAACTGCTGGATTAGGTTTTTGTTCATCATCCCCCCCTAAGCCGCGTGCAGCACATCGGTGAACAGTTCCGATGCGTCAGGTTCTGGGCTGGATTGCGCGAATTCGGCGGCATCGGTGACGATGGCCTTGATTTCGGCGTCGATCAATTTCAACGCCTCCTCCGTCACGCCGGCGGCCAGCAGATGGGGTTTCAGGTTTTCGATTGGGTCATGCTTGTCCCGCATTTCCTGCACCTCCTCCTTACTCCGATATTTGGCGGGGTCGGACATGGAGTGGCCGCGGTAGCGGTAGGTGTTCATTTCCAGCAGAAAGGGGCCGTTGCCGGCGCGAATATGCGCCACCGCCTTTTCGCCCGCTGCTCGTACCGCCAGCACGTCCATGCCATCCACCAACGCGCCGGGGATGCCCCACGGCTCCCCCCGTCGGAACAGTTCGGGGTTGGCGCAGCCGCGGTTGACCGAGGTGCCCATGCTGTAGCGGTTGTTTTCAATGATGTACAGCGCGGGCAGCTTCCACAGCGCCGCCATGTTAAAGCTTTCGTACACCTGGCCCTGGTTCACCGCGCCATCGCCCAGATAGGTCAGGCTGATCGCATCGCTGCCCTGATATTTGCTGGCAAAGGCCAAACCCGTGCCGATTGGCACCTGCGCGCCGACAATGCCGTGGCCGCCGTAAAACCGTTTTTCGCGGCTGAACATGTGCATCGAGCCGCCCTTGCCCTTGGAATAGCCGCCGATGCGCCCGGTCAGCTCAGCCATCACCCCGCGTGCCTCCATCCCGCAGGCCAACATATGGCCATGATCGCGGTAGCTGGTGATGACCGCGTCATCCGGGGTGGTGACATCCTGCAGGCCGACCACCACCGCCTCCTGCCCGATATATAGATGACAAAAGCCGCCGATCAGCCCCATGCCATACAGCTGCCCCGCCCGCTCCTCAAACCGGCGGATCAGCAACATATCTTTGTAGAGTTTTAACAGGTGATCCAGGCCAAGGCCGACACCATCCACCGTTGATTCTTTGGAAACACCCGTTTTGCTGCCCATCACAAGCTCTCCTTAAAGTTTTTAAACCGGTTTTAACCCAATGGCATCATCTGCTTTGGGTTAAAATAGAAGATTTATCTCGCTTGACTAGTCTTAAAACACGCCAACGCCCAGCCCGTGTTCGCAGTTGCACAATAATCCTGTCGATGGACGGGTGTTTGCGTGATTTGCGTATTTTTTGCTTGCAAGACAAAAAAAACTCTGGCATTACTGGCGGTTCAACGGTTAAAGCGAAATTATAGGAATTGGGTGATGACGGAAGCAGCAGCGGCAGCGGTTAAATTATCAAAGAATTATGAGCCGAAATGGTATGTGATCGATGCGCAGGATCTTATTCTTGGGCGCGTTTCGGCCTATGTGGCCAGCCATTTGTTAAACAAGCACAAGCCAGATTTTACCCCCTATGGGTTGGATGGCGACCGTTACGTGATCATCAATGCCGAAAAGGTTACGATGACCGGCAACAAAATGACCGATTCCTTTAACTATTACCACACCGGCTATCCAGGTGGGATTAAGGGGCGCAGCAAGGGCGCCATTTTGGCCAGCGCGACGCCGGAATCGGTGTTGATCAGCGCGATTAAACGCATGATGCCCCGCGGTCCACGTGGGCGTCACCTGCTGAAAAACCTGTGGGTTTACAAGGGGCCTGAGCATCCGCATTCGGCGCAACAGCCACAACCTATTGATATCGCCGCTTTGCACAAGGCCAACCGCGTGCGCGGCAACAAAAACAACAAGCCAGCCTAAAATATTGACGGATTATCTTCTAAAGGGAAAATAACATGAGTGATTCTTTTGCCAGCTTAGCTTCGATTAGCGGTAGCGCTGTTGGGAATGCGGCGGTTGCCGTTGATAAGCCGGTTTATGAACGCAAGGTCGATGCCCAGGGGCGTGCCTATGCCACTGGTCGCCGCAAAAATTCTTCAGCCCGCGTGTGGGTGAAAAACGGCTTTGGCAAAATCATTGTGAACGGTAAGGATGTAACCGAATATTTTAACCGTCCGGTTTTGCGCCTGATCCTGAAACAGCCTTTGGCGATGTTGAACGTCACCGACCGCATCGATGTGATGTGCACGGTTAAGGGCGGTGGCCTTTCTGGCCAGGCTGGCGCGATTCGTCATGGTATTGGCGTGGCGTTAACCCGTCTGGATCCTGAAAACCGCGGCGTGATGAAAAAGAACGGCTGTCTGACCCGCGATCCACGGGTGGTGGAACGCAAAAAATACGGTCAGAAAAAGGCTCGTGCACGCTTTCAATTCTCCAAACGTTAGTCTGGATTGGTTGGTGGAAAAAATGCTGCGGCCATTGGGCGACTTTGTTTTTTCTCAACCACCGGTCCGATTGTTATGTTGGAATTAAACCTACCAAATCCCAATATTGCCCGGTTGTGGCAGCGTGGCGCCGAATTTTTGGGCTGCCCGCTGGCGATCATGGGCGGGGCGATGACGTGGCTTTCCGAGCGCAATTTGGTGGCCGCGCTTAGCAACCAGGGCGCCTTTGGGGTTTTGGCCAGCGGCTCTATGACGCCGGCGTTGTTGGAGCAGGAAATTGCCGCAACCAAGGCGCTGACCAACCGCCCGTTTGGGGTCAACCTGATCGTGATGAACCCGCATTTGATGGAGTTGGCGCAGGTTTGTGTGCAGGCCAAGATCGGCCATGTGGTGCTGGCGGGCGGCAACCCACCTTTGGCCGTGATTCAGTATCTGAAAGAACATGGCGTGCGCGTGATCGCCTTTGCCCCCGCCCTGATTCTGGCCAAACGCCTGATTCAACAGGGGGTGGATGCCTTGGTGGTTGAGGGGTCAGAGGCCGGCGGTCATATCGGCAATGTTTCCACCGGCGTGTTGGCGCAGGAAATTTTGCCGGTCATCGATCAGGTGCCGGTTTTCGTCGCCGGCGGTATCGGGCGGGGTGAGGCGATTGTCAGCTATCTGCAAATGGGCGCGGCCGGGGTACAGCTGGCCACCCGTTTTGTGGTGGCGGATGAATGCATCGCCCATCCCAAATTTAAGGATGCGTTTGTGCGGGCGCATGCGCGCGATGCCACCACATCGGTGCAGGTTGACCCGCATTTTCCGGTGATTGCGGTGCGATCGATCGCCAATCAGGCCAGCAACCGGTTTGTCGCCTGGCAGCATGAGGTGATCGGCCGCCATCAACGCGGTGAGCTGACGATGAAGGAAGCGCAGTTGGAGATTGAGCATTTCTGGGCGGGGGCGTTGCGCCGCGCCGTGATCGATGGGGATACGGAGAATGGATCGCTGATGGCGGGGCAAAGCGTCGCCTTTGTCACCAAAAAACAGCCCTTGGCCGAGATTTTGGCCGAGCTTTTGGCGCAGATGGAACACAGCTACAGCAGCTGTGCACCAACCACCCCGTCAGGCTTCGCCTGCCACCCCTCCAAAAAGGGGAATTGAGTGGCGTCTTCTTAAACCGGCTTTAAACCACGGGCGATGGCGGCCACGCCGGTGCGTGAAACCTCGCTGAGGCCCAGGGGGCGCATCAAATCCAAAAAGCTGTCCAGCTTGGCGGGGGCGCCGGTCATTTCAAACACAAAAGATTCGGTGGAACTGTCAACCACGCGGGCGCGGAACAAATCGGCCAGCCGCAACGCCTCAACCCGCTTTTCCCCGGTGCCCAACACCTTGGCCAGCACCAATTCGCGCTCAACATGCCGCCCCAAGCTTTCCAGATCCAACACCGCATGCACAGGAATCAACCGCCCCAACTGCGCCTTGACCTGCTCCAAAATCGCCATGGTGCCGCGGGTGACGATGTTGATGCGCGACAGATTGTCGGCATCGCTGACCTTGGCGACGTTCAAGCTTTCGATGTTAAAGCCGCGCGCGGAAAACAACCCCACCACGCGCGCCAACACCCCCGGCTCGTTGTCAACCAACACCGAAAACACCCTGCGAAACTCTTCACCATCACGTATCAGCATGTTTTATTGCTACCTTAAATATGACTTTTGTCTAGTGGGTCGTCAGCCATTCCCGTTGCATGGCGGCCAGCGTTCCCCCACGGATGGCGGCGCGGATGGCGGTCATGAAATCGTTCATAAAGCGAATGTTGTGAATGCTGAGCAGCACCATGCCCAAAATCTCATCCGCCTTGAACAAATGATGCAGATAGCCAACGCTGTGGGTCTGGCAGGTGTAGCAGGGGCAGGCGGGGTCAATCGGTGCCGGGTTGCCGCGGTGGATGGCGTTGTGCAGGTTCAGCCGAAACAGGGGCGCCTGACGGACCAGGGCGCCGCCATGACGGGCCAGGCGGGTGGGCACGACGCAATCGAAGGTATCCATCCCCACCATCACGCCGGCAAAAATATCGGCAATGCCGCCAACCCCCAAGAAATGCACGGGGCGGTCATGGCGCAAATACTTCATCGCGTAGTTGGCAATCTCCGCCAACTCCTCAGGGTCTTTGCCCAGGCAGCCGCCAATCGCCAAGCCAAAGGTGGGCAGGCTGCTGACATATTCGGCGCTTTCGCGGCGCAGATCCTCATACACCCCACCCTGAATCACCCCATAGACCGCCTGGCGGCCATCATGTTCTGCCCAAAAGGCGGCCATCGAACGCTCCGCCCAGCGGTGGCTGCGCTGCATCGATCTGGCGGTGTAGTCGCGGCTGTCTTTATAGGCGGTGCATTCATCCAGCACCACCACCAGATCGGGCGCCAGCTTGCGCTGAATCTTCATCGCCGATTCGGGGGTCAGGGTGAATTTGGCGCCGTCGACATAGCTGCGAAATTGCGCCCCCTCCTCCGTCACCTTAAGCCGGCTGGTCCCAAAGCGTGGGCGTTTGCCCTTAATATCCTCGCTAACCCCGCCATGCGCCATGCTGAACACCTGATAGCCGCCCGAATCGGTCAGCATCGGCCCCTGCCAGCCGGTCATTTGGTGCAGCCCCCCCAACGACTCCACCACCTCAGCGCCCGGGCGCAGCATCAGGTGATAGGTGTTGGCCAGAATGATCTGCGTTGCCTCAGCCTTTGCCTGCGCCGCGGTGGCCACCTTTAGCGCCGCCTTGGTGCCGCAAAAGATAAAGGCCGGCGTTTCGATCACCCCATGCGGGGTGGTAATGCGGGCGCAGCGAGCCTGGCTGGCGCTGTCTTGCGCCGTGATCTCAAAGCCAAAGCCAGGGTAGTCGCGCAGGTTTTGTTCCATCGGGGTTTAGCGGCCTATTCTAAAACAATCAAGAAAACGCAGCTTAACGACATGGCAATGGAACGCAAGATGGGGTGAGATTTTTGCCGTGCTGGTGGGTGGTCATCGTAAGCGTAGTAGTTCTTCGATCCTTTGAATGGATTCCTCTATGGTGGCGATGGTGGCGGGCTCACCCAGAGCGTGACGGTATTGGGGCGCTTTAATGAGCTCTAGCACTTGCTTTTTTTCGTCAGGCGTAAGAACCTTTGGGGGTGGTTCGTTCGTTGAGTCTTGCGTCATGGCTGTGCCTCACCTATTCAAAAACACATAATTATTTGATCACATATAAAGCATAAAAAAACTTTTCTGCAACCAATTTCAACACTCCGCGGCGCCCTATCCCTGCATCATCATGGCAAGGTGGTTGAAGGATAACCCAGTCTTCCTCTAAACTGGCGGCATTGTTTTGGAAAGGTTTTGGGCATGCGGGAATTGGTGTTGGATACGGAGACGACGGGGCTTGATCCGGCGGCGGGGCATCGGGTGGTGGAAATTGGGGTGGTGGAGTTGCGCCATGGCATGCCAACCGGGCAGGAGTTTCATATCTATTTGAACCCCGAACGTTCGGTGCCGTTGGAGGTGGTGCGGGTGCATGGTCTGACCGAGGAGTTTTTGGCCGATAAGCCAAAATTTGCCGAGGTCGCGAATGATTTTCTTGAGTTTATTGCCAGCGATCGTTTGGTGATTCACAACGCCAACTTTGATCTGAAATTTTTGAACGCTGAGCTGGTAAGGCTGGATTACCCACCGCTGGCCAACCCTGTGACCGACACCATCCCGCTGGCGCGGGCAAAATTTGGCAGCGCGCCGGTGAATCTTGACGCGTTGTGTCGGCGTTTTGGGGTGGACAACAGCCATCGGGACAAGCATGGCGCCCTGTTGGACTGCCTGTTGCTGGCCAAGGTCTACAACCATTTGTTGGGCGGGCCGCAGGTGGTGTTGGATCTGTCGTTGGCCTCTGCCGCAGCCGATACCAGCAGCCCTGCCACCCGCCAGCCAAAGCCGCTTCGCCAAACCCTAAGCCGCCCACCCACTGCCGTAGAATTGACGCAGCATGAGGCGTTGGTAGCAGGCCTTAAAAACCCAATCTGGTCCTAACCCTTTAGGCTTTGTTGCAGCTGATAGCACAACTCCAGCGCCTGTTTGGGGGTTAGCAGGTCGGGATCCATGGTGGTTAGCAGCTGCAGGGTGGGGTTTGGTATTGGGGCAATTGGGGCGATGCTGGTGGCAGCGACAACAGCGGATGGCAGGCCACGCGCCTGAATCCCCCGCTCCAACTCCGCCAACAGCTGCGCCGCGCGGGCCAGGGTTGGCGCGGGCAGGCCGGCCAGCTGCGCCACATGCAGGCCATAGGATTTTTGCGCCGCCCCTGCCACCACCTCATGCAAAAACACCACGCTGCCCTGCCAATCCCTAACCGCCATGCTGTAGCAGGCAAGGTCAGGCAGGCTGTCGGCCAGCACGGTCAGCTCATGGTAATGGGTGGCAAACAGGCCGCGGCAGCGATTGTGGTGGTGCAGATGTTCCACCACCGCCTGCGCCAACGCCAGGCCGTCATGGGTGGCGGTGCCGCGGCCAATTTCATCCATGATCAGCAGCGATTTTTCGCTGGCTTGATGCAACATGCGGGCGGTTTCGACCATCTCAACCATAAAAGTGGATCGCCCCTTGGCCAAATCATCGCTGGCGCCGATGCGGGCGAACAGCCGATCGACCAGCCCCAGGCGGCAACGCTGTGCCGGCACAAAACAGCCCATCTGCGCCAGAATCACGATCAGGGCGTTTTGCCGCAAAAAGGTGCTTTTGCCCGCCATGTTGGGGCCGGTCATCAGCCACAGCCGTTGCCCTGCATGCAAATGGCAATCATTGGCGGTAAATTGCCCCGCACCGCTGGCGTGCATCGCGCTGGCCACCACCGGATGCTGGCCGGCGGTAATCTCCAGCACCGGTTGCGGCACGAATTGCGGGCGGCACCAGTTTTGCTGCGCCGCCACCTCCGCCAGTGCCGCGGTGACATCCAACTCCGCCAGCCCCTCAGCGGTCAGGGTCAGGGTGGTTAGGCTGTTGTTGACCCGCGCCACCAACTGCTCAAACAGCCGCTGTTCGGTGCTTAGCGCCACCAATTCGCAGGCCAGCAGCCGTTGGCTGAGCTCCTGCAACTCCGGGTGGTGAAAACGCACCAGATTGCTAAGGCTTTGGCGGTGGGTAAAGCCGGCGGCCAACAGCCGTTCGGCTTGGGTTGGCGCCACCTCAACCACATGGCCAAATTGTTGATGGGCTTTTAGGCGCAAATTGGCCACGCCGGTTTGCTGGCGGAAACGGATCTCCAGGGCCGCCAGCAGGTTGGTGCTGTCAGCGCTTAGCTGGCGTTGTTCATCTAGGATGTCGCTGTAGCCCGGCCGAATAAAATACCCATCTCTGGCCAGCACCGGCAAATCATCCTGCAACGCCCGCGCCAGCTCATCCGCTAGCGCATGATGGTCGCCCAATTTGTCGGCGATCAGCTGCAACGCCACCAAGCCCTGCTCATGGATGCAGCTGCGCAGCAGCAGGCGCAAACGCCCCGCACAGTCAAGGCTGGCAGACAGGGCGGCCAGATCGCGCGGCCCGCCACGGTTCATGCACAGGCGGCTAAGCGGGCGCAACAGATCGGGGCACTGCTTAAGGATTTGGCGCAACTGATCGCGCAGGCCATGGCCGGTGATCAGGGCGTCCAGCTCATCCAACCTCGCCTCAATCTGGCTTAAATCGGCCAATGGTGCCGCCAGCCGTTTGGCCAGCAGGCGGCTGCCGGTGGTGGTCATGGTGGCGTCCAACACCTCCAGCAGGCTGCCCGTCCGTTCCCCCCCCATGGTCGCGGTCAGCTCCAGCCCACGGCGGGTGGCGGCGTCGATCGCCAGCAGCGATTCGGCCTGGCGCGGTTGCGGCGGGCGCAGGTGGGGCAGCTGGCCTAATTGGGTGAGTTGCAGGTAATCCAGCAGCACACCGGCCGCCGTCACCTCCCCCCCACTCAGTTCGGCAAAGCCCGACAGCGTGCCCACCTGGTAATGCTGGCACAGCAACCGTTCAGCGTTTTTGCTGTTCCACCGTGAGGGGGGCAGGCGTTTGCAGGCGATGTTCCAGCCCAGCAATGCGGGGTCAACCACCTGTTTGCCCAGATTTTCGGGCAGCAGCAGCTCACGCGGTTGCAGCTCAAACAACAAACTCTCCACCTCCTCAAGCCGCAGGGCTTGGGTGTGGAACAGGCCGGTGGAGAGTTCCGCCCAGGCCAGCGCGTAAACGCCGTCGCCATCTGCGTCACCCTCAGCCAAGCAGGCCAGCCAGCTGCTCTCCCGCGGGTTTAACAACGGCTCCTCGGTCAAGGTGCCGGGGGTCATGATCCGCACCACTTGGCGGTTCATCAGGGTTTTGCCGGTTTTGCCCTGTTTGATCGGGGTGAGGTTGGCTGCCGCGGCTGCGCCCTCAACCTGCTCACAGATCGCCACGCTCCAGCCCCGCCGCAGCAGTTTGGCGGCGTGGTTTTCCAGTTGATGCCACGGCACCCCGCACATGGGGATATCGTTGCCGTCGCTGGCCTTGCCACGCCGTGTTAACACCACCTCCAACACCGGCGCGGCGCGCACCGCATCGTCAAAAAACAGCTCGTAAAAATCGCCCAGCCGAAACAGCAGCAAACAATCAGGATGCTGGTTCTTCAGCTGCCAATACTGCGCCAGCATGGGCGTAAGGGGGGGCGTCAGCGCAGGTGGCGGCGCCGCGTCTGATGAGGCAAATAGCGGCATGGTGGCAGGGCTGTTCATCGAATTTTTATAGCCGATTCGCGGCCAAAGACCAATTTTTTTGATAATGCCTACAATTTGTCATTATTTGATTGTATTTCTATTGTTTAATATAAATTGTATGGGTTTTTAAGGGAAGAGTATCGGTGTCGGGTAAGGGAACAAGCACACGCAACAGAAGACGGGCGATAGCCAGACAAGCCGCTAGGCGTTCGGCCAGAGATGCGCCCAGAGATGTGGTTAGTCCTGATGCAGGCGCTTGGACTGCCAACGCCGCTGTTCGTTTGCTTTCGACTTGCGCTGGCATTCTGTTAGTTGGTGCTTCGGTGGTTGGCCCAACCATTGCGGTGCAAGCACCCGTCGTGCCATTGGATACATCTGCACCGACTCCTGCGCTTCAAAGCAATTCAATGCAACATACGCAGGTTTTGTTTGAAGAAACCAAAAAAATTATTAAATCTTTTGAAGGGGTGAAGCTTACACCATACAGGGACAGTGTTGGCCATTTAACCTATTGTGCGGGTCATAAACATACAGCGGCAGACAATAAGTTGCTAAGCCAATACCGCAACGGTTTCCCCCCAGAGCTATGCGAAAAATTATTGAATCAGGACCTCACGATCGCCGCGACCGCGGTGTTGGAAAAAGCCAAAAAAGCTGATCAACCGATGGGTACAGGGCAGGCCGCAGCCTTTTCATTGTTGGTTTTTAATGTCGGTGTCAATGGTTTAAGCAAAAATTTTGTTCACGACTTGGGGGAGGGCAATTATGAAAGTGCCGTCCAGCGAATTCCAAACTACAATAAGGCTGGTAAATCTGTTTCGAAAGGCTTAACCATACGTCGAAGATTAGAATTTCAGATCGCACAGAAAAACATAACGCCTAATTATCCAGCGACCATTGTGCCTACCCAAGCTTTGGTCGATTTAGCGGTTCTTACCAAACTGAACAATCAGAAATAGCCCGCCGCCCCCGTGCCATCCCCTCCCTTGGCAGGCCGCCCCAGCATCGGTTAAAATCTGTGCGCCCCCACCCCGTTGAACATGGCCAGAGAAATGCTGAAAAAACTTGCCCGCCCGATCATCCTGCCCCTGATTCTCGTTCTGATGGTGGTCGGCGCAGGGCAAAAGCTGGTGGCGCAGCCGCAGGTGCCCAGCAGCCGTGCTCAGGTGCAGCTTAGCTTTGCGCCGATTGTCAAACAAAGCGCGCCGGCGGTGGTGAATATCTACACCAAGAAAATCGTTAAACAGCGCATCAGCCCGCTGATGAACGATCCGATTTTTCAACAGTTTTTTGGCAACAACCCGATGCTGAACCTGCCGCGGGAACGGGTTGAAAATGCCCTTGGCTCTGGCGTGATCGTGCGCAGCGATGGGCAAATTGTCACGAATTATCATGTGGTTGAGGCCAGCGACGAAATCACCGTGGTGCTGGCCGATCGGCGCGAATTTACCGCCAAAATTTTGTACAGCGACAAACGCATCGATATGGCGCTGCTGAAAATTGAGGCCGCCAACCTGCCGTTTCTGGAGTTGGCCGATTCGGATCTGGCTGAGGTGGGGGATGTGGTGCTGGCGATCGGCAACCCCTTTGGCGTTGGCCAAACCGTTACCATGGGCATTGTTTCGGCGCTGGCCAGAACCGCGGTGGGCATTTCGGATTTGAACTTTTTTATCCAAACCGATGCGGCGATCAACCCGGGCAACTCCGGTGGCGCTCTGGTGGATATCAACGGCCGGCTGCTGGGCATCAACAGCGCGATTTTCAGCAAGGATGGGGGATCCAACGGCATTGGCTTTGCGATTCCCGCCAATATGGTGCGCGCCACCTTGAATTCCTTGGCACAAACCGGTCGGGTCGTGCGGCCGTGGCTAGGCCTGCAGGGGCAGGCGGTCACCGCTGAAATCGCCAGCAATTTGGGGCTAAGCCGCCCGACCGGTGTGGTGATCACCCAAATTGCCAAGGATGGCCCCGCCGCCAACGCTGGCCTGAAAGTGGGCGATGTGATTTACGCGGTGGAGAATAAGGAGGTGGCGGATATGGAATCGCTGCGTTTTTATGTATCGACCGCCCATGGCGGCACCAAATCGGGCAAAGCCCTGCGTTTCAATATTGTGCGCCAGCAACAGCAAAGCACCTTAAGCTTTCCGTTGCAGGCCGCGCCCGAAACCCCACCGCGCCAAGAAACCCGCATCACCGGCAACAACCCCTTAAGCGGCAGCACGCTGGCCAATTTGTCACCGGCACTGGCTGAGGAATACGGTTTTGGCCAAGATCAGGGCATCGTGGTGCTGCAAATTGCCCGCGCCAGCGCGGCGGCACAGTTGGATCTGCGCATCGGCGACGTGGTTCTGGCGATCAACGGCACCGAGGTTGCCAGCCTGAAACAGCTGCAGGAACTGATCCGCGAACCCAGCCGTGGCTGGCAGATCAGCATCCGCCGTGGCAACCAGAGCCTTAACGTGCTGGTGCGTTAGAGCATTTTCCATTTAGCCCTACACGTCGCCTTTGCTGCGGACTCACCGTGCTCACGTATGTAGTATACGCTCCGCGCGCCTCGCCTTGCCTTGCCTGTGTAGAACTAAAGCGAAAACGCTCTAAGTTCGTACGCGCCGCAGCAACCACGCTGGCCTTGGCATCCCCTCAAGCGCGTTGATCATCGACAGGGTGACCGAGGCGACAAAGGGGGTGGATTGCACGATCAGGATCAGTGCCCATATCCGCGCTTCAGGATCCTCAGTGCCATAAACCGCGTTGATGGCAAAGGCACCAAGCCACAGCAGCAACGTGAACCCCCACTCCTCCCTCGCCATCAAAAAGCCCTTGAAAAAGGCCGGCTTATCCTCACACTTCGGGGTGCGCATAAAGGTGCCGCCACGGCTGAACAGGCCGGCCAGCACGGCGCAGGAAATGCTATAGGTCAGCGCCAACCCTGCCACCGCCGCGCCCAGTTTCTGGCTGCGGCTGCAGGGCACGCGTTTGCCATACAGGGCGAAAAACTGCACCACCTTGTACACAAACACTCCAAGGGTTGGAATGATGAACAGGGTCAGCGGGAATTCGAAATATTTGGGCAGCACCAACAAGCCCACCGTCCACAACAGGCCCAGCGTGGTGAACAACAGCGACATCGCGTCCATAATCCACGGAAACCAGCCAACCAAAAAGTGGTAGCGTTGGGCAAAGGTTAGATCGGCATCGCGCCGCAGGCTGAACAACTCCCTGGCATGGCCGCGCAGGATCTGCATCGCGCCAAAGGCCCAGCGGTAGCGCTGTTTCTTAAAGGCCAAAAAGCTGTCGGGGTTCAACCCCTTGCCAAAGCTGATCGGGATATAGACCGACTGATAGCCGGCCTTCATCAGGCGCAGCCCCAATTCGGAATCCTCGCAAATGCACCATTCCGCCCAGCCGTTCAGTTTGCGCAGGGCAGAACCGCGGATCAGGGTCATGGTGCCGTGCTGGATGATCGCGTTGCGTTCGTTGCGTTGGATCATGCCGATTTGGAAAAAGCCGGCGTATTCCCAGTGGCACATGCTTTTAAAGATCGAACCATCGCCGTCACGATTGTCTTGCGGCGCCTGCACAAAGCCCACCTTTTCGTCACGGAAATAGGGAATCATGGCGTTCAGCCAGTTTGATTCCACCACATAATCGCTGTCGACCACGCCAATGATGTCGGCGTCTGGTGCGGTTTGTTGCAGGGCGAAATTCAGGGCGCCGGCCTTAAAGCCGCTGATTTTTTCCAAATGGAAAAAACGAAACCGATCGCCCAATTCGGCGCACAGCTTTTCAATCGGCTTCCAGACCGCGGGGTCAGCCGTGTTGTTGCTGATCACCAACACCTCAAGCTTGGGGTAATCCAGGCGGTGCAGGCCGCGAATGGTTTCCGCCACCATTTCGGGCGGTTCGTTGCAGATCGGCACATGGATCGACACCTTGGGCACAAAATCCGGATCCATTTCCATGAAGGGGCGGAAATTGCGGCGATTGGGATCTGCCCACAACACCTCGGTCATTTCAACCCCATCGCACAGCAGCAGGGTGATCATAAAGGCCAAGGCGCCCAGATTCAGGGCAAACACCATCGCGCTGACGGGTGAGAAATACTGGGTCGCCCCCAAAAACACCACCCAAACCAGATAGGATACCGCCACCTGCAGCAACAGGGTGTAAACCAGCCGACCGGTGCTGCGGATATCGGGGCGCAGCTTGGTAAACAACCAGATCGCCGGCGCCGCCAATAGGCTGGCGATCAGCACCAGATAGGGCCAGCTTGGGTAATTGACCAGCGTGCCGCTCATCGCGAATTTTGGCTGGCGCGCCTCATCAAAAATGCCCCAATAGGCACCAACCCCGCCCTCCTGCTTGGCTTTCCACGGCTGGTCGAACGCCTCCATGATAAAATAATCGATGTCGTTGGTTCTGGCGAAATTCAGAAATTGCCGCAAAAACGCCGCCTGATTGGCGGGGGATGCCACCGCGCCCTTTTTCACCCGACCGCTGCTGGGCCAGCCCACCTCAGTAATCGCAATATGTTTGCCAGGATAGGCCTGTTGCACCTCGTCATACATCATTTTGGTATGTGCAACCGCGTGTTTCAGGCCGATTCCCTCCCAATAGGGCAAAATATGGATGGCCAGGAAATCGACATGCGGCACCAATTCCGGCGTTTTTTTCCATAAGTCCCAGGTGTCGGCCATGCTGACCGGTTTTTTGACCGCCGCGCGCACCCGATCGAGATAGCCAATCATTTCGGCCACGGTTAAATCGCCGCGCAACAAGGCCTCGTTCCCTACAATCACGCTTTTGACGTTGCTGTGTTGGTTGGCCAATTGGATCAGATTGGCGATTTCCAGCTCGTTGCGTGCTTTGTCTTTATCCAGCCACGCCCCCAAGGTTACCTCCAACCCATAGGCCTGTGCCAGCTCAGGAATTTGTTCCAACCCGCCGGTTACGCTGTAGGTACGAACGGCGTTGACCTGCCCGCTGACCAATTTCAGATCCTGATCCAACTCCTCCCGCGATGGCATCGATTGGGTCAGGGGATTGTTTTTGTCGCTGAACGGGGCAAAGGATACCCCGCGAATCACCCCACTCCACGCCGCCTCCTGCCGCGGCCAGTTTAAGCCGCCCCAGACCAGCAGGTTAAGCGCCAAGACGGTGACAACCAGAATCAGATTTTTGTAACGCATGGCAACCATTGCAAGGGGGGGGTTAGAATCACAGCAACCCTATACTGCACAAAAGATTTTGGCAAAAGGATGTTCGTGCGATTCGCACCGCCTAAAGCTCAATGATGGGGGGGGCGGGCTTGAACCACAACACCGCGCACCAAATCGACAGCTCGTACAGCAAAATCATCGGCAGGGCTAGGCTTAGCTGGCTTAGCACGTCAGGCGGGGTTAGCACCGCGGCGATCACAAAGGCGGCGACAATCGCGTGGCGCCGCCGTTTCCGCAGATCCTGAACCGTTAAAATATGCGCGCGGATTAACAGCAGCAGCACAACGGGAACCTGGAAACACAGGCCAAAGGCCAGCATGAAATGCACCACCAGCTCCAGATACTGATCCAATTTGGGTTCCAGCTTTACCGGCAATCCGCCGATGCTGTCGCCGGTCATCGATTGAAAGCTGACGAAAAAATGCCAGGCCGCGGGAAACACCACGAAATAGGCAAAGGCGATGCCCAAGCAGAATAAGATGGGGGAGGCGATCAGAAAGGGCCACAGCGATCGCCGTTCCTCAGCGTACAAACCGGGCGCGGCGAATCGCCACAGCTGGGTGCCGGCTAGCGGCAAACTGCACAGCAGCGCGCCGTAATAGGCGGCCTTAACCCGCACCAAAAAGGCCTCAGCCAAGCCGGTGGTGATCATGCGGTTGGGCTGCCCATTGGCTTGTCCATTGGGTTGAATTGGGTTGATGGCGGCAAGGGCATCCGCTAGGGGGCGGGTTAGAATCGACAACAACGGCTCAGCCAACAGATAACATCCGGCAAAGCTGATCACGAAAAAAATCAGGCAATACATCAGGCGGCGGCGCAGCTCAGCCAGATGTTGCCACAGCGTCATTTCTTTTGATACGAGGGTTTCCGGGTTGGGGGGGGCTGTAAAGTCTGGCATTTTCACCTGTTTTGCGTGTACAAAAGCTTTGTGGAGCAGCTTGGCGGATTCGACCGGAAAATTCAATCCAACCAGCTGCCCAACCAGCCGCGCAACTGGTCGCTTGTTGTTTTTGTTTAAGGTTTGTTTGCTGATGTCCCCCATCACCCCCATGTTGCTTGAGCAGGCGGCGCAACAGCTGCGGCAAGGTGGGCTGGTCGCCTTTCCTACCGAAACGGTGTATGGCTTGGGGGCGGATGCTGGCAATGGCGCGGCGGTGGCGCAAATCTATGCCAGCAAGCAACGCCCGCCGATTAACCCGTTGATTTGTCATGTGGCGGATGTGGCGGCGGCGGAGAAATTGGCGGTGTTTTCGGATCTGGCGCATCGGCTGGCAGCGCGGTGGTGGCCGGGCCCCCTGACGCTGGTGCTGCCGATGCAGATTGGCGCCCCGATTCACCCGCTGGTTACCGCTGGCCTGAACACCATCGCCATCCGTTGCCCCGCCCACCCCATCGCGCAAAGCCTGTTGCGGTTGGTTGCCCGCCCGATTGCCGCGCCCAGCGCCAACCCATCTGGCCAGCTAAGCAGCACGCGGGCGGATCATGTGGCGCGTGGCTTTGCCGATCAGCCTGAGCTGTTGATTCTGCCGGATAGCGACCACCCCCCTTTGGGCTTGGAATCCACCATTTTGGACGTCACCGGCGACACCCCAGTTGTGCTGCGGGAGGGTGCGATCGCGCGGGAGGAGTTGGCGGCGGTGCTTGGCCATCACGATCTGTTTCTGCCGCCAGCTGATCACAGCGCATCTACCATACGCGCCCCGGGCATGCTGCGCCGGCACTACGCCCCCCGCAAGCCGATCCGCATCAACGCGACCCATGTGCAGGGGGGGGAGGGGTTGTTGGCTTTTGGCGCGAACCCGCTAAGCGGCGCGGCGATCACCCTGAACCTCAGCGAAAGCAGCGATTTGGTGCAGGCCGCCGCCAATTTTTATCACATGCTGCATCAATTGGATCAGGGCAGCGCCAGCGCGATTGCGGTGATGCCCATCCCCGATCACGGCATCGGGCGGGCGCTTAATGATCGGCTGGCGCGGGCGGTTGAACCGGCTTAGCCGCCGTATCTGCTGGATTCAGCACCGAGGCCAAGATCGATCCACCAATGCTGCCGAAAATGATCAGCAGCGTTATCCATGCTGGCCAGTGCAACGCCAAGGCATGCTGCAGGGCGATTTTGATCCCAACATAGGCCAACAACACGGCAAGGCCATAGCGCAGGTAGCGGATTTTGGGCAACAATCCCGCCAGCATGAAATACAGCGACCGCAAGCCCAACACCGCCAGCGCGTTTGAGGTAAAGACGATCAGCGGGTCAAGGGTGATGGCAAACACCGCTGCCAAGGAATCAATCGCAAACACCAAATCCGCCACCCCAACCAACACCAGCACCAAGGCCAAGGGGGTCAGCATCCATTTACCGTTTATGCGCACCGAAAATTTTTCGCCATGCAATTCGGGCGTCAGGGGCAGGAAGCGGCGGCACAAGCGAATCAGCGGCTTTTTGTTCAGATCGCTATGGCCATCAGTCCCTATCATTTTGTAGGCGCTGAAAATCAAAATGACCGAGAAGATGTAAAACAACCAGTCATGTTTGCCGATGATATAGGAGCCAAAACCGATCATAATCGCCCGCATGATCAGGGCGGTGGTAATCCCCCAAATCAACACCCGTCGCTGGAATTGCACGGGGATGTTGAAAAAGGTGAAAATCACCATGAAAACGACCAAATTGTCGACCGACAGCGACCATTCCACCAAATAGGCGGTCAGGAAGTCCAACGCTGGCTTTGAGCCTAACTGCTGCCAAAGCAACAGGTTAAAGCTTAGGGACAGCGCTGCCCAAACCCCCACCCAAATCGCCGATTCGCGCAAACCGGGGATGCGGACATCCCGAAAGGCAGCGCGCAGGTCATAGGCAAACAGCGGCACCGCGAACAACGCAAAAATCGCCATCAAAAATTGACGATCGGTGGCGTTTGGAAACAAATCGGCAAACATGGTGGAACGAATCCTTGGTCGAACAGAGTCCCTAATGATCGGCTGGCGCGGGCGGTTGAACCGGTTTAGCCGCCGTATCTGCTGGATTCAGAACGGAGACCAAGATCGATCCACCAATGCTGCTGAAAATAATCAGCAGCGTTATCCACGCTGGCCAGTGCAAGCCTAAGGCATGCTGCAGGGCGATTTTGATCCCAACATAGGCCAACAACACGGCAAGGCCATAGCGCAGGTAGCGGATTTTGGGCAACAATCCCGCCAGCATGAAATACAGCGACCGCAAGCCCAACACC
>JBIJBF010000033.1:0-6765 GCA_044345375.1 Alphaproteobacteria bacterium
CTGGGTGTTTACCGTTACATGGCGGGCGCGCTTGCCCTGACCGGTTTGGTTGCCCTGTTTACCGCCAATACCCCCGCCCTGTATCAGGCCATTTTTGGCAGCGGCCTGCAGTGGGTGTTGTTGATTGGCCAGGTTGGGTTGGTGCTGTGGCTTAGCCTGCGGATTGAATCGATGAATCTCAGCACCGCCAAAAGCGTGTTTTGGGCCTATGCGGCGCTGAACGGCCTGACCTTTGCGGTGATTTTGCTGGCCTATACGGGGGAGAGCGTGGCGCGGGTGTTTTTCATCACCGCCGCCTCCTTTGGTGCCCTCAGCCTTTATGGCTACACCACCAAGCGTGATTTGACCGCCTTTGCCAGCTTCCTGTTTATTGGGTTGATTGGTCTGTTTTTGGCCAGCATCGTCAATATTTTCATGAACAGCGGCCCGCTGGCCTTTGCGATTTCGGCGATTGGTGTGCTGATCTTTGCTGGGCTGACCGCCTATGACACCCAAAAAATCCGTCTGATGTACGACACACGGGATGGAACGGAGATTGCGGCCAAGAAATCGATCATGGGCGCTCTGACCCTGTATCTGGATTTCATCAACCTGTTTATCTATCTGTTGCGCTTTTTGGGTGACCGCCGCTAGAGCATTTTCCATTTAGCCCACCACGTCGTCAGGCCGCGGACTCACCGTGCTCACGTATGAAGTATACGCTCCGCGCGCTTCGCCTTGCCTTTCTAGTGGTGAACTAAAGCGAAAACGCTCTAGAGCATTGCCGCTCTAGGCTAGGAAGGGGGGGGGGAATATCCTCCCCCTTTTTTTTTAGAACGGCCACCTTTTAAAATGGACTGATCACATCCAGCACCTGGCTGCCGTAGCGGGGTTGCTGCACCTCGCTGACCTGACCACGCCCGCCGTAGGAAATTCTGGCCTCAGCCACTTTTTCGGATGGGATGCTGTTGTTGCTGGTGATATCTTCGGGGCGGATGATGCCGCCGATTTGCAGATCGCGCAGCTCATAATTCACCCGCACCTCCTGATGCCCAGAAATCACCAGATTGCCGTTGGGTAAGATTTGGGTGATGACGGCGGCGACCTTTAGCTGAATATCCTCTGACCGATCAACCTTGCCGTCGCCCTTGTATTTGCTTAGCCCTGAGGCATCGGCGAGGGTGCCAGTTCCCCCATCTTTATTGGTTGGCAGCAGTTTTTCAATTTGTTTCAGGCTGCTGTGCAGGGCGAACAGTTCGTTCAGGGTGCTGCTGCTTTGGTCGGTGCGGTTGCGTTCGGTGGCGTTGTCCAGTTTGGCCTGGTCTTTGATGTTGATCGCCACGGTCAGGATATCGCCGATGCGGCCGGCACGTTGATCCTTAAAGAACGAACGCGACCCCCCCGCCCACAAAGAATTGGGTTGACGGGTTACAGATTGCGGCTCTGGCATCGGCATGCTAACCGGCTGGTAATTGGGCTGTTGGGTGGGGTTGGTTACCGCCGACAACACAGGGGGGCGCCCCACGTTGCTAAGCCGATCGGCCATGTCGCAGCCGCTGGCCAGCAACAACAGACTCAAGGTAAAAAAGGCGCGTTTGGTCAATGGCATGAGAATTCCTCCGATAACCTGATCATGAATAGGGGGTAATTGTTAATGAGAGAGGTTGAACGAGGTTTTGGTGGTGGGTAAGGCCGTCGTCGCGCCGCCGCCCCCACCTATGCCGCCACCCACGGTGACCAAGTTGGGGCCAGATACCACGGCCTGGATGGTGCGGTTGCTTTGCAGGTTCATCACGTTCACCAGTTGATCTAGGCCAGCATTTTCCTGAACCTTGCCGGTGGCGGTTAAGGCCATGTTCTCGCTTTGGTACAAAATGGTGACCAATTGGCCGCGGGTGATCAACACCGGTTGCCCCACATCACTGGTGCGAATCGGGCGGTTGGCGATCAGGCTGCGTTTGGCGGCCTGACCGACCAGCTGGTTGGCGTTGGTCATGAATTGATCGTATCCACGGGTGTTGGTGGGCTGCATGGCGATATCTTGCGGCGTAATCACCTCCCCACTGCGGATATTGCGGGTTAAAACCGGAATTTCCACCAGTGCATCTTGAACGCTATAGGCGCTTTCTTGCAACAAAGACTTGGCCTTGGGCGCAGCGGTGTTCCCACCCCCCTGCAGCTTGACCTCACCGCTTACCGCCAGCAAGCCAATCGGTTTTGCCCCTGACCAGACCTGCAGGGTGGCACGGTAGTTTTGGCGGTTGGCGTCATAGGAAACATCCTCAACCGTCAGGCCATCGGCCTTGGCCAGCGCATCGGGGCTATCCAAATCATCGTTGTCGCGTTGCAGGCTGACCGACAATCTGGGTTGCTTGGCCAAGGCTGGGTATTTGGCCTGAATGCTTAAGATCAACATATCGCTGATCTGTTCATCGTCCAACTGGAATTTGGGGGATTCCACCAGCGCGTTTGCCATGCCAAGCGATGGAACCTGATTGTTCGGAAAAACCGAGTTGGCGGATGCAACGGTGGTTAAGCCGAAGTAAAGGATGGAGACGATCAATGGTTTGTAAATATGCATGGGCTTTTACCGTAAAAATGTATTAACTACATAAAATATTATGAAGATTGTTTGTTTAGATTTTGCTAAGATTTGTTAACATCTGGTCGCTGGCTTCAATAACTTTAGAATTCATCTCATAGGCACGTTGTGCGCTGATCAGGCTGGTGATTTCGTTGACCACATTGACGTTGGATCCTTCCAAAAACCCCTGTTGAATACTGCCAAAACCGGTGCTGCCGGCCACGCCGGTGACGGGGCTTCCCGAACCTGCGGTTTCCAGAAACAGGTTGTTGCCCATGGCGTCCAAACCGCCCTCGTTGCTGAAGGTCGCCAGCTGGAATTGTCCCAAAATTTGCGGCGCGGATTGGCCGGCGATCTCGGCAATCACCTCACCATTGGTGTTGATGGTTAATGTTTTGGTGTCGCTGGGCACGGTGATGGAGGGTTGCACCACATAGCCATCGGCGCTAACGATCGTGCCGGTGGGGCTAAGGGATAGGCCGCCGTCGCGGGTATAGGCGGTGCGCCCATCGGGCAGGGTGACCTGCAGATAGCCCTTGCCCTGAATCGCGACATCCAGGGGTTTGGCGGTGACGTTCATCGAGCCCTGCTCCAAATTGCGGGAAATGGCGGCGGTTTTAACCCCCAACCCCAATTGAATGCCGGCCGGCACCAGCGTGCCGCTGTCTGAGGAGTTGGCGCCCGCGTTGCGCAAATTCTGATAGATCAGGTCCTGAAACTCCGCCCGCTGTTTTTTGTAGCCGGTGGTGTTCAGGTTGGCGATGTTGTTGGAAATAACCTCAACATTGGTTTGTTGGGCCATCATGCCGCTTGAGGCAATGTTTAGTGATCGCATCATTGAAAGTTCTTTCCTAAACAGGTTTGCCGAGTTTGCTAATGGCGCTTCGCAGCCGTTCGTGCTCGGTATCCATCAGTTTTTGAATCGTGGTATAGGCTTTGGACACTTCTAACAAATCGGTCATGGCAACCACCGCGTTGACGTTGGATTCTTCTTTCATCCCCTGCAAAACCCGTGCCAATTCTGCATTTTGCGGATCGGTGCCGGTGGGCGCCTTAAACAGGCCGTTGCCCTCCTTCACCAAATTCTGCGGGGCGTCAAAGCGTTGCACGGCGATTTTGCCGATATTGCCCTGATCGGTGGAAATGCTGCCCTCAGGCGTTACCAAAATTTCCTTGGCTCCTGCTGGCACCCGAATGGGCGAGCCGTTGGCCAACAGGGGGTAGCCGGAGTTGCTAACGATGGTGCCATCGCCGCTAAGGCTGAATTGGCCGTTGCGGGTATAGCGAACGCCATCGGGGGTTTGCACGGGGAAAAATCCGTCGCCCTCAATCGCCAAATCCAACGGGGCACCGGTGTTGCTGAACGACCCTGCGCGAAAATCGGTGGCGGTGCCCACATCCGTGACATAGGCCAGCTTGCCCTCAGGCGTCGTTTTGCCCGCCAACAGCTTTTGAAACACCAATTCATCGCCCTTAAAACCAGCGGTGTTGGTGTTGGCGATGTTGTTGGCGGTAACATCAAGTTTGCGTTTCAGGGCGCTTTGCCAAGAAAGAGCAATATAACTGGCATTCTGCATGGTCGTTCTATCCTGGTTGTCATCGTGACACGGGGTATCCCACGCAAGATTCGTGCCAGTTTTCGCCGCAGGGTTCCCATTGTTGTCATCTCGAAAATGCTGTATGGTTGCGGGAATTTTTAGGGCGCAACATGGTGCAGAACAGTTTAAACGGGCGGGTTGGTTTGGTGGTCGGCATCGCCAACGACAGCAGCATTGCCTATGGTTGCGCATCTGCGTTTCGGCAGCAGGGGGCGGCGTTGGCGGTCACCTATCTCAACGACAAGGCGGCGGCCTATGTGCGCCCACTGGCGGCTGGGTTGCAATGCCCGATTGTGGCGCCGCTGGACGTGACCTCGCCGGCGCAGCAGGACGCGTTGTTTGCGGAGATTGCTCAAAAATGGGGGCGGCTGGATTTTTTGCTGCACGCCATTGCCTTTGCGCCCAAGCAGGATCTGCAGGGGCGGTTTTTGGACAGTTCTGCGGCCGGGTTTGCCACAGCGATGGATATCTCCTGCCACTCGCTGGTGCGCTTGGCCAAACAGGCGGCGCCGTTGATGACCGATGGCGGCAGCATCCTGACCATGAGCTATTACGGCGCGGAAAAGGTGGTGCCCGGCTACAACCTGATGGGGCCGGTTAAGGCAGCGTTGGAGGCCAGCGTGCGGTATCTGGCCAACGACTTGGGCGATCAGCGCATTCGCGTCAACGCCCTGTCGCCGGGGCCAATCATGACCCGTGCCGCCAGCGGGCTAACCCATTTTGATCAATTGATGGCCAATGTCGCCAGCCGCGCCCCGCTGCACCAATTGGCCACGATTGAGGATGTGGGGGCGGCGGCCGCCTGGCTGGTCTCCGACCACGCCAAACGGGTAACCGGCCAGGTAATCTATGTCGATGGCGGCTTTAACACATTGGGTTAGGGGGGCGCCGGAAGCCGGCTTACAGAAAATCATGATGAAGGAGGTGATCAATGCCTAAGAAAATATCAGAAAACAGCGAATCAAGCTTAAGAGAGTTGTTGTTAGCTGCGAATCACGAAAAGTTGGTCGATATTCTGTTGTCCTTACATGATAGCAATCCTGATACAGCTAAACAGCTTGATATCATTTTTGCAGGCCTAGATGATGATCCTAAAAAAATCGTCAGCATGATTAAAAAGGAAATTGCATCCCTGAAAAGATCCTCAAGATTTGTCGACTATTACGAATCTGATGCTTTGGCAGGCCGTTTAAATGACTTGCGTTTGAGGATTGTTCATGATTTGTCTGCGAAGTCTCCCAAAATTGCTTTTGAAATGATGCTTGATTTTCTCGATCTGCATGAAAATACGCTAAATCGGGTGGATGATAGCAATGGTACGGTCAGCGGGGTGTTT
The DNA here is from genome assembly GCA_044345375.1 of Alphaproteobacteria bacterium. Classification (GTDB taxonomy): domain Bacteria; phylum Pseudomonadota; class Alphaproteobacteria; order CAISOG01; family CAISOG01; genus CAISOG01. The sequence continues at coordinate 5,498 of JBIJBF010000033.1, forward strand.
TTTGCCGCTTGCCATGACCTTGGCTCTATTGCTGGGCATATGAATCCCCCCAACAATCAAGAATTTTTAGAAATCATTTTTGCGAAATTTATGGATACTGGTTATGGTGTTTATGAGGATATTATTCATCACTTTAAGGGTATCTTAAAAGATCAAGATTTTGATTGGCTTAAGGAAAAACTTAAGCATGTAAAAGATGATAAAAAGAATTTTACGATCAAATATGGCCTAAAATCTATTGCAGATTGCAGGAATGATGTTGACGAATATATTGCAGCCTGTGGGTTTAGGGACGGTATTTGTGCGCATGATCATCTGGAGATCGCCAAAAGACTGATCCAGCATTGGCGTCCAAAAGAGGCAATCCATTGGTTGGATCAGATGAAAATACCTGCCGATCATGGGTGGCAAGAGGATAAAAAAGACTTAAAAATACAAGCCCTAGAATTGGATGGGAATTATGAACAGGCTCAAAAGGAACGCCTGTCATGGTTTTATGCAACCTTGAGTCCAAAAATTTATGGGGAGATTTTAAAAAATGCAAAAGCAGATTTTAAAGAAAACTTTCGATTAGATGCGGTAAAAAAAGCCTTTCAATTCCCAGAACCCCATGATGCCCTGAATTTTTTGGTTCAGATCCAGGAATTTGAGGAGGCAGCAAAATTTGTACATGCTAGGTTTAACGAATTACACGGCAGGCAATATTACATCCTAAGACCTGCGGCAGATGTGCTGCAAAAAACCGATCCCATTGCAGCCACGCTCCTTTATAGAAAAATGATCGAACCGGTTTTGGATGAGGCGAAGTCTGGCTATTATAATTATGCAGCTAAAGATCTTGTGGCATGCGGCGTTCTAAGTTCTAACATAACAAGCTGGGGCGCCCTACAACATCATGATGAGTATTTTAAAGTCATTGAAGTAAAGCATAAAAGAAAATTAAAATTTTGGTCTGAATACAATTCAGCTTTGCAAAAACACGCTGCTAAAGCAGCAAAAATAGCGAAAAGCAGCAAAGCTTGAGTGACCGTCGCTTGTGTTGGCGCAAATGTTCAATGGCCATCCCTACTCCCCCCCCTTTTTTACTCAGCAGTCGCATCCTCAGGATCGTCGTTGGTGGCGCCGGTGATGGCGTAGATGGTGTTGTCGCGCTGTTCGGTGGTGGAGAGGGTGGTGCCTTCTGGCAGGGGCAGATCGCCCAGATGCATGGCGTGGCCAAGGTCGGCGCCGGCCAGGCTGATGCTGATGTTGCTGGGGATTTTGTCGAT
>JBIJBF010000034.1:0-6558 GCA_044345375.1 Alphaproteobacteria bacterium
TACCTCAGCCGGCGATTTTGATGCGGTTTCGCAAATTTCTACCCAGATTAAGCAAACCGTGGTGTGCGCCTTGTCGCGCGCGGTGGCCAAGGATATTCAGCGGGCGGCTGAGGCCTTGAAAACGGCAACGCGGCCGCGCATCCACACCTTTATTGGCACCAGCCCGCTGCACCGCCAGCATATCAGCACCATTTTGGTCCCATCCGGAACAATGGCCGCCAGCTTGTCCAGCAACGCTTTTTGGGCGGCAAAACCAATGCCGCCTTGACTGTTTTCACGCACCACAGCAGCGGAATGGCACGCTGCTGATGGCGAAGACTGAGCATCAGCATCTCAAACCCTGCCGAGATGTGGCTTTGGTTCATCGACAGCACCAGCACCACAGCCCGCTTGCTGACCTTTTCCATAGCTTCGCGGGCAAAAGGCACCATGATTTCATCAGGGATAATCCGGTGATTGGACAACACCCGTGAAACCCACTGCAGGCGCATGTCCAGCCGTTCCGCCGCCCGCGGCAGGCCAGACGCCATATCCACCGTATTCGGGCTGCGAACTTCCAACATGGTCGCAACCAGCGTCCCCAACGCCTCTCGCTGCGTCTTGCGCTGATCAGGCAAACGCGCCTGTAAATCTGCGATAATCGAAGCGGCTAAAGCCTTCGTGCTCATGGCAACCTCCCAAAAACACCACCCTTATCCGCTATCCCTTACTTTTTGGTTAAACTGATGGGTGTTGAGGGACCCCAAGGGAATTTAGGCGGCCGCTGCAGCCGCAGCCTTGCGATCCACCATCACCACCGCCTCACCCTCAAGCACCACTTTGTCGGCGATGCTGCAGCTGGTGTTCAGGGTGACGCGGCGTTTTTCCTGGTCGATGGCGGTTACCACCACCTTGGCCTCAACCAAATCGCCCAATTTCACCGGCGCGCGAAATTTTAGGCTTTGGCTGAGGTAAATGGCGCCAGGGCCAGGCAGTTTGGTGCCCAGAACGGCGGAGATTAGACCAGCGGTCAAAATACCATGGGCGATCCGCCCGCCGAACATGGTGCCTTTCGCGTAATCCTCGTTCAAATGCACGGGGTTGGTGTCGCCAGAAATCTCGGCAAAGGCCTCAACATCCTTGGCGGTAATCACCTTGCTTAGGCTCTCACTCTGCCCCTCAGACAAATCCTCTAAATACAATCCGTGCAACGAATCGGTCATGGCGCAACTCCCCAAAAAAAAGATGCCCCATTAGGGCACGCCCGTGTTAACAATTGGTTAATACGCAGGATTTTAGGCCGCAAAAATCTGGTTGCCCGACACGTAACGCCGCATCCCACGGCGAAAAATCCATGACGCTAGGGCCAGCCAGATGCCGCTGGCCAATAGCAACACCGGCAGGGCCCAGCCGTGATGCTGCTGCAAAATCGCCAACGGCATGGCGGCGATTAGGCCGGCGGGGAAAACGGTGAACAGAAAGGCCTTGACGATCGGGCTGTAGATATTGGTGGGGTAATTGCCAATGATCAAAAAACTGATATACACCTCCTCAGCCGCACGATCGCTGGCCGCGCCCCAAAAGGCCAGGGCATGAACGCTTAACAGCAGGCACGCCCCGATGATGGCGCACAGCAGGGCGATCAGCATCAGCAGGGGAACATCCAGCACGCTGCCATGCGCCAAAGTCAGCCAGACCAACAAGCCTGAGGCAATATCGCCAAGGCCACTGGCGTTGGAACGGCTGAACACCACGGTCAGCAGGGGGTGGCAGGGCAGGGTGACAAAGCGATCCAGCTCCCCCGTGGTGATATAGCGCGACAGCGATCGCACGCCATCCGCCAGCAGCATCATCAGGCCAAAGCTGATACAGCTGGCGGCATAAATCACCGCCATATCGGCCAGACGGTAGCCGTTCAATTGCTGGAATTGGGCAAAATAAAACACCCAGATCAGCAAAAACAGCAGGTTGTTGAGCAACATCATGCCCGCCTCGGTGACAAAACGACGCGTGGATGGGCAGGCGGCACGGATGTTGGCGACGATTAAATAGCCAGCTTGACGCAGCGCGAGCAAAAAGCCTGCAACATTCATTTTTAAATCCGTCATTTCCCCACCAACCGATCCTCGGCGCGCCCAAACAGCCGAACGGTTAACACCCCCAGGCCGGCCAACCACAGCAGCTGAATTCCAAGAATTTGCCAGATGTGCAGGGTGGTTTGGCCGGTTGCCGCCACCGCCGGCAGATACAGCATGGCGGGAAAGGGGGTGGCCCACGCCAGCCATTGCACCCACAGCGGGTAGAAAAACACCGGCATCATCAACCCGCCCAGCACGAACAGCATTTTCTGCAGGCCCCAATGCAGGGGCGTCACCTCGCCCAACCAAGCCGCGGCCACCCCGATCGATAGTTGGAACAGCAGGGTGATGCCGCAGGCCAACAGGACGCTTAGCAGGATCAGCAGGCTGGAAAAGGTGGGCACGGGCAGGGTGCCAACAAACCACAGCTGGCAAAACAGGGCGGTGCCGCCGATGGTGATCAGGCCCCAACCCAACTGCCCCAAATGGGTGGCAAGGGTGAAACCCAGATAACGGGTGGGGCGGGTTAACAGGCAAAAAACCTGGCCCGATTGAATCGATTGCGCCACCTCGCGATAGCCATGGGCAACCGAGAAAATCACCCATTCGGTTACCAGCAAATATTGAATTAACTGCGTGTGGCCAACCGCAAAGGGCAGCTGCAGGGCCGACCAATCGCTGAGCAGCCAAATCCGGTTCCACACCATGCAAATCAGCACATACAGCAGGCAACGGCTTAGCACCAACCACCCCTCAGCACCAGCGTTGCGCCACCCCAACGCAAAGGCCGCGCCGTAGGGAGCCAGTGTTTGGAATGGGTGGGGGAATTGGGCGATGGTGGACGGGCTCGACATGGCACCAGTTTAGGCGCAGCGGGCGGGGTGCGGCAAGCGGGTTGGGGAAATGTTCAGTCCCATAAGATGATGGGCGTGCACACGGAGGATTTCTAAGTGTTTGGTGGCGCGATCAGGCCATGCGCTATTTGGTCGTTGATTTCCTGCAATTCACGATGAATTGTCAAACCGTCTTTTTGTAAGATTGACGGGATATCGCGCCCTTGACGGATGATGGCGGCCACCGCAATCGCATGCTCACCGATCGGAATGAACACGATGTAATGCTTGTTAGCTGGATAAAGCAGCAGGCCGGTGCCGCCGCTTAAGTCGTCGCGGGTTTTGTTGTGTTCGAAAGTTCTGAAATTCGCGGCCAGATATTCCAATCGCTCGTGCAATTCGGTTAAATATTGCACCGTTCTTGTTTTTCCCCAGCGTTCCAAAGACCAATCGCCTATTTCGTGAATGTTATCCACCGCGCTGGGGGTTAAAACATAGTTGTTGGTCACTATTTGTACTCTTCGATAATATCCAACACGCTTTCTTTGGCAAAGCGGTTGTTTTTGATGTCGTCCAGCCCGCGCCGCACTTTGGCGCGTATGGCCGCGCCCTCCATATCGCGGCGGATCAGGTCGCGGATATACTCGCTTGGCGTTGAATACACATCCTGGTCGCTGGCGCGTGTATCAACAAAGCGCCGCAATTCATCGGTCAGGGAAACATTCAGGCTGCTGCTCATGGTGGCTTCCTCCTATCGGGATCATGTGGTGCCATTGTAGCATTTGTGTCGAATAATATCAATATCTGCCAAACCACCCCCATCAGGACCACCCCGTCAGGCTTCGCCTGCCACCCCTCCGCAAAGGGGAATAAGGAGGCCGTCAATTTTCAACCACCCAACCGCTGCGCCACCGCCTGTTTTACCCCCTGTAGGTCGAGTTTGCCGGTGCTTAGCAGGGGGATGGTGTCTAGTTGGACAAAGCTGTTGCGGCCAGGAATCCATAGGGGGGGCAGGGTGGCTTGCAGGGCTTTTAGCAAGTCCTCAACCGCCAAATCCTCAACATGGGCGATGATGATCCGTTCGCCCTTTTGCGGATCGCTAAGCACGGTGGCGACGATGCTGTCTTGACCGCTGGCCTTTTGCAGGGCCTCCTCAACCGCGCCAAGGGGCACCATTTCCCCGCCCAATTTGGCAAAACGGCTTAGCCGATCGACCAGGGTGATAAAGCCGGCGGCGTCAATTTTGGCGATATCGCCGGTTTGGTACCAGCCATCTTGCAGCACCGCCGCGGTTAGGTCGGGCTGCTGGTGATAGCCCTGCATCACGTTTGCGCCCTTAATCCACAGCATGCCGGGGGCATCCACGCCCATCACCGCGCCGCTTTCCGGATCGGTAATGCGCGCCGCAATGCCGGGGATGGGGTGGCCAACCGTGCCGGGCTGATGGCCCACATGCCGCCAGCCGCCAAAGTCCAGATCCGGCAGATTGACCGCCACCACGGGGGAAAGCTCGGTGCAGCCATAGCCCTCAAGCAAATCCATGCCAAATTTGGCCTTGAAATCGGCGGCGATAAGGGGGCGCAGCTTTTCCGCGCCGACCACGCAATAGCGCAGGCTTTGCAGCTGCTCCGCATCGCAACTGCGGGTGTAAATCTGGGCAAAAGTGGGGGTGGTGATCAGCAATTTGGCCTGATGCGCCGCCACCATTTTGCCCACCGTTTTGCCATCCAGCGGGTTGGGGTGATAGGCCACGGCAAAACCGCGCAGCAGCGGCAGCCAAAGGGTGCCGGTAAAGCCAAAACTGTGAAACAGCGGCAACACCCCCATCATCACATCGCCGGGTTTAAGGGGCAGCACGGTGGCAATGCTGTCGATATTGGCCAGCAGGTTGGTTTGGCTGAGCCGCACGCCCTTGGGCGTTCCCGTGCTGCCGCTGGAAAACAGCACGGTCGCCAGATCGTCACCATGCGCCACCCGTGCACGCAGCCAAAGCGTCAACAGCCAGCTGGGCAACCCATAGGCCATCAGCCAGGCCGCTGCCTTTTGCCGCAACGATACGCCCGCCAACAGCTCCTCAATCAGCAGGCGGTTGCGGGTGTCGGGCAGCGCAAATTTTTCCAGCAGTTTTGGCGAGGTGATCAGGGTGGTGACGCCGCATTGCGCAAGGCTGGCCGCCATCTGGTTCAGCCCCGCGGTAAAATTGATGTTCAGGGGCGTTTTGCCGGCCAGGCTGCAGCCCAAATTGATCAGCGCGCCACCGGCGGATGCGGGCAGGGCAATCCCCAGAATCGGATCAGATGGATATTGGCGGCGCAAAATGCCGGCCAACAGCAAAGCCGCGGTCAGGGCGCGGCCATAGCTTAGCTGGCGCCCTGTGCTGTCCAGGATCGCCAGGCGGCGGGAATGGCGTTTGGCGCTTTTGACAAAGCCCAGCGCCAGGCTGGTTGGGCGGTTGGGGCGGTGGGGATAGGCATGTGCCCCCAGCTCCATCACCGCCTGCTGCACCTCAAACGCCTTGCTGCTGGATGGCATCGGCTGGCCAAAACTGATGGTCACCGGATGGCGCAGGCGGCGCGGCCATTTGGTGATAAATTTGCCCTCAGCGCCGCTGAACATGCTGCCCCACATGCCATCCAAATGCACGGGGATGATCTGAACCTCTGGCACCCCCTTAACAATTTTTTCAAAGCCAGCGCGAAATTGGGTCATGTTGCCGTTACGGCTCATGACGCCCTCTGGAAACAGGCACACCGAATCACCGGCCAACAACGCCTCCCGCGCCTGCTGCAAACTCCGCACCATCGCCTTGCCGCCCTGATACATCGGGATCACCCCCATCACCTGCAGCAGGGGGTTAAGCCAGCGGATGTGGTAATAGCGATCCAGCATCACGTAGCGCAGGGGGTGGGGCAGGCAGGAGCCGATCATCAAGCCATCCACAAACGACAGATGGTTGGCCAGGTACAGGGTGGGTTTGCTGGGGGCGGTTAGGGGGGCTGGGGCCACCACGTGAATGTTGTACAGCACGCGGGTGATCAGCCAGCGGATCAGGGTGATCAGGATTTTGGATGCAGGGGTGGGTAAGGTTAGCCGCATGGGGCTATTCTATAGCCAAAAATGCGGCGGTTTTGCAATGAATCTCTTGCGTGTTCTTGATCGGCAGACCACGCCGCAAAAACCACCCCGTCAGGCTATGCCTGCCACCCCTCCGCAAGAGGGGAATTAAAAAAACGGGCACCGCATTCTTATCAAGAACGCAGCGCCCGCCTTAAAAGATCAGCAATTTCGCTGATTTATTTTACTGGGGTTTCACTTGGGGTTACCGTGGCTGGTGTGCCAGGGGTGGCAACAGGAGCGGCACCCTCAACAGGAGCCTCATCTTTTTTGTGATGTTTTTTATCTTTTTTGTGGTGCTTTTTTGCTTCAGCCTTGTGCTCAGCCTTGTGCTCAGCCTTGTGCTCAGCTTTATGCTCCGCAGGGGCAGCTTCGGTGGTGGTGGCTGCTGCTGGTGCGGCGGCCTCAGGCTCAGCAGCATTGGCAGAAATCGCCAAAGGCAAGCTGATCACGGCGGCCAACAAGCTGGCGAGGGCGATTTTTTTCAACATGGTGTTCTCCAAGAGATAGGGGATTAAAAAACAACCCACAGGATTGCTGGAACCGATGATTCG
>JBIJBF010000020.1:0-19723 GCA_044345375.1 Alphaproteobacteria bacterium
GGCAGCAATCGCCAAAGGCAAGCTGATCACGGCGGCCAACAAGCTGGCGAGGGCGATTTTTTTCAACATGGTGTTCTCCAAGAGATAGGGGATTAAAAAACAACCCACAGGATTGCTGGAACCGATGATTCGATGCAATCGTGGCAAATTTACGTCAATTTTTTATTGGGCTGGGGTTTCAACACCAGCTGCTGGCATTGGGGTTGTGTCGCCTTGCTCCTTCCGTTCATGGCGTCGGTCTGACCTTCTTTGGTATTTTTCAGATGTTCAGTCCCATGATCTTATGAGACGAACTATAGAAACAAAGCGCAACGCCTTAACGTGATTGGATCAAAAACGATCACAGGAAGATGCTGCAATGGAAAGCTACAAACAATTATGTTGTGAGGAAACAGTAGGAATCGCCAGGCTGATAACAGCCCTAACCAAACTGACCGGCCTGGATCGCCTGCCAAACCGCTAGGGCTTGGTGGGTGGGGGGTGATAATTTAAAATTCTCTGCCCGCATTGAGTTTTTGTGCATCCATAAAGACTTGTTGCGGCTCTGGTAACAGCACGCCAAGACCCGTCACAACCGAGGCTGCTACTTCAGCAACGTGTTTTATCGCGTCTCTATTAGGAAAAACCTCATCCTCCAAATCTTGCACAGCATCCGTCATACTGATGATGCGGGTAAAAACCTCTCTCGTCATATTTGGCAAGTGCTCAAAGTATTTGTAGGGGTCTGCATGTCGTGTATCATCATGCGATAGATCGGATTGTTGTGTTGCTCGTATTTGTTTGGTCTCTTGATCTTCTCGTAACCCTAAATTTCCTTTTTTTAGGGCTCCTTCATAGGATTTAAATGCATTCTTTAGTTCGCGAATATTGTTAATCAATTGAGTTTTTTCTGTAAAATTATACAACATTTCTTCAAAAATTGTTCTTAGTTCTCCTTGTACGGTCTCGTAAGATAAGAATGTTTCGCAAAGTTTGCGTACATCGCTTTCTTCCTTGTCGTCAAAATATTTATTAAATTTAAAGAGATATGAAATGTCTTTTTTAGTAAGGTTTAATGATCCAATTTGTTCTTTTGCTAGTGTAATTGCTTTAAGTACATGCTTGAAAACAAAGGTTTGGTTATCTTCGAATTGTTCGTTTTGTATGTAAGATAGTTGTTGCCGCAAAGAGAAAATTCTATCGCATCGACCGTTATGGTATTCTGCAGTCGCTATGACAATATGTATGGCAATATAATCTGTCATTGTTATTTTGTTGGCATGCTCATCTCGATGAAAAGCAATGTAATTATATGTTGCGGCCTTGCAAAAAAGATCAGCTGCGCCAGAATTTTTGCCGAAATCTATAGATATTGCAAAGGGATCGCCGTCAACATTGTCCGCTGATAAGGCGTTGGTGATATTAGTAAGGCCCTCTTTTTTAATAGCATCTCTATAAAAACTTCTTGCCCTTGCAATGGCATCAGCGCCTCCATCTTTTGCGCCTAAATTGTTTAGCGTATCTCTGTCAGCAACGCTAAAAGAGTGTGTATGCGGGGTCGGTGGTTGAAAGGGGATTGTGTAAATATATCCTAGCTTTTCGCATAACTCCTGACATTTATTGGCGATTCTGGGGAAAATTGTTTCACAGTAGATAGAATTGTACATGTGGGGGAAAAGTCGTGCGGTTTTTTCTAGGCCATGTTTTTGGGTCATCGATGCAAAATTTGCCACCGCCTCTTGACGTATGGTTTGCTGGGTTTTGTCTGCTTGCCCCCTTTGTTGGTAGCCAGGCTCTTCGGTTGCAATAGCTTTTAGGGCATCGTTGCAAATTGTCCAACAACGTTTCCATGTATCATCCTCTAATGCCTTGCTTATAGAGGGTGAGTTTTCTCCAGTAATATTTAACGTGTCGTATAATAATCCACGATTTTTTATAACATAGTCCGTAAGGTCAGAGACAGACATTTCCATAAAATCTGTGTATATTTGATAAGTATGGCCGTATCTCGGACTATTTAATATTTTAATTTCCGCATCATATAACGCATCATTTTTGTTTTCTTTGGCACGCTCCCTCAAAAAAGAAAGTGCCATAAATACCTTAAGCCGCTCGACAGTGGTTTTTGTATCTGCATCAATGGCGCGTTTTACTTCTGGCAATGCACTGTAAGGCTCTTCCCCGCGTCTAAAATCTGCACCGTGATTAAATTCATGAGCTATTATTAAACGGAGTCCTTCGATCGCTTTTGGATTGATTTTAGGGTTTTGTGAACTGCCCCGATCCGTCCAATCAAACAGAGGGTAACCTGTTGCCGTGGTGTAAATATTCTTATTATATTCAGGATAAGGGAGATATTGTCCCTCTATTCGTTCCCAGGAGGCAGCTGGCTTCTGGCCATAGCGTACGATATCATTCAAGCGAAGAGGGGTATTCGGATCGTCGTCGTAAATGCTTTTGCCATCTGCGATATGTTTTCTATCTGTAATAAAGAATAGATCGCGATTTCTAATGCTGTTAATCAAGAGGATGGGGTGATTTGCATCCTCTAATACGGCAGCCACAATATTTTCTGCATGATCCAGCAAGGAACTTGGGCGGCTGGCGTTACCACGCATGGTCTCAATAGCTTGATCAATGTATTCTTCCGTAAATTCTTTAACGCCAAAGGTTTGATTGTTATAAGCATACTCCAGTTGCTGTTTTACGGATGCTCTGGCGTTTTGGCGTGCACTTTCTATTTCATCTGCGCTATCGTAGATATATTCAGGAAAAAGCTGTTTGCTGTGTAGGGTGACCATCGGTCCCATGTAGTCAAAGATATTGGGGAGTGCTAACCCATAATTACGCACAAACTCCCCTTCTCGATCTTTAAAATCAAGTCTTAAGAGATGCGCATCTATTAGATAATCGGTGAGTTTAGACATGCAAAATTATTTCATGTTTATCATGAAAATAACATTAATGATTCGTTATAAAACGAAGTGCAACATGAGGAAACAGTAGGAATCGCCAGGCTGATAACAGCCCTAACCAAACTAACCGGCCTGGATCGCCTGCCAAACCGCTAGGGCTTGGTGGGTGGCGGCGATGTCATGCACGCGCAGCAGGCGGGCGCCTTGGCTGGTGGCCCATAGGGCGGCGGCTAAGGAGCCGGGCAGGCGATCCGCTGGTGGTTCATTGCGGCTGACCCCCGCGACAAAGCTTTTGCGGGATGCGCCCAGCATGATCGGAAAACCGGTTGCGACCAGCTGGTGAAATTGTTGCAGCAGGGTCAGGTTGTGGGTCAGGCTTTTGCCAAAACCGATGCCGGGGCACAGGGCGATGCGGTTGGCGGGCAGGCCAGCGGTGATGCAGGCGGTGGCGCGTTGCTGCAAAAACCCGACCACCTCAGCCACCACATCCTGATAATGGGGCGCCTGCTGCATGGTTTGCGGGTTGTTTTGCATATGCATCAGCACCACATGCGCCTGATGTTTCACGATGATTTCCAGCGCATTTGGGGAATGGGTAAGGGCGGCGACGTCGTTGATGATCTGCGCGCCCACCTGCAACGCTGCCGCCATCACCTCAGCATGGCGGGTGTCCACCGATACCACCACGCCGGCCTGCACCAATCCCCGCACCACCGGCAACACCCGCGCCAATTCATCCTCAACCCCCACCGGATCTGCGCCCGGGCGGGTGGATTCGCCGCCGACGTCGATGATGTCCGCCCCCTGATCCCGCAACGCCAGGCCATGCTTGATGGCGGCGTCAGCATTGGCCAACTGGCCCCCGTCAAAAAAACTATCGGGCGTGACGTTGACGATGCCCATCAGCAGGGGCAGCGGGTGGGGGGCCTGGTTAGATGATGGCGGCGGAGAAAAAAGGCTGGTCATGATGGATCGCAACTTAGCCTTTTCCTGCCCTGTTATTCAAGAGGGGCGCGGTTGGAAGCGGCAGGTTTGCAAATAATGCGTTAAAATACATACCGTTATGCATCTCTTGCAAATTGTTTCGATCTGGGTATAGTTTGCGCATGCGAAAAAGATCTTACGGCGATATCCGGCCGATCCTGTGTCAGGCCGTTTCTTGTGGGCAGGCTGTCGGTACGCAAGGCCGTTATGGGCAATCGGGTTTCTGAGAACAAATTTCATGAGCATGACATTGCGCAATCACGAGCTTTTGTTGCTGAACGGCCCCAATTTGAACCTGTTGGGCACGCGGGAACCTGAGATCTATGGCCACGACACGCTGGTCTCCATCAACCAACGTTGCACGGATTTGGCCAAAGAATTGGGGTTCGCCCTGACCTGCCGCCAAAGCAATCATGAGGGGCAGTTGGTGGATTGGTTGCAGGAGGCGGCCAGCGGTTTTGCGGGCGTGGTGTTGAACCCTGGCGCCTATACCCACACCTCAGTCGCCTTATACGACGCGATTCGCGCGATTTCGGTGCCGGTGGTTGAGGTGCATTTAAGCAATTTGTACGTGCGCGCCGAAAGCTTTCGCCAGCACAGCATCACCGCCCCGGCCTGTGTTGGGGTGCTCAGCGGCTTTGGTGCGAACAGCTATTTGCTTGGCATTCGGGCGCTGGCTGCGCATCTATCTTCTTCCCATCCATCCTAGCGTTAGAGTTTTGACCTCATGAGTGTTTTAGCTGACCTTGACCGCAAGCTGCTGCGCCAATTGGCCGAGCTGATCAACGACACCGGTTTATCGGAAATTGAGGTGGAATCGGGCGATTTCCGCCTGCGTTTGGCCAAACAGGTAACCGTGCAGGCCACGGTGCCGGTGGCGCCCGTTGCGGCTGCCGCACCAACCCCCGCTGCCCCTGTTGTGGTGGCTGAGCCGGTCAAACCGCTGATCGGCCCAGACCATGTCGGCGCGGTGTTGTCGCCAATGGTGGGCACGGTTTATTTGGCCTCTGACCCTGCCTCGCCGCCATTGGTTAAAGTGGGGGATGTGGTTGAACAGGGGCAAACCCTGTTGATTGTTGAGGCGATGAAGGTGATGAACCCGATTTTGGCGCCACGGGCCGGCAAAATTACCCATATCATGGTCACCAACGGCATTCCGGTTGAGTTTGGTGAACTGTTGATGATCATTGAGTAAATTTTCAGGCGTCAACATTTAGAACCAGAGCGAAAGCAGGATTGTGATGTTAACCAAACTTCTGATTGCAAATCGGGGGGAAATTGCCCTGCGCATCCACCGCGCGGCTAAGGAACTGGGGTTGTCCACCGTTGCGGTGCATTCCACCGCGGACGCTGAGGCGATGCATGTGCGGCTGGCGGATGAGAGCGTGTGCATTGGCCCGCCAGCCAGCAAGGACAGCTATCTGAACATGGCGGCAATTCTCTCCGCCGCGGCGATTACCGGCGCCAACGCCATCCACCCGGGGATTGGCTTTTTGGCCGAAAATGCCCGCTTTGCTGAGATGGTGGCCGATCACGACTTAATCTTTGTGGGGCCCAGCGCTGAGCATATTCGGATGATGGGCGACAAGCTGACCGCCAAGGAGGCCGTGATCAAGCTGGGGATACCGGTGGTGCCAGGCACCAGCGAGCCGGTGACCGAGGATGAGGTGGGAATCGCCTTTGCGGATGAGGTGGGCTATCCCGTGCTGGTCAAGGCGGCGGGCGGCGGCGGCGGCAAGGGCATGAAGGTGGTGATGACGGCGGCGGAAATGCCGGAGAGTTTGGCAACGGCGCGGCGTGAGGCGCAAACCTATTTCGGCAGCGATGCGGTGTATGTCGAAAAATACCTGCCCAACCCGCGGCATATTGAGGTGCAGATTCTGGCCGACAAGCACGGCAACGCGGTGCATTTGGGCGAGCGGGACTGCAGCCTGCAACGCCGTCATCAGAAGTTGTTGGAGGAGGCACCATCGCCGATTTTGTCGCCGCAGCAACGGTTGGAATTGGGCGAACTGTGCGTCAACGCGGTGAAAAGCTTGGGCTATCACAGCGTTGGCACCTTTGAGTTTTTGTACCAAGACGGCCAGTTTTACTTCATTGAGATGAACACACGGCTGCAGGTTGAGCATCCGGTGACCGAGATGATTACCGGCATCGATTTGGTGCGGCACCAAATTCTGGTAGCAGCGGGCGAAAAACTGCCGTTTAAACAAAAGGATATCCGCTTTACCGGCCATGCCATGGAATGCCGCCTGAACGCCGAAAACCCCCTGAGCTTTCTGCCCAGCCCGGGCACCGTTACCGATTACCATGCCCCCGGTGGGTTTGAGGTGCGGGTGGATTCGTCGCTGTACAAGGGCTATCGCATTCCCTCGCACTACGACAGCCTGGTCGCCAAGCTGATCGTGCATGGCACCGACCGCAACATGTGCATCGAGCGGTTGAAACGGGCGTTGGACGAGTTTGTGATTCTGGGCATCGATACCACCATTCCGTTGTTCCAAGAACTGTTGAAAAACCCCGATTTTCTGGCCAACAATTTTGATGTGAAATGGTTGGAGGGTTTTGTGGCTGAGCTGAACGAGAAAAAACTTAGCTAACGGGGGCTGCCCGCATGCCACCTGCATCCCAAGCCGTATCGGTAGCATCCCCGCAACAGCTGGCGGCTGATCCGCAGCACAGCGTCTGGCTGGCAGCCTCAGCCGGCACTGGCAAAACCAAGGTGCTGGTCGATCGCCTGTTGCGCTTGATGTTGGCGGGCGCATCCCCACAGCGAATTTTGTGCCTGACCTTTACCAAGGTCGGCGCGGCGGAAATGACCGATCGCCTGCATCAGCGCCTGATCCGCTGGTACGCGCTGCCCGAGCCGCTGTTGGCGGATGAGCTGGCGGAATTGTTGGGGCGCGGCGCAACCACTGCCGAACAAAACACCGCCCGCCAATTGCTGGACGCGGTGTTAAACGGCGATGGCAGCGGGCGCAGCGGGTTGAACATCCGCACCATCCACAGTTTTTGCCAACAATTGCTGCAGCAATTTGCCTTTGAGGCCGGGGTGCCGGCTGGTTTTAGCTTGCTGGAGGAGGGGGCGGCGCAGAAATTGCAGGATCAGGCGCTGCACCAGCTGTTGGCGGCCAATCCGGCAGGAACCCCGCTGGCCGAAGCTTTTGCGCTGCTAAGCCATCATCACCACCTAACCAGCCTGCGCGAGCTGTTGGCCGGTTTGCTCAACACCCATCCCGCGCAGCAGCATGAGGCGGTTGAGGGGGAGCAAAGCTTTGCGGCCTATGCGCGCCGTCTTGGCCTGCCCAGCGATGATCCCCTAACCGCTGGGCAGCAGCATTGGCAGGACCTTCACGGCATCCACCGGCCGCAGTGGGTTGAGGCGGCAAGGCTGCTGGCCACCAGTTCTGGCAAAACCGATCAGGCCACCGCCAGCGCCATGCAAGCCCTGCTGGCCCCTGCCGCTGCAACCTATGACGCCCTAGCCTTTGTGGAGTGGCAGCAGCTTTTTCTGACCAAAGAGCACACGCTGCGGGCGCGGCTGCTCACCAAAGCCTGCGCGACCAGCCATCCGCAGCTGGTGGTGCAGTTGGCGGCTGAGGCTGAGCGGTTGTTGGAGTTGGCGCAGGCGCAGGCGGCTTGGCAACAGGCACGCAAAAACTGGGCGATGCAGCTGATGGGCGCCCGCTTTGCCGCCCAATACCACGCGCTGAAACGCCAGCAGGCCAAACTGGATTACAACGACCTGATCACCTGCACCCACCAATTGCTGCAACAGGCTGAGCTGCAGCCATGGGTGTTGATGTCGATGGATCAGCGCATCGAGCATCTGCTGGTGG
Source organism: Alphaproteobacteria bacterium (assembly GCA_044345375.1). Lineage (GTDB taxonomy): Bacteria > Pseudomonadota > Alphaproteobacteria > CAISOG01 > CAISOG01 > CAISOG01. The sequence goes on from JBIJBF010000020.1 coordinate 7,718, forward strand.
ATGAGGCGCAGGATACCAACCAAATGCACTGGGGCATCATCGCCGCCCTGCTTAGCGAATCGGTGGGGGAGGTGGGTCGGCAAAACAGCCTGTTTGTGGTCGGCGATGTCAAGCAATCGATTTACAGCTTTCAGGGCGCGGAACCGCAATCGTTTCAGGCCGCCCACGCCGTGTTTCGCCGCCAATGGCAGCGGGCGCAAAAGCCCTGGGTGGATGTGGGGCTGCATCTCTCCTACCGTTCCACCGCCCCGATCCTGCAGCTGGTGGACGCGCTGTTTAACCAGGGCGACGATCTGCTGCATGCTTTAGGTTTAGAAGGGGAGGGAGAAGGCCTAAGCCATCAGGCGCATCCCAATCGGCAGCAGGGCGGGCGGGTGGTGCTGTGGCCGCTTTGCCCGCGTTTGGACGATGAAAGCTTGGAAGATGGCGGGGTTGCGCCATGGGCTTTGCCGCTGCAACGCTACACGCAGGTCAGCCAGGCCAAGCGCCTAGCGGGGTTTTTGGCGCAACAAATCGCCGGCTGGCTGGCCGAGCAACGCTGGTTGCCATCGGTACAGCGCCCGATTGAGCCGCGCGACGTGATGATTTTGGTGCAGCAGCGCAGCGCGGGGGGCACGACGCCCGACAAAAACCTGCTGCACCAGCTGCGCCTAGCCCTTCAGCAACAGGGGGTGCCATGCAGCCCGGCGGAACGGATCGTGTTGGCCAGTGAATTGCCGGTGCAGGATCTGTTGGCCCTGATGCAAATCCTGCTGACCCCCGATGACGATTACGCGCTGGCCTGCGTGCTGAAATCGCCGCTGGTGGGCTGGTCTGAGCAGCAGTTGTTTGACCTTTGCCAGCCGCGCGCCGAGGGGGTTGGGGTTTGGCAGCAGTTGCAGCTGCAGCAGTCGGATCACCCCGAAACGCGCGCGCTGGTCAGCTGGCTAGAGCATCTGATGGCAGCGGCGGATTGGCAAAGCCCGCTGGAATTCCTAACCCAGCTGTTGTGGCAGGTTTTGCCCCTGCACCTCCATCAGCTGACCGGCTGGCAGGCCTATCAGGCGCATTTTGGCGTGGCGGTGGGGGAGGTGTTGGAGGCATTGATCGATCAGGCATTGGCCTACCAACAGCAGCCCGCCACCAGCTGGATCGGGTTTTTGCAGCATGTCCGCCAGGGTCTGGGCGGCGGCGCCAAACGTTCGGGAGGGGCAGGGCGCAATGAGGTGCGGTTGATGACGGTGCATGCCGCCAAGGGTTTGCAATCCCCCATCGTGATTCTGGCCGATACCACCAGCCAGCCCCGCCGATCCACGGTTGAGGCGTTGATTGAGGAAAATGGGCAAGATAAGCGTGTCTTGCAGGATCAGGAGCGGTTGCGGCTGCTCTACGTCGCCCTAACCCGCGCCCAAGACGAGCTGTATGTCACCGGCCTTGCGCCCGCGCGCGTAGCCTCTGACAGGGGCAAACCGAGCACCCATTGGTATGGATGGATCGAATCAGCGATGCACCCAATCGCCCAACCCATGCCGCTGCGCCACATCTTTCCCGACGCCAGCGTCTGGGAGGGTGCCAGTTGGGTCTTGCTGGCGGCGGGGTAGGCTTATCGCCCCTTTAGCTGCGCAACCTGTAAAAGGAAGAATTTTCTTAAAAAGTTGTTGAGTTGTTTTTAAAATTTATTTAATATGAAAAATAATTTTTTATTAACCATGCAACCGCATTTGTAGGAATATTTTAACCATGCACCCTGCTTCTGCCCAACCCACTGCCAGCCAAGTTAGGCTTGAGGTTCTTAATCGATTATTAGCTCAGGATTATCGTGCATATGATGGTGTTCCTGAGGATGGTGAGTACAATAATGAAAAAGCTGTGGATGCAATATTGAGATTGCTAAAAACACAACCAGATATTTGTAGAGAATACAAAAATCTTAGTCAGTTTTATAATTTAGGAGAAGATTGTATAAAAAATATTCCTAAAGCACATGATGCAAATAATGATGTAAACAGGCTAATTATAGATTTTATATATAATTTGTTTGATGGATTGCTTGATAAATATGAATTAACAGATAAAAATAATAATGGAAAAAATATCTTAAGTTTAATAAATTTAACCAATGTAGAAAAATACAAATATATTAATCGTGCTTTTGAAAACAGTTTCTATTTTGGTGTGTATAATGTTATTCATACAAATAAATTTAGACAAGATGAGTTTTTGCTTGTAAATTTTATAACGAGCGAACAGCTGTTGACGGGAACTCCCAATAAATTAGAAAAAATTAACACAAGGGCTGTTAATATATTGCTTGGTCTGGATTCGTTGTCGGCCAAAACGATAGACAGTATCGCCAAGCTTTTGCATGAAGATAGGGTTGTGGCGGAATCGCTGGGTGAGGAAAAACAGTTAAAGCTTTTGAAGCGCCTAAGAAAACCTGCACAGGAAACCGCAGAACATCAAAGCACTCGTTTGTCAGCTATTGCGAAACTAACCATCGCAGCTGCAAGAAATTATTTGCTTAACAATCTGGTCAAAGAAGACCAGTTTGCAAGTACCATAACGTGCTTAAGATCTGTTGCACAAGAAGAGTTGCAAAGGCCTGAATTGCGTAGGTTTTTTGAACAAAATTACATTGATGAAAGAGTGAATGCGGAATTTGCAAAACAAAACAACGCAAGTGTAAGTTCTGATTGTGTAGAATTTTCTAGTTTTGATTTTCGGAAAAAATTCAAAGAAAGATTTAATGGTTTTTGGCCATTAAATCCTGGAAACATGCCAAATAGGACAAGTTTAACCCAATTGGCTGGTGATCTTCCCAATGGTGAGACAAAGCAACAACTGCGTCAGCTTGCTGCCAAAACAGACCTCACCTCCTCTGTTGTGAGGGCGTCCCGTGGCAAAGGTTTTGGAGAACGATAGAGCTGCAGACCCACGCCAGCTAAACGGTACCTGCTTGCAGGCTCGACCAACGGCATTGTGACGCCACCCTCTGGGAGGGTGCCCGCTGGGTATTGTTGGCGGCGGGGTAGGCTTTTGCAGGGTTTTTTGTTACAAAAAAGAGTGTTGATTTTTGTTTAAAATCTGATAAATGTTTTTTTATGGGTAAAGAAACTTTTGGTGGGACATACTTTGTTCCGGATCGTGTTAAGCCAGACGATGCCAGAGCTGGCGTAACGGTGCATTGCGATCGTATTGACCAGGCGTGGGGGGATGTTTGCGATGCTGTGTTTCGTAAGTACGCGCTCTGTACGGCTTTAGCAGGGGGGCTGGTCACTGCTGCGTATGGGGCGACTTTTGGTCCCCCAGTGGTTGAGGTGGGTTTGCAATTATTTACAACGGTGTTTCATAGGCCAGAGGTTGCAGCCGTATTAGAATCACCTCTTGCCGCAACGTTTCTGTATATACCGGTGGTTACAGCCGCCTACGTTGGCGAGGTTTTCCCACACTCCCCTCTGGCTGCATCAGCCGGCAATGCGCTTATGATATGGGGGGGTATACAAGTGGGTAGGTTTGTCGTAGCGCTAAACGCCAGTCAGCGCGACCGCTAACGTTAGCGCGTCAAGGAATGAGGGATGGGGGGTGGCTCCGCAGTGGTCTGTTCCTGCGCGCCATTAAGAGGGTTTCTCCCAAAAGTGGCTTTCCCATCCGGCACCACAACCCAGCTGAGCGATCCGAACTCTCCGCTAGCATTTGCTGCTGGCTGCGCTTGCGCCATGACTTTTTTCTCGAGGGTGACCGGTGCAATCCATTTCTGTTCTGTGAGGAAATTGATGAGGGCGGTGCTGGCATCCTCGGTGGCTTCTTCGCCCAAAAAAAGCTTCACGATGTCTGGTTTTGAGAAACAGCCAGGCTTGGTGAGCGCGGCTATGAGATCAAATAACGGCTTTTCCTTAGGTATTAAGGCCGGCGAATTGGGGATGGCGGCGAACCCATCAGGGCTTTTTGAGATAACTTTTCTTGTTTCTGTTAGCGTGTCCAGCAGCTCACCTGCTGTGTTCTGAGGTTCCTGGTTAGGAAAAGCCATGTCCCAAAATGCTGTCAGAAAAGCTGCTTCTATTGGGGTTGCGTAGTTTTTTAGACGATTGCGGTCTTTAGAATTTGTGATGCTGGGCAGGGGCTGTGTTGTGATGCCGTTCGCAAGAAGCGTTTTGCGTAAAGACTTCGTCGTCATGTCATAAAAAATCGGCGTGAAGCAAAACCTTTGAACGGATACGGTGATGGGTATTTTAGGCGCTGATGGCGGGGCTATTGCGGCTGGCGGCGGTGGTGGTGGTGGTAGTGGGTTTTGGTCTATGGTTTTTGGGGTGCGGACTGGCTTCTGATCCTGATCTAAACAATTGGTGTCATAATAAACCATTATATGGTTACCAACGTGCTCGCTTTGAAAAGGAGGATCTAGTTTAGCAATGAATCGCCCAAATGCGCCCTGATTTATTGGTGTTGGGAATTCTTGCTTAGGGTCTTGCTCCCAAAGTCTGCGATATTCTACAAATAAATCTGTGAGTTTGACCGGAGTTTCTTGATTAAGTCCCCCAAGATTTTCTAGGGCTTTTCTGACAATAAGTATCTTATATTTTTCTTTTCTTTTATCTTTTATGTTTCGAGAGCGTATTTTTTTAGTAATCGTCAATGCGTCTTTGAATCTTGAATCTTGATATCCTTTCCAAAAAAACAACCTCAGGATGTTCTTTTGGTTTAAAAGATCAGGATCGGTGCCATTATAGTCCAAAACTTGTGTCACCTCAGTTTTTACCAAATTGTTGTATTCTTTTTGGTTTGGGCCAGTTTTTGCAGCCAGTTCGGTGGATAGAAACCATTCTTCAAACATAGCATTCACCCACGGCTTTAGCGCGCTTATTTGCCGTGGCAGCATTTTGGGCCGATAAGCAGTCACAACATCATTTAATATCGTGGCTGTTAGGGGGTCTAAGATGATGGTGGGGTGGGCCAGGCCTGTGCGCAGGGCCTCGATTTGTTCAGGCCGCAAAGGCGTGGCGATGCACTCTGCGAAACGAGTGCTAGGGGTAATTTCTTTGGTGTGTGTAAGCGCTAGCAAAAATGATTCGGGAACACTCAGAAAAGATTGTTTTTCAACGCTTTCGTGTATCGTCCTTGTGAATTTCTGCAGATCCAACGCTTGCAAATGTTCTTCTAAAAAGGGAAATGTCTCTATTGCCCGTTTTATCCATTGTTCACTAGATAAGGTAGTCTTAAGAAACCCCGCTTTTTCCGCTGACTTAATAGGAACATGGATGGTAAAGACACTGACGACGGGTGGCGGCGCATGATCCATAAAGAGTTTTTCTAAGGGTTCTGTTGTTTAAAAAACAAATTTTTATATTTAAAATATAATAGGTCAACAAAAAACTTTTATCTCCTGCTTGGGCTAATCCGCCCTCCAGCATCACCCTGTTTTTCTCACGCCTTTTGTGCTATCAAGGCCGCAGCGGCGTTTCATGTGGCCGTTTGGATGCCCGATGTATGACAAAAAAACACCCTGTTGGTGGTGGATGATGATCCAGCGGTGCAAAAAATGCTGACAATCCTGCTGGTGGCCGCGCGATTTTAGGGGTTGCGCAAAGCCCTTGTTCTGCGCAGCGTGCTGCCTTAGATTAGCTAAAGGATTTGTGCCCCCCTCTGTTTTCTAAAGGTATTGCCATGCGTGTTTCGTCCGGTTTGGTTGCGGTGTTGCCGTTGATGTTGTTGGCAGCGGTGCCAACCGTGCGGGCGGAAGATCAGCCGGCGAAGGTGGAAACTAAGGAAGCTGCGCCGAAAAAGGCTGAGGCGCCAAAGGCTTTGCCAAAGTTGCCGACCCTGATTACCAATTTGGATGCGGATGGTCAGCCATGCCCCAGCACCTTTTTGTTGCAGGATCAGCCCGATCATATCTGCAACCACGGCGGCGCCTTTACCATGCGGCGGGTGATGCCGGAGGTTTCGGTGAACAACGGCCAATTCGGCGTTGAGCTGCAGATGATCAAAGATTTGCTGGCGGTGATGAACTACGCCGATCCAGCAGCTGGCGGCGATCCATCGATTGGGATTTATGGCCGCAACCGTGATGGGGGGTTCAAGGAGGTGTCGCGGGCGATTCCCAAAGACCGCACGCGTTTGGATTTCTTTGGTGGGGCGATGGGGGTGACCGAAAACTTTATTGTGGCGGGGGCGGCGCACAGCGATGGCGTGACCGCTGAAAACACCCAAGATGCCCTGCAGGGGCGGGTGTATGTGTTTAAGCGCAAAACCGGCTTGCGGCCAAGTTGGGAGGAAACCCAGGTGCTGGTGCCATCCCGCCACGTCAACCAGTACAATTTTGGCGTGTCCCTAGCGCTTGGCGAAAAATGGCTGGCGGTTGGATCCAACCAGAAAAAGGCCGACGAAAAGGCTACCAGCAGCGGCGTGGCGCTGTTCAAATTGGATGAGGCCAAGCAATTGTGGACCGAGGTGTCGCACTTGAGCGCGCCGGACGGCGTTCCCGTTAGACAATTTGGCGACAAGCTGGCGATTCAGGGCGAAAAGCTGTTTGTCGCCGCGCCGGACACCTATGGCGCCAACAAGGAATTTTCTGGCGCGGTGTTGATCTATGATTTGTCCAAACCCGATTTCCCGCAGATTGGCCGGATTGATGCGCCTGAGGGGCGGAACGGCACCGGCTTTGCCCAATCGTTGGAGGTGAACGGCAATCAGGTGGCGGTTGGCGCGATCACCGACAGCGTGCAGGGCAAACGCTCAGGCGCGGTGTATCTCTATGCCCAACAGGGGGATGGCACCTGGACGCTAAGCAACCGCATCGTGCCCAACAACGGCGGCGATGATGATGGGTTCGGCGGCAATATTCGCCTTGAAAACAACCGGATGCTGGTCAGCGCCGCCAGCAAAGATGGCATCGGCAGCTCGCAATATGATATGGGCGCGGTGTATCTGTTTGATCGCCCCGCCGCTGGTGCCAAATGGCAACAAAAAGCCATGTTTATCGCCAATGACGTGGCCAAAGACATGCGTTTTGGCCGTTCGATGGCCTTTGCCGGGGATGAGGTGATTATGGGCGCGCCCACCAACAGCTCGCAAATCTACTATGGGGGAGCCATCTATGTCGTCAAACCCAACAAGCGCTAGCACGAGCACAAGCCCTAGGGGCAAATCGCCGGCGGCGGCGCCCTCGGATGCGCTGCCGGTAATCGACGTGATCCCGGTTGCTGTTTCAACCCTCCCAACGCCCCCATCAAAAGTGGCGTGGATTACCGGTGGCGGCAGCGGTATTGGCGCGGCGGTGGCCAAGCAGCTGGCCAATGAGGGCTGGCAGGTGGCGATCAGCGGGCGGCGCCCTGACAAGCTGCAGGCGGTGGCGGATTTTGCGCCTGACCATATCCATCCCTATGTGTTGGATGTTACCGATGCGGCGTTGAATTTGGCGGTGGCGGCGCAGATTCATGAACGTTTTGGCCGCATCGACTACGCCCTGTTGAACGCGGGCGATTTTTTCCCCTTTGCCGCGCCGGATTGGGATGCCGACAAGTTTCGCCAGACCATTGAGGTCAATTTGATGGGGGTGGTGAACGGTATCAGTGCGTTGATGCCGCTGCTGCAGGCGCAAGAGTTGCAGGATGGGGGCTTGGAGAATTCTGGGGGGAATAACCGCGGGCATATCGCGATTGTTGCCTCAGTCGCGGGCTATGTCGGCCTGCCCAGCTCATCGGCCTATGGCGCCAGCAAGGCGGCGTTGATCAACATGGCTGAGGCGTTGAGGGTGGAGTTGGAGCCATTGACCATCAAAATCCAACTGATTTGTCCGGGCTTTATCGAAACACCCATGACCGACCGCAACCAGTTTGCCATGCCCTTTATCATCAGCGCGGACAAGGCGGCGGCGCGTATCGTGGCTGGTATAGCCAGCAACCGCTTTGAAATCACCATGCCGCGCCGTTTTACCTGGCTGCTAAAATTCCTAAGGCTGTTGCCCTATCCGCTGCTGTTTCCGATCACGCGCCTGCTTCGGCATTGATGGTGGCGGGGCGCACGGTGATAAAGCTTAGCCGCGTTTCGCCGATCAACCGCTCATCCACCAGCTGCCATTGGGCATCGGTTGGTGCAGGAATGGGCAAAGCCTCCGTTCGGCCGGTTTCGGCGATCACCACCGCGCCCGCCTCAGCGATCCAGCCCTTGGCCAGCAGTTGGGGCAGGGCGGCGGCGGCTAATCCTTTGGTATAGGGGGGATCCAGAAACAGGATGCTGCATGGCCTTGGGGCGGGTGGCAACTTGGTTAAATCCCCCAGCAACAGGCTCAAGCTGGTGGGGTCGCAGCCAAGCTGCTGGGCATTTTTGCGCGCCAGTTGCAACGCCTCAACCCGTTGATCCAGCAGGATCAGGTGCGCCGCGCCGCGTGACAAGGCCTCGAACCCCAAATTGCCGCTGCCGCAGGCCAAATCGGCCACCACCGCATCTGTCAACAGCTGATCGCCCACCCCCTCCACCCACCGCCCATGGCTTAGCACCTGAAACAGGGTTTCCTTTACCCGATCGCTGGTTGGGCGCAGCCATGTTTGGCTGGTGTGGGGCAGGGGGCTAAGCCGTCTGCCGCGGTATTGTCCGGCGATGATCCGCATCCCTCAGCCCTGCTGCCCCCCCAGCTTTTCCAAGCTCAACACCTGAAATTTTTCGCCCATGCCTTCCCGATCCAACAGGCGATCCAAGCCTGCCTGCTCCTGCTGCTGCCCTGCGGTGGGCAGCTGGGCAAAAAGCTGCTGGATGCCCTGTTGGATCAGGAAGTCATGTTGCGACAGCAGGGTGGCTTGGAGATCCAGCTGCACCGCCTGCACCGCCGTCAAGGCCTCATGCCAATTCACCCCGACGCTAAGATCCCGCTCCCCCACCTGCTGCAACGGGTCGACCACTTGGTGGCGGTGATAGGCCTGCAAACTGCTTTGCCAGCTGGGTTGGGGCGCGCCATAGTCGATCCACAGCGCGGCGCCGCCGTTGCGATCGATCATTTTGGCCACCCCCTGCAACAACAACGTGCGGGCGGATGAGATTTCCACCATCCCCCCATCGGGGCAGTTGTTGTAAGCCGCGCTAAGGGCTTGGGTTTTTAGGGGATCGGTGGGGCGTGCGACAAAAACCAAGTCGTTGTTGGGATTTAGATCCAGCAGCCGGTCATACCAAACTCCCTGTTGGTACAGCATTTGATCGGCGGGCAGGGCATCGAGAAATTCATTGGCGATCAGCCACACCGGCTCAGCCCCCTCAGCATCCAGTTGCGGCAACAGATCCCAACGATCATGCCAGATCACCCCAGGATAGGAAGACAGGCGTTGCTGCTGCTGCGCCCGCAAATGCTGGTTGCTTTCGACCAGATGGATCTGACAACAGGACAGAAAGTCGGGTGCAAGACGGCCAAGCGATGCGATGATGTCGGCCATCAACACCCCCCGCCCGGGCCCTAACTCGATCAGATGGTGGGTGGAGGCGGCGCCAAGTCTTTGCCAGCGCGCCACCAACCACAGGGCGATGCTTTGGCCGAAAAGGCCGCTGATTTCAGGCGCGGTGATAAAGTCGTGTTCGGATCCAATCGCCGGAACCTGGCGGTAATAGCCGTGCACGGGGTGTTGCAGCGCGATTTCAAGGAACTGGCCAAGGCGGATGGGGCCCGCCTGTTGGATATAGCGCCGCAGCAAAAGATCAAGCGGGGTCATTTTTTGGGGAAAAATCTGGTCGCGGCGCTAGGCGTCCCTTATAGGCCCAATCCAGCAGGGTTAGACCCGCGCCAACCATCAGGGCGCTGAGCAGTTGCCCCATGCTGATGCTGCCCAAAAACAAGCCCAATTGCGGGTCGGGTTCACGGAAAAATTCCAACACAAAACGGAACAGGCCATAGCTCATTAAAAAGGTGCCAGCCACCAACCCCGGTTTTTTCAGCGCGGATGTGCGCCAAGCCAGCAAGGCCAGCAGCAGAAACAGCACCACCCCCTCTAACCCAGCCTGATAAATTTGGCTGGGATGGCGCGGCAAGCCATCGGCGGCACGTGGAAACACCATCGCCCATGGCACCACCGCGGGGTCGGCGATGCGCCCGTAAAGCTCCCCATTCACAAAATTGGCGATGCGTCCCAGGAACAGGCCAATCGGCGTGCCAGCCGCCACCACATCGGCCAGCGGCCAAAAGCCCGTTTTGCTGATGCGGGCCTGCCAAATCATCGCCAAAATCACCCCAACCAGCCCGCCGTGAAACGACATGCCGCCATGCGCGATGGCCAAGATTTCCTTGGGCTGTTCCAAGTAGGCCGGCAAATTGTACAACAAAATATAGGCCAGCCGCCCACCGATCATCATGCCCAGCGCCGCCCGCCAAACCAAATCATCCAAGGCCAGGCGCATCGCATCATGCCCACCCCCCGCCGCTACATAGCCGCGTTTTTGCGACAGCCGCAGGGCATAACGCCACGCCAACAGGATACCCACGATATAGCTAAGGCCGTACCAGTGAACGGCGAATCCGCCCAAACTGATGGCAACCGGATCGATGGTGGGATAGGTTAGCATTCCGCCACGCTAAACGGTTGCTCGGCCAAATGCAAAGTCTTTTGCGTCACTGCTCTGCACACCACCTTTAGCTGGCTTGTTGAGATGGTTAAAGGAGATTGAGAGTGGTCGCATGCAAACCCACCATTGTTCTGGCCCATGGCTGGGGCTACAGCCCGCGTTGTTGGCAGCCGCTGCTGCCCTTGCTGCGCGATCATGCGGTGCATTGCGTGGATTTTGGCTATTGGCAGGATGCGTCCTCAATACCCTGGCCGCCCATCCTGCCCGCCGCGGTTACGCGCCAGCCATGGATCGGGGTTGGCCATTCCCTGGGTTTTATGTGGCTGTTGCAGCAGGATTTGCAGCAATTGCAGGCCGCCATCAGCCTCTATGGCTTCAGCCGCTTTGCCGCCGCGCCCGATTGGCCGCATGGTGTGCCGCCCCGTGCCTTTGCGCCGATGCGCGCCTATTTGCCCCATGATCCGGTTGGCTTGCTAAAGGGGTTCTACCAGATGGCCGGCGACCAAACGGATTTCCCAGCCGGGCATCCCAATGCCCACGCCCTGTCGCAAGGCCTGGATTTGTTGGAACAGGGCGATGGCCGGGCTGCTTTGGCCGGTTTGGCGGCGCGTCATGTGCCGTTGCAGGCGATCGCCGCGCAGCATGACCAGATCGTGCCGCCCGCGCTGAGCAGGGCCAGTTTTGAGGGCAGCGAGATCATTTGGCAACCCCACGCCCGCCATTGTCTGAGCGCATCGCCAGCGGACTGGCAGGGCTATGCCCAGTTGATCCGCCGGTTTTTGTAACCAGCTTGCGCAATGGCCAAAGCCAGCGTATGAGAGGGATGGAATTTTTTTTGAGGGGGATTTTACAACACACATGACCGATTCTTCACCCGATGCTGCTGCGCCAGCGCGCGCGTTAAAACTGGATGCCATCGACCGCAAAATTTTGCAGGCGTTGCAGGATGATGGGCGCAAAAGCAATATTGACTTGGCGGTTGAGGTGGGGTTGTCAGCGCCCCCCTGTTTGCGCCGGGTGAAGATTCTTGAGGAGGCGGGCATCATCCGCGGCTACAGCGCCGATTTGGATCCGCACAAAATGGGCTTTAAGGTGATCGTGTTTGCCAAGGTATCCCTGCAAACCAATTCGGATCACGAAATGGATGCCTTTGAAAAATTGCTAGAAAATTGGCCAATGGTGCGCGAGGCCTATATGTTGGCGGGCGATGACGACTATGTGCTGAAAATTGTGGCGCAAAGTTGGGAGCATTATCAGGGTTTTGTGACCAGCCAATTGGCCAATGCGCCCAATGTTGCCAAACTTTCCTCAACCCTGGTGGTGGAAACGGTGAAGTTTGAACATGGCGTGCCGATTGAGGTGGATTCCTTAACCAACAGTTAACCCAACAGGCGGTATCCTAAGGCCATGACCACGCAGTTAACCGATGCGATTTTACAGGCCTTGGCCGACAGCCAGAATGATTACCGATTGGCGGTGCGCCTGTTG
>JBIJBF010000012.1:0-40000 GCA_044345375.1 Alphaproteobacteria bacterium
CACTTACGAACAGATCGTCGACGCCTGCCAGCACGCCTGGCAAAAAATGACCACCGACCCCGGCCGTATCACCTCCCTCACCAACTTCCCCTATTTACAATGTAATGTTAGTTAAATGCTTTGGTATTATGCGCTGTTTGGTTTGGGTTTAGCTGTGTGACGGTGTGGGGCACCCTTTCAGGCGGCACGGCCGAGACATCACCACAGGCGAGCCCTTAAGGGCGGTGTGGTGCTTGCGATTCTGCCGTTGGCCGCAGATGCACACGCCGATTTTTCGCCGCTGCTAGCAAGAGTCTTGCGTTAAAATATTTTTATGTTTTAATAATTGTGGTAGATGTTGTAACAATCAATTGTGGGGTGCTGGTTTATGTCGCAACCTTCATTGCTTTTAGAATCAATTAAGAATAGTAACAATGATGCCGCCGCAAGCGGCCGTGAAGAGACGATTAATAGGGATCTAGAATCGTTCTTTGATCCGACTGAAGTCTCGCTTTTGGTTGAGAGAGTGGCGGCTGAGAAACTTGATTTGGAAACAATGGGGGCTCATCCTAATGCGTGGTTTTTTAACCGTATGCTTTAGCCGCCTGCGATTTTGTGCTGCTTAGCTCCCTTGAACCTTACCGCTCAAATACGCCTCAACCTCAGCGAACGGCTTGTTGACCAGATCACCATCGCCTGGGCTGTCCAGCCATTCAAATAGGTCAAGACCAACATTGGGATCGTAAGAGCCAGCCATTTGTTCAAAACGGCGTGGGGCAAAACTTTCGCCTGACGCCTCAAACGACAGATCGGCAAGCTGGCTGCCGTTATCTGCTAGCACGCGGTACCAACGCCAATTCTTGCAGAAAATTCTACCCTGTTGCCACCAAATCTCAAAACGCTCGTCATCCGCTATGCTGCTGAAATCCAGATACAGTGTTTGTGTATCGCCGACAGGGAGTAGGGCGATGACGCCATGCTCATGCTCAACAAACCAATGCCGGTCATCAAGCTGAGCATCGACCTGCTGAATTTGCCCTGCTTGCAGGACCTGTTCCAACTGAAGGGCGCGGGTTGAAGCTGAAATCCGTGCCCTTTCCGATGTTCTGAACATGCGTGCAAAAATGATGACCAGAAAAATTCCTATAATAATTGGGATGTGCCCTTGAAGCCGGCCACGCTCTAACAGCAGAATATAACCTGCTGTTATCATGGACAAAAAGCCGATATTGCCACTGTGCGCCCGCAGGAATGGGGTGCGGTGGGCGGTGATCAGCTTTTTAAGCGCGACCTCTACGGTGGTAGGTGTTGCGACCAAATTGACTTGATACATTGTGTTTTCCTCGTGCACCCAAAAACGCAGGCTGTGAAATTTTTGGTCTACTCCATAAACTGTTCTTGGATAATCCGTTCGGCCAGGTGGTGGTCGTGGTCGAACAGCAGGGTAAAGGATCGGTCGCGCTGCAGGCGGATGGTTAGGTGTTGCACGCGGCCCAAATCTTGCATATCGGCATCGGCGGCCACCGGGCGGTGGTCATGATCCAACACCTCAATCGCAATCACCACATCATCGGGCAGCAGGGCGCCGCGCCAGCGACGTGGCCGAAAGGGGCTGATCGGGGTCAGCGCCAGCAATGGGCTGCCCAGGGGCAAAATCGGCCCATGCGCCGACAGGTTATAGGCGGTGCTGCCGGCGGGGGTGGCCACCAACACCCCATCGGCGACCAATTCGCCAAGGCGCACCACCCCATCGACGCTGATCTTTAACTTGGCCGCCTGGCTGCCCTGCCTTAGCAACGCGACCTCATTCACCGCAAAGGCCTCAACCACCTGACCATCATGGGTGCGGGCTGTCACCGCCAAGGGGTGCAGCACCGCGGTTTGCGCCAGTGCCAAGCGTTCCAACAGGCCGATTGGCCGGTAGCGGTTCAGCAAAAAACCCACCGTGCCGCAGTTCATGCCGTAAAAACGGTGGCTGTTGCCATAGGGGCCGCGCAAGCCCTGCAGCATAAAGCCATCCCCCCCCAGCAACACGATGACCTCAGCCTCAGGCGGCGCTACCAATTCATAAAGCGAGTGCAGTTCAGCGGCGGCCTGCTGCGCCTGTTCGGTGGGCGCGGCCAACAGGGCGATGGCGGGGTGGGTGAGGGTGGGAGAAGCGGCAACCATGCTGCGCCGTTAGCCTTGCAATTGCTGCAATTTGGCCAACACCTGCTCCACATGCCCCTCAACCTTAACCTTGCGCCAGATCGCGGCGATTCGGCCATCGGCGCCGACCAGAAAGGTTGCGCGTTCGATGCCCATGTAGATTTTGCCGTACATCGATTTTTCCACCCAGGTGCCATAGGCCGCGCAAATGCTGCCGTCATGATCGCTGACCAGCGGGAAATTGAGGGAGAATTTTTCGATGAATTTGGCGTGCGACCCCTCGCTGTCGCGGCTGATGCCCAGCACAATGGCCTGATTGGTGGCAAAATGGGGCAGGTTGTCGCGAAATCCGCAGGCCTGTTTCGTGCAGCCGGGCGTGTCGTCTTTGGGATAAAAATAGATCACCACCGCTTGGTTGGCCGCGGTGGCCGCCGCCAAATCGGGCAGACTAAGGCTTGGCGGAAAAGCAAAATTCGGGGCAGCGTCGCCAATCGCTAACGCGGCGACTGGTGATGTTTGGGCAGAGGCGTTCGACATGGTTTTGTCTTTCAAGGTGTTCGCCAAGATAACGCCCAAGCCTTAGCACAAAATTGGCGGCGGCGCCACTAGAGCGAAAACCCTCTAGCCCTTGAATTTATAGCCGACGCCGTACAGGGTTTCGATTTGGTCAAAATCGGCATCCACGACCTTAAATTTGCGGCGCAGGCGTTTGATGTGGGAATCGATGGTGCGGTCATCGACATAGACCGAATCGCCATAGGCGGCATCGATCAGGCGGTCACGGTTTTTGACATGGCCCGGGCGCTGCGCCAACTCCTTAACCAGCAGAAATTCGGTGACGGTCAGCTCAACCGGTTTGTTGTGCCAGGTGCACAGATGGCGATCGCTGTCTAGCACCAGCTCGCCCCGCACCATCAGGTTTTTGGCCACTCCCCCCTCAGCCACCAGCTGTTGCCGGCGCAGCAGGGCGCGGATGCGCTCAAACAACACCTTTTGGCTGGCCGGTTTGCGGATGTAATCGTCCGCGCCCGATCGAAACCCCTCAATCTCATCGCCCTCGTCATCTTTTGAGGTCAGGAAGATCACCGGCATCGCCTGGCTGCGGCGCAGGCGGGTTAGCAGTTCCAACCCATCCAGACGCGGCATTTTGATGTCAAAAATGGCTAGATCGGCCGGTTTGTTGGTCAGTTCGCGCAGGGCAATTTCCGGATCGCTCCAGCTGCGCACCACAAACCCCTCAGCCTCCAACGCCATGGAGAGGGAGGAGACGAAGTTGCGGTCATCATCGACCAGCGCGATGCTGCTGCGAATGGGGGGGGTAACGGCATCGGTCATGAGACATCCATCATAGGGCTAAAACAGAAATACCATCTATTCATGCATGCAGGCTGTGGTAAATTTATGGCAGAATGTGATGGTTAGAGGAGTTGGCGCCAACCCAGTTCATGGGCGTGTTTCCACAGGGTGCCGTCTGCCGTGTCCTGCCATTCGATTTGCCATTCCAGCAATTGTTGCTTGCAGCGATCGGCCTCGGCGTAATGTTTTTCGGCGCGAAAACGGGCGCGCTGCTGCAGGATTTCGATCACCTCAGCATCATTGGCGAGACGGGCATCGGTGTGCGGTTGGGCGATGGCCCTGGCGCGTACGCTGTATTCCGCGGGCGATTCTTGGAACAGCCCCAGCATTTGCCCGCCCAACCACAATTGTTGCGCCAGTTGGCTTTGCTGTTCGGGTTTGGTTGCCTTAGCCGCCTTTTGATACAGCGCGGCCATCTGGGTTAAGGCCAGCGGGGTGTTTAGATCGTCCAGCAACGCCTGCAGCACCGGATGATCGCCTGGGATATGGCTGAGGGGGATGGCGGTGCTCTCCGCCCACCAACGCGTGTCAAAGGATGCAAACAGCCGATAGCTTTTGTCGATAAAGGCGGCAAAGGGATCCTCATCCCCCGTCGTCCAGTCCAGCGGTTGGCGGTAATGCGCGCTTAGCAGTTGCATCCGCACCGCCTGCGGTTGGCGACACCATGTGGCCACCTTCCCCCCGACCTCCTCCTGCTGCCAGCATTGCCAGGCGTAGAGGAAATTGCCCAAGCTTTTGCTCATTTTCTCGCCATTCACGGTTAAAAAGCCGTTGTGCAGCCAGTAGCTGGCCAATTTTTCGGTTTGATGGGCGCAGCAGCTTTGGGCGATTTCGTTTTCGTGGTGGGGGAATTTTAAATCCGCGCCGCCGGCGTGAATATCAATGGTTTCGCCCAAACAGGCGGCAATCATGGCGGAGCATTCGATATGCCAGCCGGGGCGCCCCAGCCCCCAGGGCGAGGCAAAACTGGCCCCATCCAGCGCGTCTGATGGTTTCCACAGCACAAAATCGCACGGATTCTTCTTATAGGGCGCCACCTCAACCCGTGCGCCGGCGATCATCTCCTCAAGCCGTCTTTTGGCCAGTTGGCCGTAGTTGGCAAAGCGATCCACCGCAAACAACACATGCCCCTCAGCCACATAGGCAAAGCCGTTGGCCAGCAGTTGTTCGATAAGTTGCAGGATTTGCGGCAGGTTTTCGCGCGCCCGCGGTTCATGGTTGGGGGTCAGGCAGCCCAGGCTGGCCAGATCGCGGGCATAGGCCGCCGCAAAAAAATCGGTCAGCAGGTCAATCGGCGCCTTACCCCCCGCATCATCCGCTTGCCAGCGGGCAGGTTCGGCCTGAAATCTGGCGATAATTTTGTCGTCGACATCGGTAATGTTGCGGGCGTATACCACCGCATCGTTGCCGTACAGCTGGATCAACAGGCGGTAGAGCACATCAAACACCACCGCGCTGCGGGCATTGCCGATATGGGCGTAGTCGTAAACCGTGGGGCCGCAGGCATACAGGGTGATGCGGCTGGGGTCTTGGGGAACAAACAGTTCCTTTCTCGCCGTCAAGCTGTTGTAAAGCTGCAGTTTTGCGGTTTGGGAAGGGGATGACGGCATCGCGCCATTGTCAAGTCTTTAGGTCAGGACTGCAAGGGAAAATGTTAAAACATTCTATTGTATTGACAGTTTTAAACGAAATCGATAAGCATAATATAAATTTATATTATTAATCATATAGCCGAGCTTTTTAAGCGAAAGTTTGCCGTGGAAAACCATCATGATCAACGCGCGACATAAGGGGGAGGAGGCTTCCCATCAGGCAGACCCCATGGATCTTCATGTAGGTTGGCGTTTAAAAATGCGCCGCACCATTTTGGGTCTTAGCCAGGAAAAGCTGGCTGAGAAATTGGGCATCACCTTTCAGCAAGTGCAGAAATACGAACGCGGGCAGAACCGCATCAGCGCCAGCCGTTTGTACCATTTAAGCCAGCTTTTGCAGGTTGAAATCAGCTATTTCTTCCAGGATCACGATCTGGCGAGCCAGGATTTTCCAGTGGGTCCTTTACATGCCGCCGGCACGTCGGCTGGCCTGAATGTGGCGGAGGAAATCAAGATTATTGAGGATCCCGAAACCTGGCGCAGCCAAGAAAGCTTGGAGTTGCTGCGCCATTACTACAGCAACCCTGACAAAAGCGTGCGCCGCCAGGTGCTGGATCTGGTCAAGACCATGGCCAAACGCCCCAAGGCTTAGGGTTTTTCGCTGGCGGGTTTGGCTGTTTTGGGCGGGCTTGGTTTGGGGCTAGCCGGTTTTGGCGCGGCTGCTCTGCCAGCAGCTTTCTCCCCCCCTGCTTTTTCTAAACTCTTTGCCGGTGACTTGCTGGGTGCATCCAGTTTTTGCCCCTCACTTTGCGCTGACCAGACAATCGCCTGCACCGCAGGCAAGATGGGCAGGGTTAGCGTTGGAACCGTATCCGGCATCGTTTGGTTCAAAACATCCAGTTGTTTGATGACCAACGCCCAGCCATAGGCCGGCACCGGCCTGCCCTCGGTTGGGGTGTTTAGCACGCGGATGATGGGGATTAACCGTGCCGCCCTTGATTTCTGTGTGGAATTTTCCGCCCACCAGCCGTCCGCCGGGCTGCTAAGGCTTAGCCAATCAAGCGCTGCTAAGCTGCCGTGGGCGTCCGCAGCGGGGGGCGTTTGCAGGGTTGTTAACTGTTGGCGCCATTCCCGCATCCATTGCTCGGTGCTGCGGCTTGGTTTGTCGCTATCGTCGCCGGTTTGCATCAGGGCGAGTTGCACGGCATAGCTTAAGTTAGCGGTGTTGGGCTGCGCTGCCAGCCGTTGGATCAGGCGGTTGCCCAAAACCTCATTCCCCTGCGATTCCGTTAGCCAGGAAAACAGCAATTCGTGCAACGGGTCACGATTCTCAGCCACCCGCAGCCAACGCCTGGCCAGCTCTATGTCCCCCCGATACAGGGCCAGGGCAACCACCTGTTGTGCCAGCCCTGCCGGTTGATCGACGGTGGCCAAATCCCGCAGGCTGGGGGTAAGGCGCAAGCCATAACCTAACCACTGTTGGTGATGGTTGGGGGCTGGCCACTCCGCGAACAGTTTTTGTGGGTCGGGAGATGTTGTTTCAGGCACTTGATCACGAATATTCTGAAGCCAACTGTTGTCAACATAGCCCCGCAGCGCCAATTCGCCGCCCCACTCCGCCCGCAATGCTGGTGTCAAATGCGGGTTGTCCAACAACATTTCTTTGACAATGGCGGGGGCAGTGGCGGCCAGGGTGTTCGGCGTGGTTTGCCCGGCCGCGCTGCCTGTTATGAGATTGGCATGCGCCCACAGCCACAGGTCAAAGTCGTTTGGGGTGTATGTTGCTGAGCTCAGGCTAGCCAGCTCAAGCGGCGTGTTGGTCACCACGCTGTTCAGCAGCTTAAGGGTTGTCGCGGGGGGCAGGGGTTCAGGGCTTTTGGCGGCGCCATCATCTTTTTTTAAGGGGGTGGCCGCCAGATCCAGTTGTTCTTGCAACACATTTAACCCCACCTCAGCCGCGGCCTGATCGCCTTTTTGCCAAAGGCACCAAACCGCCGCGCTGGGCAGCCAATTGGGCAAGTCACCCGCCAAGGTGCCTTGGCTTTTTTCAACCTCACTGCAAAATGCCTTGGCGATTTCCCCGTCCTTGGGGGTGGTCAACAAATCCAGCAGGCGGCGGCGCAGGGTCAGCGGCGTGGATTGGGATCTGGCGGGTAGCGCGGCCAACAGACCCGCGGCGTCATGGAAGTAGCCAAGCTGCACCAGGCGGTCAACCCGCAGTTTCGTGATCGGCAGCAGGCTTTCGGTGCTGGTGGGGGGCGCGGTCAGCAACAGTTGATGCGTGGCATCATGAACCCAGGCGTTGTGGCTCTCAGCCGGCAACGAGTTCAGCAGGCTGGCCACCTCCTCAGGATTCACGTCAGCCCAAGCCTGGCCACCCCACAGTTGTTTTTCTAAAGGCAGCGTGGCGATGGGTGCTGGCGCTGTGTCGCTAAGCGGTTGGCTGGAAACCGCCGAATTAGCTGCCCATACCGACATGGTGGGGGTCAGCAGGCCTGCCCACAAAGCCAACCCCAATACCCACCTAAAGCCGCCCGCATGCATTTTGGCCATGTTAGTTTTTCCCCTGCATATCCAGTTGGATCGGTATTTCAACCGTCGTAGATGGGGGCGGCATATGGCTTAACCAAAATATCCCAACGAACAAGGCCAACACCATCATTGAAACCAAGGCCAGTGGCCCAAAAAATGTTTTCATGGTCAATCCAACCGCAAGATGGTTAAGGTTTCAGTGGGCCAAGGTTTTTTTGCCCCAGTTTTTATATGGTGCCCCACTCTATAAATCCTTTAACATTAACCAAAAGCTAAGCCTAGACCAGAAACAACAGTTTTGATGAAATCATTTGCTCCACGACCATCGTTCATCTTGCCAAAGCCGGTGGTGTTGGTGGGTTTAATGGGCGCTGGCAAAACCACGGTTGGTCGGCAATTGGCCATGGCGTTGGACGTGCCGTTTGCAGACAGCGATGTGGTGTTGGTGCAGCAGGCGGGCATTGGGATTAACGAAATCTTTGCCCGCTATGGCGAGCCGACCTTTCGGCAATATGAACGCAAAATCATTCAGCAATTGTTGGATGGCAGCCCCAAGATTGTCGCCACCGGTGGCGGTGCCTTTGTGCAGCCAGAAACCCAACAGGTGATTTTGGACAACAGCATCAGTGTTTGGTTAAAGGCCAGCTTGGCGCAGCTGAAATTGCGGGCGACCCCCACCCCCCACCGTCCGCTTTTGCAAAATGGCAATGTTGAGGAAATTTTGGCCAAACTGATGGCCGAACGCTACCCCCTGTACCAAAAGGCGGCGATCACCGTGGTCAGCATCGATGGCCCTTTGTCGCTAACCGTGCAGGCGATGATGGATTTGATCGAAGAATATTTGCAAAAAGCCTGATTTTTTTGTTGGATTCGCTTGACCTTGGGGGATTGATTCATTAGCTTTATCAATCCGTACCGTTGTTGCCTATGGATTTGTCGTCATGGGTGAAGGTTAAAAATTTTTGCAGCATAAGGATTGTTATGGCCAATACAGCATCCGCCATTAAGAACGCCCGCCAGAACCCTGTTCGTCAGGCGCGCAACCGCGCCCGCGTTAGCCGGCTTCGCACCTATATCAAAAAGGTTGAAACCGCGATCGAAAGCGGCAACCGCGCTGCGGCTGAGGAGGCCTTTAAGATTGCGCAGCCGATTATTCACGGCAGCGTGAATGAGGGGTTTTTGCATCGCAACACCGCAGCCAGGAAATTGTCGCGTCTAACGGCGCGCATTCGTTTGTTGGCTGCCTAAAAATTTTGGGGTGCTGTATGTCAGCGTTGGGGGCAATGTTCGCCTCCACCCCTGGTTAAGGGAGGGGGGGTGATTTTTGGCCAAGTCATTACCCCCCGATATTCTGCCTGAGGCTGAACAGTCTGTCGCATCACACAGCGAAACCCTTGTTTTTTGGGCTCAGGTTCAGCAGCGCTTGCGCCAGGATTTGGGCGAGGCGGTGTTTGATAACTGGATTGCCGCCCTGCACCTGCTGGATGATGCGGCGGCTGGTCAGGTTGATGGCAGCAGGATTCTGCATTTGGTGGCGCCCAGCCGTTTTGTCGCGGATTGGGTAAGTGCCAACTACAGCGATCGTATCCGCGCCTATTGGACGGCGGTGGCGCAGGAAGATTGCCAGATTCAGCTGGCGGTTGCCGCCGCGCCCCCCCGCTCAATCCCCCTTGCCCCCCCTTTTTCCTCAAGCAAAACGGATAACGCCTTACCCGCGGCGTCGGATATCGGTTTGGCGAAGGATTTGCCGCACCCCTCTGTTGCTGCGGCTGGGGAGTCGCCGCTAGACCGACGCTTTTTCCAGCATGGGCTGGACCCGCGCTTTACCTTTGAAAATTTTGTGGTGGGCAAGCCGAATGAGCTGGCCTTTGCAGCGGCCAGGCGGGTGGCGGAGTCGCACAGCGTGGCCTTTAACCCCTTGTTTTTGTACGGCGGGGTGGGGCTGGGCAAAACCCATTTGATGCACGCGATCGCCTGGGATCTGTTGCGCCTGGCACCAGAACGCAAGGTGATTTATCTCTCCGCCGAAAGATTCATGTACGAATTTGTGCGGGCATTGCGCTTTAAGGACACCATGGCCTTTAAGGAGCAGTTTCGCAGCGTCGACGTGCTGATGATCGACGATGTGCAATTTATCAGCGGCAAAGATTCGACGCAGGAGGAGTTTTTCCACACCTTTAACACCCTGGTTGATCAAAACCGCCAGGTCATTATCTCGGCCGACAAATCGCCTGCGGATCTTGAGGGGATGGAGGAGCGGCTGAAGTCACGGCTGGGTTGGGGTTTGGTGGCCGACATCCACCCCACCAACTACGAGCTGCGCCTGTCCATTTTGATGCTAAAGGCTGAGGCGCAGGACATTCTGGTGCCGCCAAAGGTATTGGAGTTTCTGGCGCACAAAATTACCAGCAATGTGCGGGAGTTGGAGGGGGCGCTAAACCGGTTGATCGCCTATTCCAGCCTGATCGGCGGCGCAATCACCCTGGATTCCGCGCAGGAGGTGTTGCGGGACTTGCTGAAAAGCTATGACAAGCGCCTGAATGTTGAAGATATTCAGAAAAAGGTGGCGGAGCATTTCAACATTAAGGTGGCGGACATGCACTCCCCCCGCCGTTCACGCAGCATCGCCCGCCCGCGTCAAATCGCCATGTATTTGGCCAAACAGCTGACCAGCCGTTCGCTGCCAGAAATTGGCCGCAAATTCGGCGGCCGTGATCACACCACCGTGATCCATGGGGTGAAAAAGATTGAGGAACTGCTGCTAACCGATGCCAGCATGGCGGAAGAAATTGATTTGCTGACCAAGGCGTTAAGCCGCTACTAAATACTCTAGTTGTTCCGTTTGTTTTCCCACAAGATGCGGTTCATAATTTCGGTTTCAAACACCTGTTGCGAGGCTTGGTCAAAGGGATCGGGAGCAATGGTGATCGGTTCATGGCTGCGATGTTGGCGAAAATGAATAAGTCGTTTCAGGTTGGTTAGACCTAAATTCATAAAAGATGAAAACATAACAATTCCTGTGCCATTTTGTGAGAAAAGGCGAAGTTTGGATCAAGATCCAAGCAACCCACCTGCTACTCTGTGCCAATGGATTCATGGTTGCGGTTTATCCTGTTGGGCTGCAGAATAGGGTTTAAAGGTCTTTTTTGTATCAAAACAACCATAAAGGAAGACGGTGAAACGTCTGTGACAGCCATGTTGTTAGTCCATGAAAACGATCTTAAAACGGCGTCCGCCCCCGCTAAGGTTAGCCCTTTGCATGCCGCCAGCTATGGCGAGGATGGCTATCTCAATCTGTTGCAGCATGTGCGCGACCATGGGGTGCGCAAGGTGGATCGCACGGGGGTTGGCACGCTGGCCAGCTTTGGCCACCAGCTGCGCTTTGATCTGTCGCAGTCCTTTCCGCTGCTAACCACCAAAAAGCTGTATGTGCGGGCGATTGTTCATGAGCTGTTGTGGTTTCTTAAGGGCGATACCAACATTGGGTATTTGCAAGAGAATAAGGTGACGATTTGGGATGAATGGGCGGATGAGGCCGGCGATCTGGGGCCCATCTATGGCCAGCAGTGGCGTGATTTTGGCGGCGAAACTCTGGGGAGGGGCCAGGGCGTGGATCAAATCGCCGCGTTGGTTGAGGGGTTAAAGCGGGATCCCGACAGCCGTCGGCATCTGGTGTGCGCCTGGAACCCGCTGGCGCTGCGGCACATCCGCAAATCGCCGCCGCCCTGCCATGCGATGTTTCAGTTTTTTGTGGCGGATGGCCGGTTGTCATGCCAGTTGTATCAGCGCAGCGCCGATATGTTTTTGGGGGTTCCCTTTAACATCGCCAGCTACGCCCTGCTAACCTTGATGGTGGCGCAGGTTTGTGGCTATAGCGCGGGGGAGTTCGTGCATTGTTTGGGCGATACCCATATTTATCTCAACCATTTGCAGCAGGTCGACACCCAATTGGCGCGGGTGGTGCGGCCAGCGCCCAGCATGCAATTGAACCCAGAACGCCGCGCGCTGAATGACTTTGTGTTCAGCGACTTTACCCTGCACGGCTATGATCCCCATCCGCGGATTGAGGCACCGATTGCTGTTTAGCGAGAACTTGACCTAGCGGCGTTTGATGGCTAGTTTTTTCAGCTGATGATCGATGTTGTACCGGTGCGGTTAACCAACCTGTTGAGTTGTGCGCAGTTGTCGCCCCCAATGGTTGATCAGCTGTTTGCCAGAGCCCGCTATTGGCTAAGCCTGTTGGATCCCGATTTCCGCCAAAAGACCAACCCACCCAAACCATTGGCAGGGCTGGTTCAGCACAATATATTCTTTGAAAGCTCAACCCGCACCAGCGTTTCCTTTGATCAGGCTGGCAAATTGTTGGGCGCCAGCGTGGTGGCGGTGAATCTGGCCGCCAGCTCGCTGAACAAGGGGGAATCGCTGTTTGACACCCTTGCCACCTTGATGGCAATGCGGCCGCAGCTGGTGGTGATGCGCCATGGTGCCAGCGGGGCGGCGGCCTTTGCCGCGCAGCATTTCCCCGAGGTGGCCTTTGTCAACGCAGGCGATGGCTGGCACGGCCACCCCACCCAGGCCCTGTTGGACGCCTTTACCATTCAGCAGCTTAAGGGTCGGGTTGGCGGGCTGACGGTGGCAATTGTTGGCGATATTTTGCACAGCCGCGTGGCGCGATCGAACCTGCTGCTGCTGCAACTGCTGGGGGCGCAGGTTCGGCTGGTCGCGCCGCCGCAACTGCTGCCGGATCATATTGAGCTGTTGGGCGCATCGGTGCACAGCGATTTGGCCAGCGGTTTGGCGGACGCCGATGTGGTGATGCTGCTGCGGGTGCAGGAGGAGCGGATGGGGGGAAGCTTTGTCGCCAGCCGCGCCGATTATTTTGCTGGTTATGGCCTGACCCACCAGCGGTTGGCGGCGGCCAAGCCGGATGCGATCGTCATGCATCCTGGGCCCTTTTTGTGCGATGTCGAAATTGCCAGCGAGTTGGCGGATGATGCCAGCCGATCGGTGATCCTGAATCAGGTAACCCACGGGGTGGCGATCCGCATGGCGGTGCTGGAACTGTTGGCGCTTGGGCGCGGCTGGATTGCAGATGTGGAAGGGGCGCGATGACGTTTAGCGGTTCCACACCACCCCAACTAACCCACAACGCCCATTTGCTGTGCCAGGCCAGCGGTCTGGATGGATTGGGCTGGGTGCTGGCTGATCAGACGGCCATCATGGCGGTTGGCTTGGGCGATCCGCCTGCGGATTTGTTGGCCAACCCCAACAACACCGTGGTGGATGCGGGGGGGCGCTATCTGGTGCCAGCCTTGGTGGATGCGCTGACCCTGGCTTGGGAATTTGATGCCGCCCGCCCGTTGGAGAATGCCAGCAGTTTCGCGGCGGCGGCCATGGCAGGCGGGGTTGGTACCGCAGCCTTGGCGGGATCCAAGATGCAGCCGATTGATGATTTGCCGGCGCTGCAGGCCGCGCTTGGCCTGAACGCCAGCCTCAACACGCCGCTGCTGGTCAATTTGCTGGCTGGCAGGGAAGGCGGAGGGGCGGGGTCGCCAACCCTAACGCCGCTGCACCGCCTGCTGGAATCGGCGGCGGCGGGTGGGCATTCGGGGGGGATTGTTGGCGCGGCTCATCTGCAGCCCAACGCGGCCAGCCTGCAACTGCTGCAACGGGCATGGATGCAGGCGGCGGCGCTGGATCTGCCTGTGCATCACCTGCCGCTTGAGGCCAGCCTGGCGCAGGGGGCGCAGGCGATTGCGGGTGAGATGGCGGCACGTTTGGGGCTGGCTGGCCTTAGCCGCGCCGCTGAGGCGATTACGCTGGCACGCGATTTTGCGGTGTTGGAATCCTGTTTGCCGCGCTGCCCAAAGCTGCACTACCATGCGGCCTTGGTGACCACGGCGGGCGGCGTGGCGGCGGTTCGGGCGGCAAAAACACGCGGCTTGCCGGTGACAGCGGCCACCGCGCCCCCCTATTTCCTGCTGAATGATCTGGCGATTGGCACCTTTGACAGCCGTTTCCGCTTGTTTCCGCCGCTGGCGACTGAGGGGGATCGGCAGGCGGTGGTGGCGGGGATTGATGACGGCACCATTGACATGATCGTCAGCGCCCATCAACCGGTGGGGGGTGGTGCCAAGCGGCAACCCTTTGCCCTGGCGGCTAATGGTTATAGCGGGTTGGAGACCCTGTTCGCCCTAACCCTTACCCTGCACCACCAACATGGGCTTGCCCTGCCGCTGCTGCTAAACAAGCTGACCGCCGCGCCAGCCAAACTGCTGCGCCAGCATCGGGGACGGCTTAGCCCCGGCTATCCCGCCGACCACCGCGTGATCGATCTGCATCAGGGCTGGCGCATCGATGCCGCCCGTTTTCACAGCCTAGTCCGCAGCACGCCCTTCCACGGGATGTTGGTGCAGGGTGGGGTTGCTGGGGGTTAATGCAGTTTTTGCCCATTGGAAACTTTTGGGTCGACCGTCGCCAAACAAATTCCATCATCCGCGCCGGAAAAGCCAACCAGCAGAAATTGCGAGGTAAAACCCGCGATGTTTTTCTCCCCCAAATTGACACAGCCAACCACCTGCCGGCCGATCAGGGATTCGGGGGTGTAGTGCACGGTGATTTGCGCCGATGTTTGCAACACCCCAATCTCCGCGCCAAAATCCACCCAAACTTTCAAGGCCGGTTTTTTCGCCTTGGGGAAAACCTCAGCCCTCACAACCGTGCCAGATCGTAAATCGACCGCCGCAAAATCGTCATAGGAGATGATCGCCATTTTTCTTTTCTTTCGAATATGTATGGTTTTGGTGGTGCCAATCTACGATGCGTTGCATCTTGGTGCAACAGCGATCCCGCCACCTGCAGCCCCTTTTCGCCTCTCTTGCCTCAGCCTAGGGCGTTGTGCAAAGGTCTGGATGGATTTGTCATTTTCTCAACCGGTACCGAGCCCTTATGTCTGCCCCTAACCTTCGTGTGATGCAAATTATCGCTGGCGCGCAGCATGGTGGCGCGGAAACTTTTTTTAACGATCTGGTGGGGGCGTTGCATCGGGGGAAGTTGGATCAGCTGGTGGTCAGCCGCCCGAACCCTGAGCGGCGTCGGCTGTTTGCCGATATCGGCCTGACCAACCTGCATGAATTGCCGTTTGAGGCGCCCTGGCTGGATTTTAAAACCCGCAAGGGCTTGGCCAAGCTGATCGCCAGCTATAAGCCTGATATCGTGCAAACTTGGATGACGCGCCCCACCCTGTTGTGCCCCACGCCAAAACGCGCCCGCCATGATTTTGTCCATGTTGGCTGGATGGGGGGCTATTACAACCTCGATGCCTTTCAAAACTGTCACCATATTGTCGGCGTGACCTTTGACATCGCCCAATCCCTGATCAAGCAGGGGTTGCCGCAGCAGCGAGCGCATTATTTCCGCACCTTTGCCGCCGTGCAGCCTGGCCCGCCGCTGAACCGCGCCGACTACAACACCCCGCCGGATGTGCCCCTGTTGTTTGCGCTGGGGCGGATGCATCAGAAAAAGGGGTTCGATACGCTGCTGACCGCGTTAAAACTGATGCCTGAGGCGTATTTGTGGCTGGCGGGCGATGGGCCCTTGATGGCCGGCCTGCAAAAATTTGCCGAAACCCTGGGGGTGGCGGATCGGGTGCGGTTTTTGGGCTGGCGCAGCGATCGTGGATCCCTGTTCGCCACCGCCGATATCTGCATCGTGCCGTCACGCTACGAGCCCTTTGGCACCGTGGTGATTGAGGCGTGGGCCAACCGCATCCCGCTGATCGCCACCATGGCCGCAGGGCCCGCCGCCACCGTGCGTCATGAGGTGGATGGCCTGTTAAGCCCGATCGATGATGTGGATACGATTGTTCAGGCGGTGCGTCGCCTGTTAAAAGATGGCCATCTGCGCGAAAAATTGGTGGCCAACGCCTATGTGCACTATCTGTCGGATTTTACGGAGGGGGCGGTGGTGGAAAGTTATTTGCAGTTCTACCACGATATTGTTGACCAACAACCCGCCCTGTTGCAACAGATAGCGGCAGAAAACAAATTGTTGAAAGGGAGTGAGAAATGGCGCAAGCGGTTGATTTGGTTATCGAAGGCGGGTTGCTGGTAACCCCCAGTGGTATTGTTCGCGCCGATTTGGCGATTGATCATGGCTTGATTGTGGCGGTTGGCGATGCCAGCGGTTACATGCCGGCCAACCGCATCTCGGCCAAGGATTTGGTGGTGTTGCCGGGCGTGATCGACAGCCATGTGCATTGCCGTGAGCCTGGCTTTCCGGAGAAGGAGGATTTGGTTAGCGGCAGCCGCGCCGCAGCGTTGGGGGGCGTGACCAGCTTTTTTGAAATGCCCAACACCAACCCATCCACCACCACGGTTGATCTGTTGAACGACAAATTGAACCGTGCCAAGGGGCGCTGCTTTGTCGATCATGCCTTTTACATCGGCGCGACCCCCAACAACTTGCCTGAGCTGGTGACGGCTGAGGGGTTGGCCGGTTGTGCCGGCATCAAGCTGTTTATGGGCAGTTCAACCGGCGATTTGCTGGTAGCCGATGACCCCAGTATTGAGGCGATTATGCGCGGCACGCGGGGGATGCTGGCGGTGCATGCTGAGGATGAGGATCGGTTGCAGGCCAACAAGCAAAGCGTGTTAAAGCCAGCGCAGGATCAAAACAGCTGCAGCGTGCATCTGCACCCCTGTTACCGCGATGTCGAAACCGCCTATCGCGCCACCAAAAGATTGATCAACTTGGCGCGCAAAACCGGCCGACGGGTGCATGTGTTGCATGTGACCAGTGCTGAGGAGTTGCCGCTGTTGGCGGCGAATAAGGATTTGATCAGCTGCGAGGTGTTGCCGCAACATCTCTCCCTATCGGCGCCCAGCTGCTACGATAAACTTGGCACCCTGGCGCAGATGAACCCGCCGATTCGGGATGCCGAACATGGCCGAGCGCTGTGGGCGGCGATTCGCGGCGGTTTGATCGACACGCTGGGTTCGGATCATGCTCCCCATACCTTGGAGGACAAGGCCTTGGCCTATCCCGCCTCCCCCTCCGGCATGCCAGGGGTGCAGACCATGTTGCCCATCCTGTTAGATGCGGTGAACGCGGGCTCGTTAACCTTGGAACGCCTGGTTGATCTG
Source organism: Alphaproteobacteria bacterium (assembly GCA_044345375.1). Lineage (GTDB taxonomy): Bacteria > Pseudomonadota > Alphaproteobacteria > CAISOG01 > CAISOG01 > CAISOG01. Next base: position 16,751 of record JBIJBF010000012.1, read on the forward strand.
ACCAGCGCGGGGCCAGCGCGGGTTTACGGGGTTAAGCGCAAGGGGCGCATCGCGGTGGGCTATGACGGCGATTTGGTGCTGGTCGACCTCAAAAAACGCCAAACCATCCGCAACGAGAACATCGCCAGCAAATGCGGCTGGACGCCCTTTGATGGCATGGAAATTACCGGCTGGCCGGTGATGACCATCCTGCGCGGCTATCCCATCATGCAAGACGGTGAGGTGTTGGGGCAGGCCCTGGGCCAGCCGGTGGGCTTTGCCAAGGATCGGCTGCCGGGTTAGAGCGGTGACGGGATTCAGATAGTGGGGTGTTGATAGTGACTCAGTCTGAAATTTAGCATGAACAGCGCTTGGAGTTCAGAAGGGTGGTAAGCCCATGCAGATGAGATCATGTCTGTGCAAAGCAAGAATATTGCTCAGAAGGTGGCGGCGGAGCAGCGGGAGAACAACCTCCTGCGCAAAATTTAATAACCTGCACAAAATTAAATGACCTGCGCTTTTTTTGTTGACCTGCTTCACCTGTTGATATACGGTTGTCCTAAATCAACAACATACGAGGGCTAGAAATGACGACAGGATTAAAGCGTATTATTGAAAATCATGACCGTTCCTTAGAGGAAGGAGGAATTAACCCTGTAAATTTTAAGTATAATTCTTATTGCGTCTCTAATTTGCGTGGAGGCATTGGAAAATCTACTTTATCTTTTAATTTGGCTTACATGTTTTCACGATACTACCCGACTTTGCTGGCGGACTTATGTCCCCAAAAAAACCTTACAGAAGTCATCATGAGGGACATCCATGCAGATGTTACTATTTATGATGCTCTGCGCCCAAAACTTCTCGGAACGGCATTTGGTAATGTCCCTGATGGTCCTGATGGTATATCTTATAGAATAAGTAAGTTAAACGACCAGTTCAACAATGGTAAGGCAAGTTTTTTTGTCCCTGGAGATTCAGGATTGTTTGCGTTTCCGTCTTCTTTATATCAACAGCTTCAGCAAGCAATCGCTTACAGTACCACGTCAGTAAGAAACCTTCTTTTAATTCTGAAGAATGTTTTGGAAGATGAACGCCAGTCGAAAGATTGCGAAAAAATATTGATGGATTGCAGCCCGTTCTATGCTGGTGCAACTCATTTAGCATGGTGTGCCTCTGATGCAATTATAATTCCAGTTCGTGTAGATGAGCATTCTATAGATTCGCTGGAGCTTACGCTGGATATGATTGGCAATCCTGATAGTGATTATAATATCTGGGCAAAACGCACCGAAAATATAACGAGACCAAAGGTTTGCGCCATTGTTATGACGATGGTTGGAGCACGAAGCCCGAAAAAGGGTGTAAAAGATTTGGCATCGCAAATGTATATAGAAAAAGCATATAAAATTGCAAGCAAATTTAGTGACTTGTTTGATTGCGAAGACCCTGCGGATGCTTTTGCGATTACGGATGACTTTATGTCAGCCGGGCGTATCAGTGGCGCATTAGGCATTCCTATTTCTAATTTAAAAGTCAAAGGATTTCATACGATTAATGGGAGTCGCTTGCAGGTAAATCAATCGCAAACTAAGTACAAGAAGGAACTAGAATATCTAGTTTCTATACTTTAAGGCGCGCAGGGGTTGTTGACGCTGGGCGATCGGCTGTGCGAAACTTGGCGCCGCATGCTTGCTTGCTGTTAATCGCCCTAACAAAATTTTTGGTACAAATTCATGGCCTCTATCCCCGCATCCGCCCCTGATCAACAAGCCTATGAGATGGTCATTGGGGTTGAGGTGCATGCCCAGATCATTTCCAAGGCCAAGTTGTTTTCGGGCGCATCCACCCACTTTGGCGCTGAGCCGAACAGCCAGGTCAGCTTTGTTGACGCCGCCTTTCCCGGCATGTTGCCGGTGCTGAATGATTTTTGTGTTGAGCAGGCGGTTAAGACCGGGTTGGCGTTGAACGCTGAGATTCATGCGGAATCGGTGTTTGATCGCAAAAATTACTTTTACCCCGATTTGCCCAGCGGCTATCAAATTTCGCAATTCACCCAGCCGATTGTGGGCAAGGGCTGGATTGATATCGATCTGCCCGATGGCACGGTGAAACGCATTGGCATTACCCGTTTGCATTTGGAACAGGATGCCGGCAAAAGCATGCACGATCAACACCCCAGCCAAAGCTATGTCGATTTAAACCGCGCTGGTGTTGCGTTGATGGAGATTGTCAGCGAGCCCGATATGCGCAGCGCGGATGAGGTGGCGGCCTATGTCAAAAAACTGCGCAGCATTCTGCAATATTTGGGCACCTGTGACGGCAATATGGAGCAGGGCAATCTGCGTTGCGACGTTAATGTTTCGCTGCGCCGCTTTGGCGCGCCACTGGGCACCCGTTGCGAATTGAAAAACCTGAACTCGATCCGTTTTATTGGCCAGGCGATTGCGGTTGAGGCGGAACGGCAACGGCAAATTCTGGATGATGGCGGCGTGGTGATTCAGGAAACCCGCCTGTTTGATCCCGTGCGCGGCGAAACCCGCAGCCTGCGCAGCAAGGAAGATGCGATGGATTACCGCTATTTTCCCGACCCCGATCTGTTGCCCCTGCGGCTTCAACCCGGTTTGGTGGAGCGGTTGCGGGCGGATTTGCCAGAATTGCCGGATGCCAAAAAGGCGCGGTTGATTCAAGATTATGGCTTAAGCGCCTATGACGCCGGCCTGTTGGTGGCAGACGCCGCCACCGCCCAGTATTTTGAGGTGCTGTCACAGGGGCGCGACCCCAAATTGGCCGCCAACTGGCTGGTGCATGAATTGTTTGCGCTGCTGAACAAGCAGGGCAGGGAAATCGCCGATTCACCGCTTAGCGCCGATGCGTTGGGCGAACTGCTGGATCTGATTCAAAACAACACCATCTCGGGCAAGATTGCCAAAGATGTCTTGGTCAAAATGGCGGAAACCGGCAAGGGTGCAGGGGAAATTGTGGCGGCTGAGGGCTTGCAACAGGTGACCGACAGCGGCGCGATCGCTGGCGTGGTTGATCAGGTGCTGCGCGACAACCCCGCCCAATTGGCCGACTACCGCTCCGGCAAAGACAAATTGTTTGGCTTTTTTGTTGGCCAAGTGATGAAAGTCAGCGGTGGCAAGGCCAACCCTGAGTTGGTTAATGAGTTGCTGAAAACCAAGCTGGCCGAATAGCGCCTTACTGAAGCCAGGCGGTGCTGTTGGTCGCGGATTGGCCAAGGTTGGTCAGCAGGGGGGGGGCGGACTGTTGCGACAGTTCTTGGCTTAACCGCAATCCTTCGGTGATGGCGTCCATTAGGGAGTTCTCGCGCCAATTTTCAAACCAGTGCGGCGCCTCCTCAGCCTCGGTGCAGCGGGCGGCAATTTCATCCAACAGGGCTGACAGGGTTAGAATCTCATCAATGGTGCGGGTGTTCATTTGATATTGAAAGAAAAATGCGGCCACCGTTAGGCTGTCGTTGGGCAGGTTGTGCCATGGATTCTCGTCGACAAAATACAGGGTTCCACGCGTGTTGGGATGGGGGTTTTTGATATAGCCATAGGGGTCAAACTGCATTTTCTGCAACAGCTGCGCGGCGATCTCGCCCACCTTAAAGGCAGATTGCTGGGTCAGGCTGCGCCATTGGAACAGATCTAAGCGACCCACCTCCTGCAACCGTCCCTGAATTTCGTCAAACAGAGCCCGGGCGGCCAGACGTTCATAGGGGGCATCCTCAGCGTCCGCAATGCGGTATTGGGTGATGTGTTTGACCAGCTGGCGGTTGTCAAAAAAATGCCAAGGGTTGCGCTCCTCAAACCAACGGCTGCGAACGGCGGTATCACCTAAAACAATTTTGGTCATGGCTTCCTACCCTAAAATGGCCTAAGTGGCTTTTTACCCTTTGAGTATGGCGCAAATTGGTAAAGAGCCGGTAAATGATGGTTGATGGTCAATTTGCGGTTGACAGTGGGGGGCGCGGCGTTGCGTTATAAGACTTAGGGAGCCTAAGGGATGTTGGAATTAACCATCGCGATTTCGTTGTCGGTCATGTTGATCCTGCTGACCCTGTTTTTGCAGTACGAAACCATGCGCTACGCCTGGAAATTGTCGGACAAGCTGGTGTTTATGCCCACCCAGGCGCGGGTGATGGTGCTGGTGTTCATGAACCTGATTGCTCATTGTGTGCATATTTCCCTGTTTGCTGGTGCCTATGTGCTGGCGATTCGCCAGTTTCATTTGGGGCAACTGATCGGCAGCGTGACCTCGTTCTTGGACTACTATTATTTTTCCACCGTGACCTATGTGTCCCTAGGCTATGGCGATATTTTGCCCACCGGCTATCTGCGCCTGATTGCCGCAGCGGAAGCCCTGGCGGGGTTAATTCTGATGGGATGTTCGGTGTCGATGATCTTCCTGTTTATGGAACAGTACTGGACCCAAGAACCGCATCACAGCCAACGGGGTTTGTGGCAGAAATCCTCGCTGTCGCGGTCAGATTTGCGTAAGAAAAAATAGCGCTTAAGGAGTGGGCGGCTTTGTCTCGGTCGCTGTCGGCGCGGTGGGGGCTGTCTCTGTGGTCGGCGGGGTGGGCTGCAACCGCGGGTCAATTCCCACGCCGCTTTCGATGATCGATTCGTTATGCAGCTGCCAACGCCAATGATTGACCTGCGCCTGCAGTTTGCCGATGATGCGCCCAGTCTTGCGCAACAGGGGCAACAACTCCTCAGGCCCCAAAACGATCAGGGCGACCGCCGCGGTTAACAACAGTTCGCTGCTGGCTATATCAAACATCTCGACTCACTTCTTGCATTTGGGGCAGAATCAGCGCTAACTGCTAAACACAGGGCGCCCCAAACAGTGTAAGGAGATGGTTGATGTGCTGGCAAGTCCAACGGTTCTTCCTGACCGATGTGTTCGGTGGTTTATGGCTGACCATCCGCTATCTGTTTAAGCCCAAAATCACCATCAACTACCCGTTTGAGCAGGGGCCCTTAAGCCCACGCTTTCGCGGCGAACACGCCCTAAGGCGCTACAGCAGCGGGGAGGAGCGTTGTATTGCGTGTAAATTGTGTGAGGCGATTTGCCCCGCGCAGGCGATTACGATTGAGGCCGAACCGCGGGTGGATGGCAGCCGCCGCACCACCCGTTACGACATCGACATGACCAAATGCATCTATTGCGGCTATTGCCAGGAGGCGTGCCCGGTGGACGCCATTGTTGAGGGGCCCAACCAAACCTGGGCCACCGAAACGCGGGAGGAGTTGTTCTATGACAAGGAACGGCTGCTGGCCAATGGCGACCGCTGGGAAGCCGAGATTGCCAAAAATCTGGCGACCAACGCGGCGTATTTTTAGGGGCGGCTGTTTCTAGGGCGGCTATCAACGTGGCAGTTTGACCACCACCTTTAACCCGCCCAGAACCGCATCTCCCAGCACCATGTTGCCGCCATGTTGGCGCACCAGATCTAGGGCGATGGTTAGGCCCAGGCCATAGCCGCCGGTGGCAGGGTTGCGGCTGCCCTCCAACCGTTTAAAGGGCTGGAACACGCTGTCCCGCTGCTGGGGGGGGATGCCTGGCCCATCATCCTCAACCACCAGCCAGAATTCTTCTTGCTTGGCCTGCAGGCTGACGCAGATTTGCTGGCTGTAGCGCATGCTGTTGTCGATCAAATTGGCCAACACCCGCCGCACCGCCTGCACACGGATGGCGGCGGTTAGCGGTTTTTTTGGTAGGCGCAGCTGTAACCCGTCTTTGGGAAAGCGGTCGGATTGTGCCAACAGGGGCACCAGCTCCTGCAGCCAGTTGGTCAATTCCACCTGCTCCAACGCCTCGTCCGCCTCCCCGCGCACAAAGGCCAAATACCCCTCAATCATCTGGTTCATCTCACGGATTTCTTGCCGCAAATCCTGTTGCAACGGCTGGTCGTGCACCTGCGCGATCATCAGCCGCATCCGGGTCAGCGGGGTGCGCAAATCATGGCTGACGTTGCGCAGCATTTCCAGCCGCCCCACCATCTGCCGGCGCAGGCGATCATGCATGCGGTTAAAGGCGATCGCCACCTGGCGCACCTCCAACGCGCCGCTTGGGTGAAAGGGGGGGGCGGGGGAATGATCGGCGTCGTCTGCATCTAGGGTGGACGCGGCCAAATTCCCCCCCGTTAAATTGCCCCGACCCACGTCATCGGCCAGCTTGGCCAGTTTTTTCAGGGGGCGCACCTGGTTGCGCATGAACAACACGGCGATGGTCACCACCAACACCGCGGTGCCCAGCATCCACAGGATGAAGATATAGGTGGTGGCGCTAAGCAGCCGTTTTTGGCTGGCCTGCAGCAGCAGGATGCGATTCCCCCACGGCAGCCAGATCAGGATGCGTCCATCGGTTAACTGCACGTTGAGGGGGTAGAGCAGGTTTTCGTGCAACGCCTCAACCAGCAATTTTTCGATCCGGCGGCTGGGGGGGCGTTGGGTGACCTCAATCCCGCCGTCTTGCAGGCTAAGCTCAATCTCCATCACGGCGGATAGGTCGCGAATTTTGCGGGGGATGTAATCGCGGTTGGGGTTGTTGTCCAGCAGCACCGTCACCAACTGCACCTCATTGGCCAGCGCGTCGGCCAGGCGCAGCGTTACCGATTCCCAATGGCGTTCGTAAAACAAAAACACCAGCAACAGCTGCAAAATCACCATCGGCGCGACGATGATCAGAAAGCTGCGGCCAAACAGGCTTTTGGGCAGCAGATCGTGACGACGCGGCCAACGGGTTTTGATGTAAAGCCTGAGGCGGCGCAGCGTTCGCCTGTTCATGGATTCCCCCCCTCAACCTGCAGGCGGTATCCCACGCCATGCACGGTTTGCAGATAGACCGGATGGCTGGGGTCAGGCTCAAACCGTTTGCGCAGGCGGGTGACCAGCACATCCACCGCGCGGGAAAGGGGCAGGGCGCCCTGCGGCTGCAACACATCGCGCGGCACCGCGGCGTTGGGGGTGGCGGCCAGTTTCTGCAAGAAATTCTGCTCAGCCACCGTCAGGCTGATCGGCTGATCCTGTTGGTAAACCCTGCCGGTCAGTGGATCAATCTGATAGGCACCAAAACGCAACCTGCTGGGGGGGGTAGAGGAGGGTGTTGCGCCCAGGCTTTCGCGCGGGTCGGTGCGCCTTTTGGGGCGGTGGCGAACCATCGTTCTAAGCCGCAGCACCAACTCCTCAGGCTCAAAGGGCTTGACCAGATAGTCTTCCGCGCCGGCCTTTAGCCCACGCACCCTGTCCACCCCCTCCCCCAACGCGGTCAGCAGCAGCACGGGGGTGTCATCGCCGCTTTGCCGCCATGTTTGCAGCAGGGCGATGCCATCCTGACCCGGCATCATCACGTCCATCACCGCCAGATCGAATTGGAAAAAACTGCGTAAGGCAAGCGCCTCAGCCGCATTGGCCGCCTCCGTCACCCAAAATTGCGCCTCGATCAGCAGGTTGCAGAGCAGGCTGCGCAGGCGGTTGTCATCATCCACCACCAAGATGTGCGGCCAGGTGGTGGGCGGGCTGTGCAGCACCAGCGCGTTAGGCGCCAAACATGTGGTCAAGCGCAAAGGCCGTCTCATTCGCCGCCATCAACCCATGATAGCCAAACAACCGACAGCTGGTGTCGCGCACCACGATATAGCCGTGCCTGCCCGCCGCCTGACGCTGCGCCAAACTAAACTGTTCGTCATAGTACCACAGGGTGGAACCGCTACAGGGAATGTTGAGGTTCGCGGTGGCGACCTGCTCGCCAAGGCCGTTGTACAGCAGCAGTTGGGTGGTGGAGTGGTCAACCCATGGTTTGGACGCGGGGTAGATCAGTTGGCAAAACAGCCTTGTGCCATCCCCCATCTCCCCAGCCTCAACCCCCGCTGCGCCAACCCGCAGGTAAAGACGGGTGCTTAGCCCCGGCGGGTTGCCCTTATAGGAAAAGGGCTGGCCGCGGTAGGTGGCCGGCAGGTTAAACACATGCGCGCCAAAGCTGGTGTCGGCCTGATGCCCGCTGCGCCGGTGCTGGTAACGCGCCACGGCATGCAGCCAGCCATCGGCATCGTTATCCCCGTTGTCGTTAGCGGTGAAGTCGTAAATCAGCTCCAAATGGCCATAGCCGCTGGGCAAGACTTTGCCCGATTCTTGCAGCCAGCTGTTGATGTGCAGCAGTTGGGTTTGATCGCGGCCAATCCGCCCCAAAGGTTTTTGCAACACCAGCTCGCCATCGGCATCATAGATCAGGGCCTGCAGGCACAACGCCTGTTGGCAGGTGGCCATCGGCGTGGGCAGGGCGGTGGTTTCAAAGGCGTTCAGCGGCATGATCGGCATGGCTAGGATATAGCCCTTGCCCAGATCCCCCGCCAATCTTGGCAGCGCGGGGTCGGGTTTTAGATCGGTGCGCTGCACGTTGATATGGCTAAGATAGCTGCGCCCCCCCGCCGCCGCGCCCTGAATCACCTCATACCGCGGGCGCACCACGTAACGTCCTGCCTGCAGCTCCAACTGATCGGCATGGTTGCTGGCCGGCAGCAGATCATTGACCACCAACGCCGCCGTGCCAAAGCCGGGGATGGCGTGTGGGAAAACATAGGAATCGGCCGGGGTGCTGTTGCGCCCCATGCGGTTCAGGGCAATTTCGCCGGCCGGAATGGGGATCGGGTGGCTGTTTTGCAACCACAGCACGACCCGCTCATCCGCCTGCAACTGCGGCAGGCCGGCGTACAGATCGGCCGGCCAGCTGTTGGCATCATGGGTGACCGACAACACCTCAGGCGCATCGCCGTAATCATCGACCACGTATTTGATCACGTCATGGCCGGCGATCCGCACCGCGTGCATGAACAGCGATCCGGTAAAATCGGGCAGTTGAAAACGTTTTTGAATTTCTTGGCTGTCCAGCACCAGCATTTGCCCAGGTGCTCCTAAGCTTTCCTCCCAACTGGCCAACTCCTGACCCTGCTCATCATACAGCCGCAGCCACATGGCGGCATCGCTGGCGCCATAGCCACCCCAATAATTGCCGACTTGGATACGGGTGTAGCGTCGCCGCCCAGCCGTATCGGTGATGGCGCGCATAAAGCCGAAATTGGTGGAAAAATTCAGCACGTTGAGATAGTCGTCGGGGCGACTAAGCATCGATGCGGGCAGGCGCAGGCGATCAAAGCCGATCACCTTAAGCTGCGGGGGCAGATAGGGCGCCAGTTGCGCCGCCAAGCGCGGGGCATCAAAACTGGCGATCAACAGGGTATCCATGCTGCTGGCCACCGCGGCGTCGGCCAGTTGGGTGATGGCGATCGCGGGTTGACCCAACACCTGTTGCCCCACCTCCTCCAACCTTTGCACAAAGCGGGGGCCGTTGATCAGCTTGGCCAGGGGGTAGTACAAATCCACCAACGCCGCATGGCCGGATGGGTCGTACAAACCAACCCGCCCGCCTGCGGCCAGCTCCCGCCACAGTTCTGGCACCAATTCGCCCAACAGGGGGTGACCATAAGCCTTGAACAGGGCGTTTTGGGTGCCGCCCGACAGGCGGTTGTCAAAGGAAGGAATCGCAAGGGTCATCACCAAAATCCACAGCAAAAATGTTGTATATGATGGGGCAACTATGCCGCAGCTGCCCCGCCCACCGCAAGTGGGTATGTGGCGGATGGATGATTGTTGGTGATTGACTGGTGGCGTCGTTTTTGTATGGTTAACGCTGATCAACAAACCGTTTTTAGGAGTCGTTCTGATGGTGTCTGTTGTTGTTGCCTATCATAGTGGTTATGGCCATACCGCCAAGGTGGCTGAGGCGGTGGTGCGCGGCGCGGCTGGCGTTGCCGGTATTGACGCCGTGTTGGTGAATGTTGACGAAATCGATCAGCATTGGGACCAGCTGGACAACGCGGATGCGATTGTGTTTGGCGCGCCAACCTATATGGGCGGGCCATCGGCACAATTCAAAACCTTTATCGACAAGGCGTCTGGCCGCTGGTTTAAACAGGCATGGAAAGACAAAATCGCCGGCGGCTTCACCAATTCGGGCAGCTACAGCGGCGATAAGCAAACCACCCTGTTGGCGTTGTTGGTTAACGCCCTGCAGCACAGCATGATTTGGGTCGGCACCGGCCTGATGCCCGCCAGCAGCGGCAGCGTTGAGGGGCCCGGCATTGACGCCATCAACCGTTTGGGCAGCTCAACCGGCGTGATGACCCAGGCCGGCAATGTCGCCGCTGATCTGGCACCCCCAAGCGGTGACATCAAAACCGCCGAATTGTACGGCCAACGCATCGCTGAGGTTACCACCCAGTATCTGGCTGGCAAAAAAGCGGCTTAGGGGTATAGCAGGGGGTGGGGTGGTCGCTTAGCGCGTACCATAATAGCCCCGTTGCGCGCTGGTATTGATCTGGCGCTTTTGCCAATGCGGCATGGCCAAATCCAGCAAAACTTGGCTCAGCCCTGCGGCATAGGCGCGGCCATCGGCCAACGATGATTGCGCCACCATTTGCGGCAAAGCTTGGCGCAGTGCCCGCAATTGGGCCGCATCATTTTGCAAGTAAGCCTCGACCCTGTCGCACATCGCCTCCTGGCTTCCTACCACCCAATCCTTCAGCCCAACGCTGTACAAAATCGCTTGGCTCAGCATGTTCCAGGGCTGCCTTAGACCACGGGGCTGCTCCAGATTCAACACCGGCACACCGCACTGCAGGGCATCAAGGGTGGTGGCGCCCCCGGTGTTCCAATAGCTGTCCACGGCGATGTCGATTTGATCATACAGGGTGCGGAAATCTTGGCCTTCTTTGTTGTTGGTAAAAATCAGCCGATCTCTGGTAATGCCGTGTTCGGCAAAGCGTGCGGCTTGTTCCGCCTGAAATTTTGAATCCAAACATTCGGGCCGTCCCAACAACAATTTGGCGTTTGGAGTGGCGTTCAGCAGCGCCGACCACTGGGCAATCGATTCGTCACACCATTTGTTGGGGTTGTTCAGGGTGCCAAAGGTGAGATAGCCGTTACGATCAAAGGGCAGCGTGCTGGGTTCACACACCGCCATCCCCTCAACACAAAAACCAATCGGCAAGCCGATCAGCCGTTGTTCGCTGTAATAGTCGTTGCGCCCATCTACTGTCGCATCTGGCAACAGGTTTTGATCGATGATAAAGGCGTCCAAATCCAAGCCGCTGGTAAAGGGATAGCCCAAATAGGTGGCCAGCATCGGCGGGTGGTGCAGGGTTTTGAGATAGGCCAACACGGCAAGATCCAGCGGCTTGGCGCGGTGGTGGCTGTCTAGCGCGATGCAGGCATCCGCCCCCAAGTTGGCAATCTGCTGCGCTACCGTTCTGGCATCCTGACCGGCCACATCGATAAAATGGCCGGGTGGCAGGTGCTCCTGAATCGCCTCGACCACCGCGTCTTGCTTGCCTGAGGCGCTGACCACAAACACCTCAAGGGCATTGCGGTCATAATACCGGAAAAAGCTTTGCACCAGCCGACCAACCGGATGGTCGTACAGACATTCCGAGACAAAAACGATGCGGGGCTTGGCGGGTGGGATGGGGATCAACGGAGTGATCAGGGGGGGAGTGATCAGGGGGTTGGCCGCTGCAATCTCCATCAGCCATTGGCCATAGGCTTGGTGCACCCGACTGAGGGTGGCTAAGTTTGCCTGTTCTTTTGTATCGTTCAGAGCTCTCAGCAAAAACGTCTGCGCTGCTTTTGGATCTTTTCCGCTGAGGTCGGCCAATTCCGCCATGCTTATTTGACCTTGGTAACGCGATGCCTCAGGGGATACGGCTTGTGGGGATGCGGGCAAACTCAAGGATCAAATCTTAGCAAAGGGTTAACATTCCATAAAATCTATCATAGTTTTGTGTAAAGTTTGTGATGAAAAATTGGTGTTGCCTGTGATGATCGAAACAATCCCCCCTCCCCCCCAAATGACCATGCAGCTGCATGATTTGCAGTTTCATGTGCAAATCGGCTGTCAGGGGCTGGGGGATGATGAGCGTGGGCGGCGGCAGCCGGTGCGGTTTGATGTCGCGATTCGCTTTGCCAGCTTGCCGCCAGTTTTTGAAACGGGCGATCTGCAGGATACCGTCGGCTATCATGACTTGTGCGGGGTGTTGGAGAATTTGGCGTGTGGCCAGCCATGGTTTTTGCTGGAACAGCTGGCGCAGCAAAGCTTTGCGGCGCTGAGGGCGATGATCCCGGCCGATGCCAAGCTGAGCTTGACGGTGACCAAGCTGAAACCGATGGTGCTGCCGCTGCTGCGGGGGGGTGCCAGCATTCAGCTGGCAGACGCTTAAACACAGCTGGGGAAAACCATTGGTGGCCCAACCACCCCGCCCTTCGGGCACCCCTCCGTCGAGGGGAATAAGTGCAGCAGTAATTCCCCTCTTTGGAGGGGTGGCAGGCGAAGCCTGCCTCCTTTAGATATTTGTCAGGCAAAGCCTGACGGGGTGGTTCTGGCGGGCACTCCTGCGATGCAAGAGGGTCTACTGCCCAACCGACAGCACGCGCACCAAAAGCCCCTTGTGATACTCCCCCACCGCGTAGCGCCAAAACCGCCAGTTGGTGGGCGGATAGGGATCGGGCGTGGCATAGGGGATCAGCGTGACCCCCGCCGGCATCTGGTTGTTCAGCAAATACAGGGCGCGGCGCATGTGCAGGCGGTGGGTGACCAGATAGATGCGGGTCAGCGCCGGTTGCTGATCCTGCACCCAACTGGCCACCTCGGTCGCATTTTCCATCGTGTTGTGCGCTTGATAGCCAAGGGTCACGCAGCAGTCCAACAGCTTGCGGTAGCGCGTGCCCCAGGCTCGCACCAACTGCATCTCATCCACCCGGTTATGCACGCCGCTGATCAACATGCGCGGCGCGGCGCCAGCCGCTAACAGCTCAAGCCCCGCGGTAATCCGCCCGCCACCGCCGGTCAGCACCACGATCGCATCGGCGCCTTGGGGGGCGTTGATCGGCTGGGCAAGCTGCGGATCGCTTGACAGTGGGCGCAGGCTGGCCAGCCACCAGGCAAAACCGTTCAACCATGCCAGCAGCAGCAATAGGCCTATCCAGCCCATCAACCGCCGGTAGCGAACCAGCCGCAGCCGCCATGCATCAAGCCGGGCGCCCCATGCGGGCAGGTCACAACCGCTGACCATGGCCACGCGGCTTGATCGATGCCACATGTTGGCGCACCAGCAGCAGGCCAAGCGCGGCCGACAATTTGCGGCTTAACGCGCCATCAGCGCGGCTGGTCAACACGATCGGCAGGCGTGCGCCCAACACAATGCCAGCGGTTACCGCGCCGGCCAGATAGGTCAATTGCTTGGCCAGCATGTTGCCGGCCTCCATATCCGGCACCACCAGAATATCAGCATCCCCCGCCACCGCGCTCACGATGCCCTTGGCGGCGGCGGCCTCTGGCGAGATCGAGTTGTCAAAGGCCAGCGGCCCATCCAAAAGCCCACCGGTAATTTGCCCGCGATCGGCCATTTTGCACAGCGCCGCCGCCTCAATGGTCGATCGGATGCTGGGGTTAACCGTTTCCACCGCCGACAACAGCGCAACCTTAGGCAGGGCAAGCCCCAGCACATGCGCCAGCTCAATCGCGTTTTGCACGATATCCACCCGATCAGACAGTTCGGGGTAAATATTGATCGCCGCATCGGTTAACAACAACAGCTTGTGATAGCTGGGCACATCCATCACAAACACATGGCTTAGGCGGCGGTGGGTGCGCAGGTCATGGTCTTTTTGCACCACCACCGACAGCAATTCATCGGTATGCAGGCTGCCCTTCATCAACAGTTCCACCTGACCGGCTCTGGCCAGATGCACCGCTTTTTCCGCCGCGGCGTGGCTGTGCGGCGCATCCATCAGTTGTTCGGCCGGCAGCGGCTCAACCCCCGCCTCCTCAGCCGCCATCTGAATGCGCTCACTGGGGCCAATATAGATGGGGCGAATCAGGCCAGCCGCCTCCGCCTCAACCGCGCCCAAAATCGCCTCAGGACTTACCGGATGCACGACCGCCGTGATCGCAGGGTTAAAACGTTTGCAGTCCTCCAAAATCGGCGCAAACAACGAAGGCCGATCGGTGGTGCAAACCGTGGTGCCGGGAAGGGTTGCTGCTGCGTTCATCTCACCAATCTGCGCCCCATTGCTGGCAATAGCAAGCGGGTCTGTGTTGGTGGGGGCAAGCCAATAGAGGGCAGGAGAGTTCTATGACCATCAAATCGATCACCTATTCGTTGCGGCGGCTGATTTCCCTGAAATTGGCGCCTAAACTGGTAGCTAGGCGTTTTGCCAAGGCTGATGGCACCAGCATGAACCAGTTTTTTGTGATGGCGGTGGCGGAAAAATTGTCGGCGATGCAAACCGCGGATGACTTTTTTGCCGCCCGTAAGGGCCGCGGCGACCGCGAGGCCGCCCTAAGATTTCTGCAGCGCGCTGACGGCGAGCCACCCCGTGCAGAGGATCAACTGACGGATTAGGTGGCTGACCTGTATGGTGCCTCCGTATCAATTTTTGCCAAAATAGGGTTGCGTAAGGTGTTTTTTTCATATAAAAAGAAAAAATATCTTTTTATTAACAGCAGTTGTTGCGCAGCCCATCGAAAGAAAAGTTATGGCAGAAATTACCACCGCCAAACAGTGTATCGCAGAGATTAAACGGCTACCGCCTGAGGAATTAAAATATATTTTAGATTTAAGTGCCCAATTTTGCATCGCTGACGCGGCAGGCGTGCAAGAATATCTATTTAGAAACGGAGAAACTCACGATAATAAACTAAAATGGGTGGTTTTAGCAGGAAGCAGACATGAGTCTGGCAAAAAAATTAAGACAATAGCTCCGAAAGAAAAAACAAAATATTCAAATTTATCTAAAATTATTGCATATGTGTTACAAGAATATGATAAAAAACCAAATCAAATCAAGGGAAATGAGGATTTCAGCAAATTGATACCTCAAAATTGTCGTACGAACGACTTGTCTCAAGTAGAAACGAATCTTTGCACTGAAGATTTTAATATGATTCTGCAATCTATTTGCTCTATAAATCATGAGCAAATTAATGAAATAATTAACGATGCAGATATTGCAAACGACTCAGATATTAATTCAACAGTTATCAATACTGCAAAATTAATCGTCAAGCATTTCTCTGAGAGCACATATGGGCAGATATCAACAGATGAGATAAACCCCGAAAGGTTCAGATCTCGCTAACCACTGCGTTTCCAGTCTCTTGGCAGCTGGGGGAACAGCTGGACATAGGTGGTGGGCAGGGTGGCAGGGAGCCTTGCACGGATTCCTCTCTTCGGGGGCGGCATCACACCCCTCCATCATCCTTCAAATCTTCAATAAAAGATTCAAAATCGCTGGCCTCGGTGAAGTCTTTGTAGACGCTGGCGTAGCGGACATAGGCGACCTTGTCTAGGGCCTTAAGGCAGTCCATCACCTTTTCGCCAATCAGGGATGAATCGACCAGCGTTTCGCCCAGGCTTTCCAATTGGCGGACAATGCCGTTGATCATCAGTTCCAGCCGCGCGGCGTCAAAGGGGCGTTTGCGCAGGGCGATGGTCATGGATCGCAGCAGTTTGTCGCGTTCAAAGACCTCAAGCTTGCCATCGCGTTTTTGCACTTGAAATTCGCGCAGCTCAACCCGCTCAAAGGTGGTAAAGCGCGCGGCGCAATCGGGGCAAAAGCGCCGCCGCCTTATGCTGCTGTTGTCCTCAGACGGCCTGGAATCCTTAACCTGGCTGTCGCCAGAGCCGCAGAAAGGACAGCGCATCGGCTAGCTCCCACTACCCCAACAAATGGGTGTAGATGGGGAAATTGTTGGTCAATTCCCGCACCTGTAGGCGCACCTGATTGGCCACGTTTTGATCCAACTCGCCGCCTGCGGTGATGCCATCCAGCACATCGCCGA
Organism: Alphaproteobacteria bacterium; assembly: GCA_044345375.1. Lineage (GTDB taxonomy): Bacteria > Pseudomonadota > Alphaproteobacteria > CAISOG01 > CAISOG01 > CAISOG01. The sequence goes on from JBIJBF010000012.1 coordinate 32,639, forward strand.
TCAGCTGGCCAACATTGCGCCACTCCTCAGCGCCAAAACCACGGGTGGTGGCTGCCGGCGTGCCCAGGCGAATGCCTGAGGTAATCGCCGGTTTTTGCGGGTCATAGGGGATGGCGTTTTTGTTGCAGGTGATGCCCACCGACTCCAACAACCCCTCAGCCTGCTTGCCGGTAACATTTTTGGGGCGCAGATCGACCGTGATCAAATGGCTGTCGGTGCCGCCGGTGGTAATCGCCGCGCCGCGCTCAACCAAAATTTTGGCCAACAAGCGGCAATTTTCGACCACGTTGTGGGCATAGGTGCGAAAGCTGGGTTGCAACGCCTCGCCAAACGCCACCGCCTTGCCGGCGATCACATGCATCAGGGGGCCGCCCTGCAGCCCAGGGAACACCGCCTTGTTGATCGCCTTGCCCAAATCCTCATCATTGGTCAGCACCATGCCGCCGCGTGGGCCGCGCAGGGTTTTGTGGGTGGTGGTGGTGGTGACATGGGCGTGGGGTAGGGGGCTGGGATAGGCGCCGCCGGCCACCAGACCCGAAAAATGCGCCATGTCCACCATCAAATAGGCACCAACGCTGTCGGCAATCGCGCGGAATTTGGCAAAATCGACCACGCGGGAATAGGCGGAGCCGCCGGCGATGATCAATTTCGGTTTGTGCTGCGCCGCCAGTTCGGCCACCTGATCATAATCGATCAACTGATCCTCAGCCCGCACGCCATAGCCAACGCCGTTAAACCACATGCCGGAAAGATTGACGCTGTAACCGTGGGTCAGGTGGCCACCATGCGCCAGCGACATGCCCAGCACGGTATCGCCCGGCTGCAACAGCGCCAAAAAGACCGCCTGATTGGCCTGCGCGCCCGAATGCGGCTGCACATTGGCAAAGCTGCAATTGAACAGCTGCTTGGCGCGGGCAATCGCCAACTCCTCAACCACATCCACCCATTCGCAGCCGCCGTAGTAGCGCCGTCCCGGATACCCCTCAGCATACTTGTTGGTGTTCACCGACCCCTGCGCCTCCAACACCGCCTGCGACACAATGTTTTCTGAGGCAATCAGCTCAATCTGCTGCTGCTGGCGGTGCAACTCGCCCATCAGGGCATCATAAACCGCTGGATCACGATCGCGGATCGATTGGTGGAAGAATTCATGCACCCCATGTTCGGCAGCGCGCGCTGTTTGCGCATGGAGGGAGGCGGTGCTGGATGCGGTCATGGATGGGTACCCCTTTATAATGATGCGTCGATTTTCCCGCAGCCTACGCAGGATTGCTAAGCTTGTCTACCCGTCGTTGATGGCGTTGCCCATCCGCCTTGGCGCCCTCAAAATCGGTGGTCAAAAACGCCTGCAGCATGGCCAGCGCCAATTCGGGCGTGATGACGGCTGCGCCCAGCACCAGCACATTGGCGTCGTTATGCTGGCGGGCTTGGCGCACCGCATCGATATCGTGGCACAGGGCGGCGCGCACCCAGGGATAGCGGTTGGCGGCCATGCTGATGCCAATGCCGCTGTTGCAAATCAACACGCCGTGGGTGGCCAGACGATCGCGCAGGCAGCCCGCCACCTGGACCGCGTAATCGTTGTAGTCCACGCTGTCCTTAGAAAAGCAGCCCACATCCACAAAGCTGCCAGGCCTGTCGTGACCTTTGGTTAAGTCATCAAAATGGTCCAACAAAAACTCCTTTAACACAAAACCCTTGTGGTCAGACCCGAAAGCAAGCGCAACAGACATAAACTTTTACCCTTTTCTCAATTGTTTCTTGTTGATTTTTTGTAGCATTTCATCGTTTAACCGCTTTACAGCCAATAAAAAATGTTTTACATCGTTGATGGAAGTAAATTCAAGAAAATAATGAAGGATAAAACATGACCGAACAAAATCTTAACGCCTTTGCGAACAACACGCTTTCCAATACAGAACTGGTGGAAATTACCGCCGAAATCAGCACCGCCTATATCAGCCGCAATTCGATCAGCATCGATCAGATCCCTGAACTGCTGCAAAGCATCTATCAGGTGCTGAACAGCTTGCAACAAAGCGAGCCAGTGGTGGAAGCCAAGGTTGAGGCGCAAAAACCCTTTGTCAGCATCAAAAAATCGATCACCGACGATTACCTAATCTGCCTGGAAGATGGCAAGCAGTTGAAAATGCTGAAACGCCATCTGCGCACCGCCTATGGCATGACGCCTGAGGATTACCGCGCCAAATGGGGCCTGCCAGCCGATTACCCAATGGTGGCCAAAAACTATGCTGAGCGTCGCTCGCATTTCGCCCGCCAAATCGGCCTTGGCCGCACCGCCGACAGCGCCAACAAAAAAGCGAAGCAAAAGGCGGCTTAACTGGTTAAAATGGGGGCAGCCAAGCCATGGCGCAATTCAATGACAGGCCGTTGTCCCCGCCCACGACTCAAGAAGGCATGAACGCAAGGGCGCAGCGGATGGTGGCGGTGTTGACCGCATCTTTAAGCCCGTCGCGGCTGGAGCTGGTTGACGAATCGGCGCAACATGCGGGGCATGCGGGAGCATCGGCGGAGGGGGAGAGCCATTTCGCGCTGACCATCGCGGCGAGCCGTCTGAACGGTTTGTCGCGCCTGGCGCAGCATCGGCTGGTGAATGACCTGTTGGCGGAGGAGTTTGCGGGTGGCCTGCATGCTCTGCGCCTGAAGATCCTCCCCGCTTAAGCCAAAAAGGGGGGGCTAGCGCGCGCTGGCGGCTTCGGCTATGGTTTGCATCCAACAACCGATATGATAGCCCAAGGGTTTTTAGCATGAAGACAGCGATTTTTGGGGGTGCCGGCCGCATGGGGCGCGCCGTGGTGTCCGAAATTCATCAATCCAAAATGTTTGAAATTGGCGCGGTGGTGGAACATGCCGATCACCCGTTGATCGGCCGCGATGTTGGCCTGCTGCTGCAACAGGACCCTATCGGCATCTCCGTGACTTCTGATGCGACCTTGGCGTTGGAAACTTGTGAGACAGCCATTGATTTCAGCGCGCCTAAGGCCACGATGGAGCATTTGCGCATCGCCGCGACCTTGGGGCGGGAGGTGGTGGTGGGCACCACCGGGCTGCATGAATCCGATCGCCAGGAAATGGTGGAGTTGGCCGAACGCACGGCGATTTTGCACTCCGAGAACATGAGCCTGGCCGGCAATGTGATGCTGCTGCTGGCCGAACAAGCGGCCAAATTGCTGGATCAGGATTTTGACGTTGAGATTTATGAAATGCACCACCGCGACAAAATCGATGCGCCCAGCGGCACCGCCCTGATGTACGGGCGGGCGATTGCGGCGGCGCGTGGCGTGCTGTTTTCCGATGCCGCCCGTTTTGGCCGTGCGCAAACCAGTTATCTGGCCAAGGGGCGGATTAAGGGCGAGATTGGCTTTGCCAGCCAGCGTGGCGGCGATGTGATCGGCGATCACAGCATCCATTTTGCCGGCACCGATGAAATGTTAACCCTGACCCATCGCGCCACCGACCGCCACTTGTTTGCCCGTGGCGCCGTTTTTGCCCTGAGTTGGTTGGAGGGGCAACGGCCAGGGCTGTACAGCATGCGCGATGCGATGTTTGGCCTGTCGGGGTTTGGCCTTTCTGGGTTTGAAGCGGTTTAAACGATGCCAGCGCCCCTTGTTCCCATCCCCGTCCGTCGCCCCAGCTTTCGTCAGCAAAAACTGGCGGCGGCGGTCTATGAAATTTTGGCGCCGGCGTTTTTGGAGGCGGGTCAGTTGAGTGAGGCCTTGCAGGGGCAATCTTTTGCGGTGATGGGGGTTGAGGCCAGCCCCAATCTGCAAGATGTGAAGATATTTCTGGAAATCAGTGTGCTAAGCCAAATCGGCCAAAGCCGGGATCCCGCCATTTTGCCCCCTGTTATCCCCCTGAAGCTGTTGAAAAAGATCACCCCGCAGATCCGCAGCTTTTTGGCGGCGCGGTTAAGCCTGCGGCGCATGCCCAATTTGCATTTTTATCAGGACAGCCACTGGCAGAATGTTAGCAAGATCTCTAAACTGATCGAAAGCCTGCCCCAAGGGGAAGAACCCGTTACCGATTGAGCTGCCGCCCATGCCAAACGTTCCACTTTCCTTTGAGTTTTTCCCCCCGAAGACTGAGGCTGCAGTGGATCAGCTGTGGGTGGTGCTGCAACGCCTGAAAAGCTTTAAGCCAGCCTTTGTCTCCGTCACCTATGGCGCGGGTGGCAGCACGCGGGAGAGGACGCAGCAGCTGGTTGCCAAAATTCAACAGCAGGGGGATGTGGCGGCGGCGGCGCATCTCACCTGTGTCGGTGCCAACCGCGCCGAAATTGCTGAGGTGGTGGATGGGTTTTGGCAGGCTGGCATCCGTCATATTGTGGCGCTTAGGGGAGATCTGCCAGCGGGGGAGGGGGGCATTAATGTGGTGGATGGTTATCCCTATGCCGCGGATTTGGTGGCGGGGTTGAAGGCGCAATACCCCGATCTTACCATCAGCGTGGCGGCCTATCCTGAACCGCACCCACAGGCGTTAAGCCCACAGGCCGATCTTGAGAATCTGAAACGCAAATTTGATGCCGGCGCCACCCAGGCGATCACCCAGTTTTTCTTTGATCCGTCGCTGTACAGCGCTTTTGTGGAACGGGCGCAAAAAATTGGCATCCACCAGCCGATCATTCCGGGCATTTTGCCGGTGCACAATTTTGCGCAGATGGAACGCTTTGCCCAGCTGTGCGGGACTAAAGTGCCGGATAGCCTGCGCCAACGCCTTGGTGGGTTGGATCCTGACAGCGCGGGCTATCAAGACGCAGCGGTTGAGCAGGCCACCGATCTTTGCCAACAGCTGCTGGCCAGTGGCGCGCCCGCCCTGCATTTTTACACCATGAACCGATCGGTGTTGGTGGAACGGGTGGTTAACGCCTTGGGATACCATCCCAAGGGTTAACGCTCAGACACCAACGCAACCGCCTGTTGCCTAAACCACCGACAGTTTTTTCTTGGACTGGTTGGGCATCGGATGGGTGGCCCACACGATCTCAAACAAATGCTTTTGGGTCAGGGCAAAACCAGGATTGCGCACGATAAACACGGTGTGACAGGGTTGCCCCAAACAAATCGCCACCTTATCCCCGTAAATCACGATGTGGTTGTCCACAATCATGTGGTCGGGAACGCAGCGGTATTCGTTTAACGGATAGGGAAACACCGTAACCTTTTCGGAAACAATTGCCCGCATCGCAATGCCCGCATCGCGGATTCTGGCATCGGCCGCCAACACCTCAGGCGGGGAAAGACCGTCGTCGATAAAGGTCCACAACACCTCACCCCCCTTATCTTTAAGGGTGTGATAGATATCATCCATCAACCGCAGGAAGGCGCCTGGGGCATCGATGACCACCAGTGTGTCGTTGCGCAAGCGCACGCCAGAGTCGGCCAGAAAATCTACCCCGGCCGCCTCCATCGCGTTGCGTATTTTGGTAATGGTGTGCACCCGGGTTTGGTGGTGCTCATCCTCAAAATGTTTGATGGAAACCACCGAAATGCCGGTTTTCTCGGCAAGATCTTCACGTCTCCAGCGTAACAGGGCGCGACCAGCGCGGCATTGATGACCGTTTATCAACTTAAGAACCTTTCTGTAAAATCATTGGCCATATTAATAAGATGCATCGCTTAATAAATAGTTAATTTCCGCAAAAAAAACACCAAATTGGTGTGTTTTTTAGAAAAAAAATTTATCATGCTGAAATATAGATAGATTTTTTTTGGGGGTGGGGGTGGTGGTGCTGACGGCCCCCATTGCTATCAGTGAAGTGATGCTCTGGTTCTGGCTGGGGGCAACCATGCCGGTGTTGGCATGAATTGCTGAGGATCACTGTCGTTGCACTTATTGCATTTGTGTGTTAGCCTTTCAAGTAAGAATAGGAGAACGGCGATGGCCATGCCCGCACACAGACAGCTACCCCCATCACCGCAGGAGGCGGCAATTGCGCGCATCTCTGGGCAGGCACTATCTCCCTATGCCAGATCGCGCGCGCCGCTCAAAATGCGGGTGACGGATGCCGAGACCTCCGCACCGATCGAGCTGCCGGCCGGCGCGGTGGCGCTGCTGATGGACATTCTTGAGGCGATGGCCGCCGGCCGGGGGGTGACCATCATTCCAGAGAATGCTGAGCTGACCACGGTCGAGGCTGCCGTGGTGCTGAACGTCTCGCGGCCGTTCCTCATCAAGTTGCTGGAGGCGGGGCATATCCCGTTCCGCAAAGTCGGAAAGCACCGGCGTGTCCGCCTGGAAGATGTGATGGCCTACAAGGCCGCGATCGATCAGGAGCGTGAGGAGGTGCTCGACCAGCTCGTTGCTGAGGCTCAGGACAAGGACATGGGTTACGGCGTGCAATGAGTTACACCGTCTTGCTCGATGCCAACGTGCTCTATCCCGCACGGCTTAAGAACCCGCCAATAACCACGGACGCCTATCTGGCAATCCTGACGCAACAGGGCTTGGTCGCTACGGTCGCCGAGCTCGAACAATTTTCCGAGTTGCTATGAAGGGTTGCGCGCAGCAGGCGTGCTCACCGCGGAATCATTGGCAAAAAGATTGGGAATGCCGTGTTTGGCAAACAACTCAAACAGTTGGTTTTTATCTTTTGCTATGCGCTGCCAGATTGGTTCACCATCAACCGTTTCTGCCGCGCTGCGGATTTGCTCAAAACCAAAGCGTTTGATTAACGCCGCTCCCTCCGCCGAAAAAGCTGCGGTAAACACGTCGATGGGGTATTGCAATTGACCACTCTCCGCCCAATGGTTCAGCGCCATCGCCAGCAACATCCCGATCGGGTTATCCTTAATCGGTTTGCGCAGCTCAGGCGCAATAACCATGCTGCCGATAAACCAATGCTGAACGGGATTGCGAAAAACCTCCTCCACTACGATCGGCAACAGATTTTTTTCGGAAAGGGTTCCAGCACAAAAGACGGTTGCCTGCTCCGCGGTGATCGGCCACAAACTGATATAGCCCACCACCCTATCCCGATCACACAGCAGCATGCGACCCAATGGATAGCGCTCATGCCAATCGGCTAATTGCGTAACTGGAAAAGCTGTTGCGCCAAAATGGGCGACGGCAAAATCATGCACACGCTCAATATCGCTGGCATCCTTTGCGGGTCGCACCACCCAATCATAAAAGCGATCAAAATACTGTTGGGTTAGCATGTCAGCCTCAGCTTCATGTTGCGGAACATCCTTACAATAGGGGGTGGCCAAAAGATTTCGCAAGGTTATTGCGGGGAGGCATCCGTTAGGGCTTTTCCGTTGGCGCCAAAAGCTGTTTAGGGCTTAGCAGGGATGAGCTGCCGGTGGATTTTTTGGCGTGCGCCCCGTCATTTTTTCCACCATC
>JBIJBF010000012.1:45000-57965 GCA_044345375.1 Alphaproteobacteria bacterium
GCAAGGCCTTGTTGGGTCGGGTGGTGGATGCGCTGGGCAACCCCATCGATGGCCAGGGGCCAATCAAAACCGAAACGCGTAGCCGGGTTGAGGTTAAGGCGCCGGGGATTATGCCGCGCCAGTCGGTTCATGAGCCCGTGCAAACCGGGATTAAGGCGATTGATGCCCTGATCCCGATTGGTCGTGGCCAACGCGAATTGATCATTGGCGATCGGCAAACCGGCAAAACCGCGGTGGCCATTGATACCATTCTTAATCAAAAAGCCGCCAACGATCTTTGTGAGGCTGAGGGGCGGCCGCAGGACAAAATGTACTGTGTGTATGTGGCGATCGGTCAAAAACGATCCAGCGTGGCGCAAATTGCCAAAATATTGGCTGAGCATGGCGCCTTGGAATACACCATTATTGTCGCCTCCACGGCCTCTGAGCCGGCGCCGCTGCAGTTTTTGGCGCCCTATGCCGGCTGCGCGATGGGCGAATTTTTCCGCGACAACGGCATGCATGCGCTGATCGTCTATGATGATCTTTCCAAGCACGCCGTGGCCTATCGTCAAATGTCGCTGCTGCTGCGTCGCCCACCAGGGCGGGAGGCCTATCCGGGTGATGTGTTCTATCTCCATTCCCGTTTGCTGGAACGCGCGGCCAAGTTGAACGCCGAACATGGGGGTGGCTCGTTAACCGCCCTGCCGATTATTGAAACCCAGGCGGGCGATGTTTCCGCCTATATTCCCACCAACGTGATTTCGATCACCGATGGCCAGATTTTTCTGGAAACCGAACTGTTTTATAAGGGGATTCGCCCCGCCATTAACGTCGGCATCTCGGTCAGCCGGGTGGGGTCAGCCGCGCAAATCAAGGCGATGAAGCAGGTGGCGGGCAAGATTAAGTTGGAATTGGCGCAATACCGCGAAATGGCGGCCTTTGCGCAATTCTCCAGCGATTTGGATGCCACCACCCAACGGTTGCTGCTGCGCGGCGAGAAACTCACCGAACTGCTGAAACAGCCGCAATATTCGCCGATGGCGGTTGAGATGCAAACGGTGATGATCTACGCCGGTACCCGCGGCTATTTGGACAAAATCAAAAGCAGCGCGGTGACCAGGTTTGAAAGCGAATTGGCGCATGAACTAACCGCCAAACATGCCGGAATGTTGGCCAGTATTCGCACCGAAAAGCAGCTGTCTTCAGCAACTGAGGAGCAGTTGAAGACGGTGTTGGAAAATTTTGTCGAGATTTTTGTCTAGCGGTTCTTAGATGTTTGAGGGTTTTTAACGATGGCATCGCTGCAATTTCTTCGTTCCCGTCTGCGTGGGGTAAAGGCCACCCAAAAAATTACCCAGGCCATGAAAATGGTGGCTGCGGCCAAGCTAAAACGGGCCACCGATCGCGTGCATGGCATGCAGCCCTATGCCTTGGCTCTGTCGGAAATGCTGCAGCGCTGTTTGGTGGGCTTTGATCCCGCAAAACTTGATGTGTTGCGTCAACCGGCCAACAACGATGCCCCGCTGTATGTGGTGGTGGGGGGGGAGCGCGGTTTGTGCGGGGCGTTCAACGGCAATTTGTTGCGCGATGCCCGTCAAAGCTTTCGCCGTCATCGTTCGCTTGGACAAAACTGGAAAATTATCTGTTTTGGCAAAAAGCCCTATGACGGGCTGATCCGTGAATTTTCTAACAATTTTCCTGCCAGTTATGAGCCAACCCTGTGGGGGCGGCGCCCTCAACTTGGTGGTTTAAACCATGTCCAAGCCGCGGATTTGGCCACGCAACTGGTGGATGGGTTTGTGGCGGGCCGTTACAGCTCGGTTACCCTGCTGTACAACCGTTTTGTTTCCACCATGAGGCAGGAACCCACCCACCTGCAATTGCTGCCGCTTAACCTAACATCACCTGACACCAACCAGCTGCTGGTTGATGATTTTGAATACAGCGACCCCCGGCCGGTGTTGTTGGAAAAGCTGTTGGCCAGCTATTTGGCCGCGCAAATTTACGGGGTCATGTTGGAAAACGCGGCGGGCGAACAGGCCGCACGGATGGTGGCGATGGACAACGCCAGCCGCAACGCTGGCAAAATGATCAGCCGCCTGAGCCTGCAATACAACCGCCAACGCCAAAGCAACATTACCAAAGAAATTATCGAGATCGTTTCGGGTGCCGGTGCGGCCTAACCCCGCTTGCGAATTGCTTGAGAACGCCCCAATTTTGTGCTAGGGTTAATTTCATATTAACCATTATGGGGGTCGGGTGATGCATTCTAGCAGTCCTTTGCAAAAGATTCGCGTTTTCTGCCGTGGTCATATCGTGGCCACCGTTCGTTGGTCCGTGCAGCCTGTGGTGCCGGTTGTTGCGCCCAAGCCTGTCGTTTCTTAAGGCGGTTTTAAACCATCTCGCTTAGCGGCCAGCGGGGGCGGACGGGTTGGTCGCTGTGCCAGGCTTTGTTCACGGCCAGCCGTTCCAGCGCCGCCCAGGCAATCATCGCGGCGTTGTCGGTGCACAGCACCATCGGTGGGGCGTAAAAACCCATGCCATGCTCGGCGGCGGCCAGGGTGACCGCCTGACGGATGCTCTGATTGGCGGCCACCCCCCCCGCCATCACCAGGCAGTGGCCAGTGCCGTAGAGCCTGACAAAGCGCGCCGCGGCTTGGCCTGCCCGCTTGGCCAAAAAGCTGGCGATGGTGTGTTGCAGGCTGGCGGCAACATCGGCGATCACCTGCGGGTTTTTGCAAGCATCTTCCCCCAACTCTAACGTCAGGCGGCGCACCGCGCTTTTCAGCCCAGAAAAGGAAAAATCCAGGCTATCGGCGTAATCGGGATGGCTAAGCGGTTGCGGCAGCCGATAGGCATGGGGGTTGCCGCCCACCGCCGCCTGTTCAATCGCGGGCCCCCCGGGATAGGGCAGGCCAAGCAGGCGGGCGGATTTGTCAAAGGCTTCCCCCACCGCGTCATCCAATGTTGTGCCCCAACGGTGGTATTGCCCCACCGTCTGCACCGCCAGCAGTTGGCAATGGCCGCCTGAGGTTAGCAGCAGCAGATAGGGCAGGGGGATGCGCGGTTGATGCGGCGGGGTTAGGCGGGGGGAAAGCGCGTGCCCCTCCAAATGATTGACCGGATAAAAGGGCTTTTGCCAAACATGCGCCAAACTTTTGCCAAATTGGCTGCCGATCAGCAGGCCGCCAACCAACCCTGGCCCAGTGGTGGCGGCAATGCCATGCAGTTGGCTGGGGTCAATCGCCGCCTCAGCCATCGCCTTGGCCACCACCCCATCGATTTGCTCCAGATGGGCGCGCGCCGCCAAGTCCGGCACCACCCCCGCATAGGGTTGATGGATGGCGATTTGGCTGTAAATCACGTTGCTTAGGATCTGGCCATCGGCCGTGACCACCGCCGCGGCGGTTTCGTCACAACTGGTTTCGATGCCAAGGATGATCATCACAGGGTTTGCGATCAGGCGACCACTTCATGAAACAGGCTGCTGACCGATTCATGTTCGTGAATGCGCCGAATCGCCTCAGCCAGCATGGGGGCAAGGCTTAGGATGCGAATCTTGCTGCAGGCCAACACCTCAGCCCGCGGTTGGATGCTGTCGGTGATCACCAATTGGGTCAGGGGGGATGCGTTGATGCGTTCGATCGCGGGGCCCGACAGCACGCCATGGGTGCTGTAGGCGGAAACGCTGCGCGCCCCCCCCTCCATGATGGCGGTGGCGGCGTTGCAAAGGGTGCCGGCGGTGTCGACCATGTCGTCCAGCAGCACGCAATCGCGCCCTGCCACCTGGCCGATCACGTTCATCACTTCGGATACGCCCGCCCGTTCCCGCCTTTTGTCGATAATCGCCAGATCGGTATCCAGCCGGCGAGCGATGGATCTGGCGCGCACCACACCGCCCACATCGGGGGAAATGATCATCGGCATGGTATCACCAAATTGCGCCTGAATATCGTTGGCGATCATCGGGGCGGCGTAGAGATTGTCGACCCGAATGTTGAAAAATCCCTGAATTTGCGCGGCGTGCAGATCCACGGTGACCACATGATGGGCGCCGGCCACGGTCAGCAAATCGGCGACCAATTTGGCGGTGATCGGGGTGCGGGGCATCGATTTGCGGTCTTGGCGGGCGTAGCCGAAATAGGGAATCACCGCCACCACCGGCTGGGCCGAAGCGCGCTTCAGCGCATCCAAGATGATCAGCAGTTCCATCAGGTTGTCGTTGGTGGGGTTCGAGGTGGCCTGAATCACAAAAACCTGCTGGCCGCGCACATTCTCCTGCACCTCAACAAAAATTTCCTGATCGGCAAAGCGCCGCAAATTGGTGGCGGTTAGGTTTTGCCCCAAACGTTTGGCAATCGCATCCCCCAACGGGCGGTTGCTGTTACCGGCAATGATTTTCATAGCTGCCCCACTTGCAAAAGATTCGCCAGCGTTAGCGATTTTTGTGGTGATGTCTATTAAAAAAACGCGTTAATGCGCGGCCTCAACCATTTTTAAGAACTGGGCGAAACGATCGGTGCGCGGCTGGATCAGCTGTTCCTGGCCGCCGTGCTCAACCACCTGACCGCCATCGATAAACACCACCTCGTTACAGCTGCGGCGGGCAAAGCCGATTTGGTGGGTGATCAGCAGCACGCCAACCCCCTGTTCGCGCACCAGATTCAGGCATTCCAACACTTTGCCCACCTGCTCAACATCCAGGGCTGAGGTGATTTCGTCGCACAGGATATAGCGGGGGTTCAGCATCAAGGCTCTGGCCAGAGCCACCCGCTGTTGCTGCCCGCGTGAGGTTTCGTTGGGGTAGCGGTTCAAGAACTCCGCCATGCCGAACAGCTCGGTCAGCTCCGCCAATTTTTGTTGCACCGCGGCCGGATCACGGCGTTTGACCGGCAGCAGGATATTCTGCCGCAGGGTCAGGTGCGGCCACAGGAACAGCTGTTGAAACACCACCGTCAGCTGCGGCCAGGGCATGGGCACATCGGCATTGGGGTCAAGCGGGAAATCATGGATTTGCTCATCGATGATGATGCGCCCCCGTTGCGGCGCCTGCAGCATCGCCAGGCATTTCAGCAGGGTGGTTTTGCCCGAGCCGCTGGGCCCCAGCAGCGCGGTAATGCTGCCGGGCGTAACCGACAGGCTGACATCGGTAAAGACCGGATCTTTGCCGTAACCAAACGAAATCCCCTCAGCTTTTAGCATCAGCGTTCACTCATATCGCGGGTGTAGCGGTGTTTCAGATAGGCCGCCAACCCGTTGATCGGCAGGCAGACCGCCAAGAAAAAGACCCCCAAGGCCGTGTAAATCTCAACCGGCTTGTAGATGGTGGAATTGATGCGTTGGGCCACGCGAAAAATCTCCTCAACCGAGATCAGGCTGGCGAACAGCGTGGCGTGCAGCATCGCAACCTGCATGGTCAGGTAGTTGGGCAGCAGCTGGCGAAACAGCAGCGGCAGTTGAATGCTAAGGATTTGGTCACGGCGGCTAAGGCCACTGACCTTGGCGGCGATCAGATATTGTTGGGGGAAATCGCGCACGGCCTGCCTGACCATTTCGCCGGTGGTGAAGATGCTAACGATCGACAGCGTAAAGGCCGCGGTGTAAAACGGGTTGATCACGACGTTAAACATGGCCTGGGCTGGGTAATGCAGCCAAAACAGGAACACCAGGGTGGGCACCGCCGACAGCGCAAAGGCGAAGGCCTGCGTCAGGCGACCCAAAAATTTGTCATTCGCGGCCACGATCCCCAAGGCTGAGCCAAGGATGATGCCGCAGCTCCAAATAATCAAACACAGCTGCACGCTCACCATCAATCCGGTAACAAAGGCCTGACGATAGGTGATCAGGATATCAAATACGGTCATGGATACAGTTCTTGTGTGATACAAAACCATCTTGGTGCTTATGGTTATCGACTAGCAGCAATTTGTGCCCACGTCTATTGCCTCAGCGGTTTTGCACTTCGTTTTAGAATGGGTGGTGTTGGCTTAAATTTTTCGGCCTTGCCTTTTTAGGCCGCTAATGCTGATGTGGTTTTGGTTTCATTGTAAGGGGAGCGTTTTGTGATGGCTGCAGCCGATCGTCATAATCTGGTGGAAACCCTGTTGGGGTTTGGTGTGTTGCTGGTTGCCGGCATTTTTTTGGTTTACTTGCAAAACCGCACCTCAACCGCTTCGGCTACCGGCACCGGTTACGATGTTAAGGCGCGGTTTGAACGGGTGGATGGTTTGGCCACCGGCAGTGATGTCAAATTGGCGGGGATCAAGGTTGGCACCATTACCAACCTGAAACTGGATCCCAAAAGCTTTTTTGCTGAGGCGGTGATTCATTTGAATGATCCGCAAATTCAGCTGCCCGATGATACGATGGCGCAGGTTGCCAGCGATGGCTTGCTGGGTGGGCGCTACGTCTCCCTTGTTCCTGGCGGCAGCGATGGGGTGATCGCGGCGGGTGGCACCATTACCTTTACCCAGCCACCCTTTGATTTGGTGCAGGCCTTGGGGCAGTATATTTTTTCGGAGAAAAGCACCAATAAAACCGCGGGCAAGGCGGCTGGCTCGCAGGGGGGCAGCATGCCTGCACCAGTTTTGGCGCATCCTCCTGGCTCTCCCGCGGTTGCCCCATATGCCAAATAACCACCTGAACCGGATATGCCTTAGGGCTTTTAGGGGGGTGCGGCCCGCCATGATTTTTGCACCAGGTCTTAGACGGCACTTCCTGCCCATGTGTTTGATGATGGGGCTGTTGATTGTGGATGGTCTGGCAAGCGCGGCTTTTGCGGTACCTGCAGCGCAGAAAGCTTCGCCAAAGGCCGTCCTAACAGAGGAATCGCCAGAAATTTCACCGGAAAAGCCTGCGCAAGAAAAACAGGGCGGCAAAACCACCGCGGTTGTGCAGGTGTTGGACAAGGTAACCGCGCGGGTTAAGAAACTCTCCGCAACGGTTAACCAGCCCACCCGTTTTGGCTCCTTGCAGATTACCGCGCGCGATTGCCGCAAAAATCCGGCTGAGGATCGGCCGGAGGCGGCGGCTTTTCTTGAGATTATGGAGATTAAGGCGGGCCAGGAGCCGGTTGCCCTGTTTATGGGTTGGATGTTTGCCTCATCCCCCGCCGTGTCGGCGATTGAGCATGCGGTTTACGACGTGGTGGTGCTGGACTGTCAAAATCCCAGCGGCGCGGTGAAAACTGAGCCGGCGGAGGCGCCCAGCCAGCCAGCTGATCCCGCAACCACTAGCCCGCCCCCCGATAAACCCTAAGCCTGCCCACGCAAACCCTCTTGTCATTCGCCAGAAAAATCACACATATAAGTTAAGAACGTAACATTCCTTGAAAAAAGTGCAGGTTTGCCCCAATGATACCAAATTCTGGTCGCAACTTACTGCTTTGGGTGGTCATTGGCCTGCTGCTGATGGGGCTTTTCAACCTGTTGCAAAACCCGTTGGGCGCCAACGCCAACAAAACCAACATCGCCTTTTCCGATTTCTTGCAAATGGTGGACGGCAGCCAGGTCAGCAGCGTGCTGATTCAGGGTTCGACGCTCAGCGGCCAGTTAACCGATGGCCGCGCCTTTACCACCTATTCCCCCAACGATCCGACTTTGGTTGATCGGTTAAGCCGCAACAAGGTCAAATTCACCGCCGCCCCCCCCGATGATGGTGGTGGATGGCTGAACGTGCTGCTGTCATGGTTTCCGATGCTGCTGTTCATTGGCGTGTGGGTGTTCTTTATGCGCCAGATGCAGGGCGGCAAGGGCGGGGGCGCCATGGGCTTTGGCCGCAGCCGTGCGCGGATGCTGACCGAAAAACAGGGGCATGTGACCTTTAACGACGTGGCAGGTATTGATGAGGCCAAGCAGGAGTTGGAGGAGGTGGTGGAGTTTTTGAAAAACCCGCAAAAATTCCAAAAACTGGGCGCCAAAATCCCCAAAGGCGTTTTGCTGATTGGCCCCCCCGGAACCGGAAAAACCCTGCTGGCGCGGGCGATCGCGGGGGAGGCGGGCGTGCCGTTCTTCACCATTTCCGGCTCAGACTTTGTCGAAATGTTTGTGGGTGTGGGTGCCAGCCGGGTGCGCGACATGTTTGAACAGGCCAAGAAAAACGCGCCCTGCATTATCTTTATCGATGAGATTGATGCGGTGGGCCGTCACCGCGGTGCAGGGCTGGGCGGCGGCAATGATGAGCGGGAGCAAACCCTGAACCAGTTGTTGGTGGAGATGGATGGTTTTGAAACCACTGAGGGGGTGATTCTGGTGGCCGCCACCAACCGCCCCGATGTGTTGGATCCCGCCCTGTTGCGCCCCGGCCGCTTTGATCGCCAGGTGGTGGTGCCCAACCCTGATGTTAAGGGGCGGGAGCAAATCCTGAAGGTGCACATGCAAAAAATCCCGCTGGGCACCGATGTTGACCCCAAGATTCTGGCGCGCGGCACACCGGGCTTTTCGGGGGCCGACTTGGCCAATATTGTCAATGAGGCGGCGTTGGTGGCCGCTCGCAAAAACCGCCGTTCGGTTAGCATGGCGGATTTTGAACAGGCCAAAGACAAAATCTTTATGGGCGCTGAGCGCCGCTCAATGGCGATGAGTGAGGATGAGAAAAAATTGACCGCCTATCATGAGGGCGGGCACGCGCTGGTTGGGATCAGCCTGGAGGAGTCGGATCCGGTGCACAAGGCCACCATCGTGCCGCGCGGGCGGGCACTGGGCATGGTGATGCGCCTGCCTGAGGGCGATCGCTACTCCAGCAGCCGGGCCAAGCTAAAGGCCGATTTGGCGGTGGCGATGGGCGGACGGGTGGCTGAGGAGTTGATTTTTGGCCATGACAAGGTCACCACCGGTGCCTCGTCCGACATCAAAATGGCCACCGATATGGCGCGCCGCATGGTGACCGAATGGGGGCTTAGCGATAAGTTGGGTCCCTTGGCCTATGGCGAGCCGGATGGGGAGGTGTTTTTGGGCTACGCCGCCAGCCAACGCAAATTTATGTCGGATTCCACCGCCGAGCAGGTGGATTCAGAAATCCGCCTGGTGGTGACCGAGGGGTATGAGACCGCCAAACGCATCCTGACCACGCGGCTGAAAGACCTGCACAGCATTGCCCAAGCGTTGCTGGAGTTTGAAACCCTAAGCGGGGATGAAATTCAGCAGATTTTGGATGGCGGCACCATCAACCGATCCAATGATGACACGCCGAACCCCAATAGCCCCCCGCGCCGCCGATCGGTGCCGCGCAGCAAACCCGTGGTGCAACCGGTCGTCTGATGAGATGTTTGCGGCGTTACAACCATCGATCACGACTTGCGCAAAACGCCTATACCGTTTAAAAAATCATTTTTAGAGGAGATAAACCCATGACCATTCAAGCTTTTTACGACAAAGATTGTGACCCAAATTTGCTGAAAAACAAACGGGTGGTGGTGGTTGGCTATGGCAGCCAGGGCCATGCCCACGCCCTGAACCTGAAGGACAGCGGCGTTCAATCGGTAACGGTGGCGCTGCCCGCTGGCTCCAAAAGCCGTGACAAGGCGTTGGCCGCTGGCTTGGCGGTGAAAACGGTTGAGGAGGCGGCGTCAGGGGCTGACGTGATGATGATCCTGATCCCCGATGAGACTCAGGCCGCGCTGTACCGCGATGTTTTGCATGCCCAATTGCCCAAGGGTGCGACCCTGTTGTTCGCCCATGGCTTTAACATTCACTTTAACCTGATTAAGCCGCGTGCCGATTTGGACGTGGCGATGGTGGCGCCCAAGGGGCCCGGCCATTTGGTGCGCAGCGAATATCAGGCCGGCAAGGGCGTTCCCTGTTTGATCGCCCTGGCTCAAGATGCCAGCGGCAGGGCGCAACAAACCGCGCTGTCCTATGCCAGCCTAATCGGTGGTGGGCGTGCCGGCATTTTGCTGACCAGCTTTGCTGAGGAGTGCGAAACCGATCTGTTTGGCGAGCAGGCGGTTTTGTGCGGCGGCGTTTCCGCCCTGGTTAAGGCCGGTTTTGAAACGCTGGTTGAGGCTGGCTATCAACCCGAAATGGCCTATTTCGAATGCCTGCATGAGCTGAAATTGATCGTGGATCTGCTGTACAACGGCGGCTTTAACCTGATGCGCTACTCGATTTCCAACACCGCGGAATATGGCGATTACACAAGGGGTGAGCGGTTGATTACCGATGACACCAAGGCCGAAATGCGCAAAATCCTGACCGAAATTCAAGAGGGCAAATTTGCCAGGGATTGGATGCAGGAGAATTTGGTGGGGCAGCCCAGCTTCCAAGCCATTCGTCGCCGCCAAGCTGCCCATCCGATTGAGGAGGTGGGCGCCAAGTTGCGTGCGATGATGCCATGGCTGCAGGCCGCCAAAGCCAGCGACAACGCGCAGGTGGTTCCCCTGCCTGAAGATCGCAAATCTGAGGCGGTTAAAAAGGTCGGCTAGATGTCTGAGTCCGTCAGCGCGCCAGCGTCCGCCATCAGCAAAGGCCAGGCGCCGCGCGGCACCCGCGACCTGTTTGGGGTTGAGATGCAGCGGTTTCAGGCGGTGGCGGCGGCGGCGCGGCGGGTGATGCCGCGCTTTGCCTTTCAGGAGATTGCCACCCCGATCTTTGAGTTTACCGAGCTGTTTACCCGCTCGCTGGGCGATGTGACCGATGTGGTGTCGAAAGAAATGTACAGCTTTGATGACCGCGGCGGCGAAAGCCTGACCCTGCGGCCTGAGGGGACGGCGGGGGTGGTGCGCGCGGTGCTTAGCAACAAATTGCACGATCAAACCCCGCTGAAGTTTTTTTACATCGGCCCGATGTTTCGCTACGAGCGCCCACAAAAAGGGCGCTATCGCCAGCATCATCAGGTGGGGGTTGAGCTGATGGGCACCAGCAGCGTTGAGGCCGATCTTGAGGTGCTGAGCCTTGGCCATCAATTTTTGCAGGAACTGGGGCTGGCCGAACATGTGACGTTGGAGCTGAACAGCATGGGCGATTTGCCCAGCCGCCAGCTGTTTCGCGCCGCGCTGCTGGCCTATCTGCGCGATCATGCCGGCCAACTTTCGGCTGAAAGCTTGCTGCGGTTGGAGCGCAACCCGCTGCGCATTTTGGATTCCAAGGACCCTGCCGATCACGCGATTTTGGTGGATGCGCCGCGCCTGACCGATTATTTGCAGGATGAGGCCAAGCGGTTTTGGGACGCGTTGCAAAACGGCCTGGCCAGCCTGAACATTCCCTGGCAGCATAACCCGAAATTGGTGCGCGGTTTTGATTATTACCAGCACACCGTGTTTGAATTCACCTCAACCCATTTGGGGGCGCAGGCGACCGTGCTGGGCGGCGGGCGTTACGGCGGTATTGCCGAATCTTTGGGCGGGGCGCCGCTGCCCTCCGTGGGCTTTGGCTCAGGCATCGAACGGCTTTGCCTGCTGCTGGCCACGCCACCGCCGCTGCCGGCCCGGGTGATGGTGGTTCCCACCGAGGACAGCTGCGTGGAGCCAGCCCGTCAACTGGTGGCCCAGCTGCGCGCCGCGGGTATGGCGGTGGATCAATTGTATGAGGGCGCGGTGGGTAAACGCCTGAAAGCGGCCAACAAACGCGGCGTTGCCCAGATTGTGCTGCTGGGCCCGGATGAGCTGCGCAGCGAACTCTTCACCCTGCGCAACATGGAGGATGGGGTGCAACAATCGCTGACCCTGCCCGAATTGCTGGCGCAACTGGCCATAATTTGCTGTATTTAGGTTAAGGTCTGTTTTATACAGGTTGGACTTGTTGGATGGGTGGCAGAGCGGTTGAATGCACCAGTCTTGAAAACTGGCGTAGGTGCAAGCCTACCGTGGGTTCAAATCCCACCCCATCCGCCAACCAAGCCTAACCCCATCGCCGGATTCCCCCCCCATGCGTCTTCCCCTAACCATTGGCACCCGTGGCAGCCCGTTGGCCTTGGCGCAGGCGGCGGAGGTTTGGCAGTATTTGGCGCGGTTTGAGCCTGCCTTAAGCGCGCAAGGTGCGGTCAAAATTGAGATTATCCAAACCAGCGGCGACCGCTTTTTGGAACGTTCGCTGAACGATATTGGCGGCAAGGGCCTGTTTACCAAGGAGATTGAGGAGGCGTTGTTGGGGGGCGCGATCGATATCGCCGTCCATTCGATGAAGGATATGCCAACCGTGCTGCCCGATGGGTTGGTGATTGGTGCGATGCTGCCGCGGGAGGATCCGCGCGATGTGATGATGTCACCGATTGCCCGTGCCGTTAACGCCCTGCCCAAAAATGCCATCATCGGCAGCGCCAGCCTGCGCCGTCGTGCCCAACTGCTGCATCTGCGCCCCGATTTGCAGGTTGAGTTGTTGCGGGGCAATGTGCAATCACGCCTGCGCAAATTGGATGAGGGGCAGTTTACCGCCACCCTGCTGGCGGTTGCCGGCTTAAAACGCCTGTCGTTGCTGGAAAAATATGAGGGCACCTTGGCCACGATCCTGTCAACCGACATTATGTTGCCGGCGGTGGCGCAGGGCGCGATTGGCATTGAATGCCGCAGCGACAACCAGCCGATTCTGGATTTGTTGGAACGCGCCAATGATCAGGCCACCACCATTTGTGTTAGGGCGGAGCGGGCGATGCTGCGGGTGTTGGACGGTTCCTGCCGCACCCCGATCGCCGCCCTGGCCACCATTGAGGCCAAAACGAATTTGCTGCAGATCGATGGCTTAGTGGCCACCCCTGACGGCAGCCGGATCGAACGGCAGCAGCTAACCGGCCCGCTGGCCGATGGGGCGGCGCTTGGCCAAGAATTGGGCGAGGTTTTGCGCAAAACGATTGGCAGCTGTTTCTTTTTGTCTTCGTTGTAGGGGGTTGATCCAACGATTTTTTCAAGAGATATCTAAAATGGTTGATGAAAGCGAATAATATTTATCATTAGAAAAAAATTATGTAAAAGAACAAGTTGCTTGTGTTTCTTTAAAAACTATCTTTCTATAGATATCGGCATATAGGCCATCCTCTATTCAAAAACCGTCGCT
>JBIJBF010000013.1:0-57655 GCA_044345375.1 Alphaproteobacteria bacterium
TGACAACATGTACCATATCCCACTCCAATCGTTAGTGTTGGTTGGAATACCTGTAGCACATCACAACATTGATGTCAGGTTATTTGTGTTTTTTGGTATTAGGCGGCAAGCAGCTTATTCAAATCATTTTCCCATCTGCTTTCAAAAACCATATGGAAAGATATTTCCTCTTTGCTGTCGGCCAACGTAAACTCACCTTTGGGCTTAACATTCCCTGCCAAGGCGGCGTTGATGGTGTTGAACAGCTTTTGTTTGTAGTCCGTATCCTTATTGCCCTCCAGCTGGTTGCCCTTGGATTCGATAAAATAGAGGCGTTCAACGCCATCCTTGTCCGTTTCCAGCTTTACCAGAAAATCAGGATAAATCTTTTCACGTTTCCACCCCTGAATGCTGTATTCCGTGCCCTTAACGGCCAGCCTGTGCCACCATTCCACAACATTCTTGTTGTTGATAGCCACCGCAATGGGGTATTCCAACCCGTTGTAATTGGAACGGTATTGGGGGTGGAACAGGCTTTTTGTTAACGTCATGGGGATTTCATTGGCGTTAATCTGCACCTCAACGCTTTCCGCCATCTGCCAGTTCAGCGCGACCAAAGGTTCAGCCAAAAGGCGCAAGAAGATCGTCCCATCATCCAACTTGCGACGGAAAATCGCTTCGGATTGTTCCAACATCCACTGGAAAGCGTCTTTTTTGATTTCTTCGACGATGAATACAGCGTTAAGTGCAAGCTTAGCATCGCTGTTTTTCCTTGCCCGCAATTCTGTCAACACATCTTTGATGATCCGATAGGCCTGCCAAGCATTTGGCACTTTTTCCATAAGCTGGCTAACCATCAGGGTTAGGTTGATTTCGTTTGTGACTTGTTCGGATTGGCGTTGGCCTTGGGCAAAATCAAACTGCCCTGTTTCGCCCCGCCGCCAATCCACGGTCAAATGCTGGTAGTCCATCGCCTCTTTATCGGCCAGCGCAAGCGCATCCATCGCGCCAAAACTGTAATCATCCCAGCGAATATCCCCAAGAATATCGGCATAATAATCAAACGGCGCAGGCTTGCCATTACGCACGACATTCAACGAGGGCAGAAAAATCTTTGCGCCCTGATATTTGACTTGTCGTTTAAGAGGTGCTTTTTCTTTGCCCGTTGCCTGCCCATCCCCAACCACGATTTGGTCAGAAATATCACCCATGCCCTCTTCTTCCAGGCCTTTCTTAATGGCTGTTGCCGCGCTGTTCACATCAGCATTGTCGCAATAGACATAGCATTGGTTCAGGGATGGGATAGACGTTTCCTGTGCATAGGGTTGGCGCAGAACACGCCCGATGAATTGGGTTAACGCCGTTTCGCTTTTGCTGTTAGACAAAATCGCCAGCACATAGGCAAAGGAACAATCCCACCCTTCTTTCAACGCATCTTTGGTGATGATATAGCGCACGGGGCACAGTGTATCGAACAAGTCATCATCCCGCAGTTCGTTTTTATCGGCCAGCTTTATGCGAATTTCACCTTCCAACACATTCAGATGCTTGATCAAATAGGCCTTAATCTCATCCACATGGTTATAGGCTTCATTCTGTTTTTTGGGTTCAGCCTTAATCAGCATAATGGGGCGGACATATTTGCCAACATCGGCCTGGTGTTTCGCCGCCGCCTGGCTAAGTTCAGACAATTTGGCATGCGCCTGGTTCAGCGTGTGTTGCCAATTGGGCTGGTCATAGGAAATGACGTTGATTGGCAGCTTGATCATCTGCTCTGTCTTCAATTCCTGCCCCCCGACATCAATCAGCACATTGCTGTGTTCCTTTGGCGTGGCGGAAAGCTCCAGAATGAAGGAAGCGTTGAATTGGTTGACTGTGTCTTGGGCAAGCTGGCTCGCCCCCCTGTGGCCTTCATCAAAAATGGCGATGGGGCGCAACAGGCGCATGACATTGCCCAGCGAATGTTTGATGGACAGGCCAGTGATAACATGGTGCCCATCCGCCAAATTCGCCACATCAAGGTTAGGGTTGGCATCCAAGAAGCTGTTGTTGGCGGTGTAATCATCAATCGGCGGGAAAAAGCTTTCAAACTTACCGCTATCCTGAAACATTTTCAGGGCATCTTTGTTCTGGCGGTTGCTGGATTGCAGCATCAGCAACAACACGCACAAATTCCCCTCAACGTCTTGGGCAGTAAACCGATCACCCTTTTCCAAAATCATCGTGCGACCGCCACTGGCGCGGTCTAACACTTGGCGATAGGGATGTTCCTTATTCCGCAGTTGTTTGCTGGTTTGTTCGTAAATCGTGTCGCTGGGCACAATCCACAACACAAAGCCATTGTTGCGCTTAAAATAATCCTGATTAATACGTTGCAGGGCGGCGGTGGCCAGCAGGGTTTTGCCGCCCCCTGTTGGCACCTTGAAACAGACGTTGGGGATGTTGCGCCCCATCCCATCTTTGCGAACATTGTAGGTTGAGGGGACAGAATTGCCCTTTCTGTCTTTACGAAGCGGGACTTCCCGCTTGGCCTTTAACGCGTCCCATGCAAGTTGGCAATAATCGGACTGTTCGGGATGAACGGCATCTTTTTTTTCAGCCCTATGGCTTTGCAATTCCGCCAGATAGCTGTCCAGATAGTCCAGAACCCTTATTTGGTACTCTTTCAGCTCCATCGCGTCTATGCCCCCACCACCTTGTGAATGGCATAGGGCAACTGGCAAAAGGTGATGTTGTGGGCGGAAAGTTCCCGCTGCCCCATGTATTTGGCGGTGGCGAAAACCAATTTTTCCTTTTTGCTGCCACGATCCGCAATGGCCTTTAGCTTAACGTCATTCAGGGCGGATTCATTGCTACGCAGAAAGGTGGTGTCGGGTTGATAGATCAAATAGACTTCATACAAATCGGTTTCACCAACAAAGTAATCAGCCCTTAGGGCGGCATCCCTGTCCAGGCTTTTGCCCGTCGCGGTGTAGAAAACATAGTTGGCCAACGCGCCATAGTCGGGCAGGGATTCGCCCGCGATGATTTTTTCGATGCTGATTTCCTTGCCCAGGTTGCAAAAGGTAAAGCTGCCGCCTAAGCCAGCTTTGAGTTTCTCATCTTTTGCTGTAGGCACACCCCGTATCACCCGCCGCACCCGCTCAGCGGTGATTTTGTCGGCGTAATCCTCCATCTCCACCAAGATGAATTTGCGGTTGCCGCCGTCTTCTTTGTTTAAATCAAGAACAGCGTGGGCGGTTGTGCCAGAGCCTGCAAAAGAATCGAGGATAATATCAGACTTATTTAAATTAGCAATCTTGTGGCTTTTTATATGAAAAAGCAGCTTTGATATAAGCTTGCTAGGCTTGACTGTTTCAAATTTTTCATTGTCATTTCTCATTATATCTAAAACTTCTGCCTTGCCAGTTTCAGCAGTTCCGTAAATATCTTTGTCAAAAAAGTGAGACCAGAAAGGAACATATTTATTAATATCTTCATCTTCTGGACGAATTTTGATGTTTACACACCCGTCTTCAATATACAGATCTTTCCTTTCTAAAAATTCTTTAATTTTACTTTCTCCTATCTGCCATTGCTTCCCTTCACGCGGCGACAACCCACATACAACGTAGACCATCGTTTCTCTGCCGCGCATACCAGTGGCAGACATTTCTTCCAACTTATATATTCTGTAAGAACCTCTATCGTCCCTCAAAGGGTAGGATTTTTCACCAGCAACCTTAAGATTAAATCTTATTTTTTCTATGTTTTTTTTGTATCCCAAAATGTATTCGGTTTTGGACTGAAACAAATCTTTAGCAGTTTCAGTGTTTTGAGACTTTGTTCTTTTTTCCCACGTTATAGTTCCTATAAAATTTTCCTCACCAAAAATTTCATCCATTATTACTCGCAAATTATGCACTTCATTGTCATCAATACTCACAAAAATAACCCCATCATCGGCCAGCAGTTCATGCAGCAGTTTCAGGCGCGGCCACATCATGCACAGCCATTTGTCGTGGCGTTGCAAATCTTCCCTATCGACGGGGTTGGCGTTTTTGGCCAGCCATTCCTTCATCAGCGGTGAATTGACGTTATCGTTGTAACACCACCCCTCATTCCCCGTGTTATAGGGCGGGTCGATATAGATGCACTTAATTTTCCCCGCGTATTGCGGCATCAACGCCTTCAGCGCGTGCAGGTTGTCGCCGTGGATAATCAGGTTGTCATCCAACCCCGCCTTCTTGCCCTGTGGCGGCAGGGATTTTGCCGAATCAACCTCCAATTCGCGGAACGGCACGGAATGATGGTGGGAATAGACAAACTGCTTTCCCTTAAAGTCAAGTGTGGGCATGGGGCAACTCTGGCTAGGCGTTTTCCCATCTATTGTTAAAGGGTTCACCCCTGCCACGCAACGGCATCGCTGATCCCTCCCGCTCCTTTAACATGGCATGAATTTCCGCAATCTTTTCGGCCATGTCATGGCTGTTGGGCGCGGGATGGGTGGCTTGGCCTAACCCACCGATAATCTCCCCCTGCCGTTCGGTGGATACATGGCCATAGCTGGTCAGGGTGGTCAGGGGTTGGTCATGCCCCATGTTCTGGCTCCACGCCTTTAACTGTTCGGGCGTTAGGTTCAATTTATAGGCCAGCTGGGTCAGTGTGTTGCGAACGGTGTGCGGGGGGAAATAGGGCAAGCCTGCACGCGTATAGGCTGCCCTGAAGATCTTGCGCACAGCGGTGGCATCTGCCCAATGCTCATGGCTTAAGCCAACCGCTACGAAACTCCTGTTTTCATCTTGGCCATTCAGGGTTTTGGGAAACAGCGGGTCTTCACCACCAAACAGCTTATCCCTGGTCAGGTAAGTCACCCAATCCCGCACCATCGCAACCACATTATCGCCCACGGGGAAAAAGAAGGTTTCAATCGGCTTGCTAAACTTTGTGGCCACCTGGCGGGGGTCTTGGAACACATAATTTCTCTCCAACGATAGATGTTTGATTTTCAGGCTAACCAGCGCGGCATCCCGCATCCCCGTTAGCAGCAACAAGGCCATCACGGCGCGGTCACGGCGTTCGATTGCGGTCACGCTGGGCATTGCCAACAGGGCGGCACTGTATTGCTCGATCGTGGCATAGGTGCGGGGACGGATGGTGTGCGCCTGCCGCTCCTCCCCCGTGGTAAGGTTGAGATACTGAATATCGGCGGTTTTGATACGGTTGCGATACTCCTGCCGCCCATGTAGCCACACCAAAAAATCCTTAACGGCTTGCAAGGTATGGTGAACGGTGGAAATGCTGATAGCCTTGCCCGAACGCTGCCCCTTCATCGCCAGCATGGCGCGTTTGAAGGCTAAGGCTTGATCTTTGTTGAAGGTGCCAAAATCCTTAAAACCCGTGTAGATTTCCAGACGATCAATCGCGTGTCGCGCCTGTTCGGCGGTCTTTGGAGAACGCTGTTTGGCCTCTTTCAGCCATATAAGATAATCGCGCTTTACACGGTCATTTTTGGGGTTGGTTTTAACGGCTGTCATGATTCGCCCTCCTGTCACTGTTCACACTGGGATTAAAGCCATCTATTATGTGCCACGCTTCCCGTTGCTGAATGTGGAAGCAGGCCTCAATTTTGGGCAGGCTGGCGATGCTCTGAATCTTGCTCATAGATGTGCCGCAAATCGCGCAGATAACCTTAATGCGGCAACGGTGGGGGCTTTCAGCCTTTAGGTCAGCAATGCCTTCATAGGCATGGCGGGGGGCACGGCATTTAAAGCAGAAAAACTCCTCAAAAGCGCATTTTCGTTTCTTGGTTTTCTGGCGGTCATTCAGAAAACGGCTAAGCTCAATGCCACGCACAAGATAGGGGCGGCGGGTCGTATCGGCCTGCAAACCCTCTTTCAGCCATCGCAACACCGCATTTTTGTGCAGGCCGAACAGGGCGGCGATTTCCTCCACGCTATACGGCCAGGTCGCCTTTATCAGGCGCGTGTTGTAGTTTCGCTTGGTTGCCATGCCCTGCCTGCCTAGCCCGATTATTGGTGGGGCTGGCTGCGGCTAGCCTTCACGCGCTCTACGATCCAGGCATCAATCTCAGATTCCAACCACCCCACCGCCCGTGCGCCAAGGCCTATAGGTCTGGGGAATTGGTCTTTGGCCATCAGGTCATAGGCCATGCTGCGGCTTAGCCCTGTGCGGGAAAGCATTGGACGCAGGCGAAGAATTTTTTCGGTCATCATTTTGTCCTTTCCAGAATCAATCTGAAAAGATGAAGACACAACTGGACGCAAAAAAATAACGGGGCGGGTTCAAAAAACTACCCTGTGCTTTCCAGTCATACCCACCCTGTGGTTCGGACAGAACCCACCCCTTGGCTTAGCTGAAAATCAGGCCGTTTTGCCTAAAAGTCGTCGTTTTTACTGGGTTTTTTAGGGGTAGGTGGGTTCCCCCTTGTTTTGGCCGCCCCACCTTCTGGCCTCCAATTTGCGACTTTCGAAATTTGCTCAATTCCATCGTTATTCGGGTTGCCATCGTCATCGCTTAATTTAAAACGGCTGGCATTTTCTCTTAGCCACTTTTCTATCGCTTGCTTTGGCGTTTTTCCGTCAAGCAATGATTCATCGGACGTAATGGCTTGCCACGCATCCACCGCTGCCGCGAGTTTGGGGGCATAACATTGATGTGATTTGTCCAGATAATCGGGGGAATCAACATGGTTAACAAAAAAGAAGCCAGTTTTAAATCCGCGAGATACAAGCCAAGCCTTCAAATCGTCGATCTTGATGGTCGTTTGCCCCCAGTCAGGCACATCTTTGAAGGCAATTGCAAATTCGTTTCCATCTTTGAAGACTTTTTCCCCTACTTTTTCATATTCTTCGTCGAACAGGACTCGTGCTGGATATCGAAGAGTTGCGTTCAGTCGTTTTCCATATATGGCATTTATTAGCGCATTTTTTGCAGCGGAGTACCCCTGAGGAAGTTTTTCTGCTGCCCAATGTTTGATATACGCTCGTGAAATTGACGGGTCTTCACCAACAATCAAAAGGGCTGCATCAATTACAGAAAGCTCATCGCAAAGTCGCCAATAGTCCAAAGATTTCATGTTCTTTCCTTTCAGGCCATCATGCCAATTTCTTGAAATTTCCAACGATGACCTTGCTGTCGCTCGCCACCGCATCCAAGTAATCTGCCCATTCCTGCATCATTTTTTGGCGTTCGGACAAAAATTGGGCGCGGTCATAGGCGGCATCTACCTTGTTACGCTGGGCATGGGCAAGCTGGCGATCAACAACCTCATGGCGATAGCCCAGTTTTTCCTTGATCGGGGACATAGCCAGGGCACGAAAGCCATGCCCCGTCATGCGGCCTTTGTAGCCCAACCGTTCAAGGGCTTTCAGGATGGTGTTGTTGCTCATATGCTGGCGCGGTTTGGCAACACTAGCAAAAACATAGTCACGGTTGCCGCTTAATCCCTGCAACTGGTGCAACACATCCACCGCCTGTTTGGAAAGCGGCACAACATGGGGGCGGCGCATTTTCATCCGTTCGGCGGGGATATGCCACTCCCCTGAATCCAACTTGAACTCCTTCCATTCCGATTTGATCAATTCACCCGTACGCACAAAGGTCAGCATCATCAGGCGGATTGCAAGGCGGGTTTGGCTGAATAAGCGTGCATCGTTGTGTTCCAGGGCGTGCAAGAATTCTGGCAAGTCTTTGGCTTCCAGAGCGGCAAAATGCCCATGCTTCACAGGCTTTAGCGCGTCTTTCAGGTCGGCAGTGGGGTTGCGTTCGGCGCGGCCTGTAACAATGGCATAACGAAAAATCTGGCCACAGTACTGCATCGCACGGCGTGACATTTCATGCGCCCCGCGTTTTTCTATCTTCTTCAGTGTCTCCAGCATCAACAGGGGGCTTATATCGGCAATGGGGCGTTTGCCAATCACGCTGAAAATATCTGTTTCTAACCGACGCAATATGTCAGCGGCATAATTGGAAGTCCATTTTTCCAGGTTGTGCTGGTGCCATTCCCGTGCCACCGCCTCAAAAGTGTTGGTGGTGTTTTGGGCGGTCAGGTATTTGCGTTCGGTTTTGGCAGCGGACGGGTCTATCCCTGCCGCCAGCAATTTGCGGGCATCCGCTCTTTTGTCGCGGGCTTCGGCCAAGGTAACTTCAGGATACACGCCCAGGGCAAGCCGTTTTTCCTTGCCCCCAACGCGGTATTTAAGCCGCCAATAACGGCTGCCGTTGGGCATCACCTCCAAGTACATCCCATCGCCATCAGCCAATTTATAGGGCTTGGCACTGGGTTTAGCATGTTTGCAGCTAGTATCGGTTAGGGGCATGGGGGCATATTTTTAGCTGGTTTCTGAGTTGTGCCCCCAATTATGCCCCCAATTTTCTAGGATAAAAAGGAACAAGTCTGGACAACACAGGATAGATCGTACCTGTTTTTATCTGTTTTTACAATGGTTTCTGGATTTCTTGGGATGCTTTAGCATCCAACACTGGAGGAGACGGAGGGATTCGAACCCTCGATACGGTTTAATCCGTATAACGGTTTAGCAAACCGTCGCCTTCAGCCGCTCGGCCACGTCTCCAAATCAGTGGATCACTAAAGCATGATTGCGTTGGTTTTAAAAGAGCCTTGTGGGCTTAAATTTTAGCGCGGCGTCGCCACCAACTCCACCCGATGTTGCGATTTGTCGGCCGCTGAGGCCATCAGGGTTTGCATGCCGATTTGCTGGCCGGAAAAGCCCAGCGCCAGCAGTTCACGCCGCACCGCCAACGCCCGCGTCAATGCCTCCCGCTTCGCATCGCTGGGGAAGTTGGTGGTGGTGCGGCCGTAGGAGTTGATCATGAAATTGATCCGCACCGGATCATAGCCGCGAATCGCCTGCGCCAGTTTTTTCAAATCCTCAGCGCCAAGCCCTGCGGCGCTGTCAGGAAAGGTCATGGTTAGCAACAGTTTGGGCTCGGTCAACACCATCGGTTGCGGCGGCTGTGGCGTGGTGGCGGCAGCAGCGTTTGTAGCGGTTTTTTTACGAGCGGTGTGGCGGTATTTTTTCTTCGGTTTGGGCGTGACTGGTTCAGCCGGCACCGTTTCGGCAACTGGTGCTGCCGCAGGCGTTGCAGACGCGGCTACAGGAGCCGCAGCCGCAACAGGCGTTTTCACTTCAGGCTTGACAGGCGCCTTAGGCTCTGCCGGTTTGGCGACAACAGCAGGGGTTGGCGCAGGTGCGGCAGCGGTCGCTGCATTATTAACAGACGCAGCGGTCGCTGCATTACCAGCAGACGCAGCATCTGCTGCAGGCAGAGGCGCAGCCGTGACCTTGCCCTTTCTTTTGTCATTTTTGTTCACCGGCTTTTCCTGAGAAGCAGGAGGCGCAGCCGCAGCCTGTACGGCAGGATCAACCGGCGCCGCCCCACCCTGCTCAGCATTCAACAAACGGTTCAGCAGCGCGCCGCCCTTTGAGGGCTCAGCTTGGCCAGTGGGCGCTGTGCCAACCGCTGGCGTGGCTGGGCGGCTAACCACCGGAACCGCTGGGGCAGCAGGCGGTGCAGGGGTGGTCACCGCCGGGGTAGGGGCAGGTGCGGCCGCAGGCGCAGCAGGGGGCGCATCATCGGTTAAGGGCGCTGGCGCAGGCCTATCGGCTGGCGCACCAGCAGGCGCAGCGGTGGGCAGGTTCAGCGCAGCGGCAGGCTTGGCAGTTGGTGGCGCAGGCGGTGGCGGCGGGGTCTGCGCAAAAACGGGCGACACCAGCGCAACGCCCGCGATCAGGGAAACACTCAAGACAAAGGCAGGTACCAAACGCATCAAAACCCCCAAGGCTAAAAGATCAAACCCCCAAAAACCAAACCAACCAACCAAACTAGCCAACCAACCGCTTGCGCAAACTGTCATGGAAATGGCCGTTGCTGGCGAAGATGCTTTCACCGTGCAACACCCGATCGCGCCCGTCAAGTTCCGACACCATGCCGCCCGCCTCACGCACCATGACGATGCCGGCGGCCAGATCCCAGGGGAAGCACCCCTCCTCCCAATACGCCTCATAGCGGCCAGCGGCGGTATAGGCCAGATCGAGGGCGGCCGCGCCCATCCGCCGAATGCCGGCGATATGGTCGGCAACATTGCTAAGCTGCTTGCTGAACCGCGCCACCCGCTCAACACCGCGCGATCCCTTAAAGGGGATGCCGGTGGCCAACAACGCCTGATTCAGCTGCGTGCGGCTGGAAACCCGCATCCGATGGTCGTTGACAAAGGCGCCGCAACCACGTTCTGCCCAGAACAATTCGTCCTTAATCGGGTCGTAAATCACCCCCGCCACCGGCTGTTCCTTTTCCACCAAGCCGATTGAGATGCAAAAATGCGGGATCGCGTGCAAAAAATTGGTGGTGCCGTCCAACGGGTCAACGTAAAAGGTGGGCTGATCGGGATCCAGCGGCTTTGCCTCACTCTCCTCCGTAACCAAATTGTATTGCGGACGCGCCCGGCTCAGCTCCCGCCGCAAAGTTTCATCGGCGCGCAGGTCAGCGGCGGAGACGAAATCCGCCGGCCCCTTTTGCGACACCTGCAATTTGTCAATTTCACCAAAATCCTTAACCAGCCCCAGCGCGGCTTTTTTGGCGGCCATCGCCATCACGGTAATAATTGCAGAAGGTTGGCTCATGTCGGTTAGGCTTTCAAACTAGGTGGCAAATAGGTGGTGCATCCACAGGGAACGCCCACAGCCTGCCCCATCCTCACCAAAAACGCAACGCCGATCCGTGCTTGATGGGCGGGGCGGCGATGCGTGTTGCGTTCATTTAAAGAAGATATTGACAGAAAGCATTTTAATTGATAAAAATTCTTATCTTTTTATTATAGTTATTGATGGAGTTTTGGTAAAATGAAAGCGACTATAGCTGCGAGGCTTGGATTGAGTTTGTTGGTCGGCGCAAGCGTATTCCTAAAGGGCTGTGGCAGTGCTCCTCCGTTGGAAAAAACCTTTGAGAATAAAAATCCGTTAACCCTTCAGGGAACGAAAGAACTTATCAAAACAACGGTTGATCATGCCGTCACTAAAGACCCATTCTGGTCTCAACAGTCAGAAAGTGACCAGATTGAAGAAAAAAAATTTCTCAATCAAACCTTCAAAGATTGGGCATTGGGAGAAAAAAATATAGCATGGACACGCGTAATACAAAAAAAAAGCACATTACCACAAAAAAATAGCGGTATAAGGGTTTTATTCTGCGAGAAAGATGGTCACGCTAGCAGTTTTTATTTCGGATACCCTCAAAAAAATACACAAAGATACAGCCACATCGTCCCTCCGCTACACGCTCAACCAAATCAAAACAATGGACTCTGCGATGGAGACAAACCAAATACTCCGACACGCAAATTAGACAGCGGATTACATCTTTATAGCAATCTACCCAATCGGAGCAATCAGGTGGTCGCTATACATACAAATTCGCGATAAAAAACCCCCCGCCCCTCGATGGATTGGCACAAGCGGTCAATTCCCCTCCTGCGGAGGGGTGCCCGGAGGGCGGGGTGGTTCTTGCAAAAATAATTCAAAAACAAGCGGTTGTCTGACGCGCATCACGCTCCGCAAGAACCACCCCGTCAGGCTGCGCCTGCCACCCCTCCGAAAGAGGAGGGGAATTATAGGCCGCACTTAATTCCCCTCCTGCGGAGGGGTGCCCGAAGGGCGGGGTGGTTCTTGCAAAAATAATTCAAAAACAAGAGGTTGTCTGACGCGCATCACACCCCAAAGAACCACCCCGTCAGGCTGCGCCTGCCACCCCTCCGCGGGAGGGGAATAAGTGGATCGAACAAAGCGGTTAGACAAAACCTGCCAGGCGCTGCTATGGTTTGGCCAAGATTCCCATTCCAGAAAAGCTCCAATCCCATGACCATTCTTGTAACCGGTGGTGCCGGCTTTATCGGCAGCAATTTTGTGCTGGATTGGTTGGCGGCGGGGGATGAGCCGGTGGTCAATCTGGACAAACTGACCTACGCTGGCAATATCGAGAACCTGAACCATGTGCAAAACGACCCCCGCCACCTGTTCGTGCAGGGCGATATCGGCGATGCAGCCCTCATCACCGGCCTGCTTGGCCAACACCGCCCCCGCGCGATCATCAATTTTGCCGCGGAAAGCCATGTGGACCGCAGCATCCATGGGCCCGAGGATTTCATCCAAACCAACATCGTTGGCACCTTCCGCCTACTGGAGGTGGTGCGTGCCTATTGGGGCGGCCTGCAGAACCAAGCCAACCAAGAGTTTCGCCTGCTGCATGTGTCCACCGACGAGGTGTACGGATCGCTCAGCACCGATGCGCCGGCCTTTACCGAAACCCACCCCTATCAGCCCAACAGCCCCTATTCCGCCAGCAAGGCCGCCAGCGATCATCTGGTGCGCGCCTATCACCACACCTATGGCCTGCCGGTGCTGACCACCAACTGCTCAAACAACTATGGCCCCTATCACTTTCCGGAAAAGCTGATCCCGCTGATGATCGTCAGCGCGCTGGCGGGGCGGGCACTGCCGGTGTATGGCGATGGCCAGCAAATCCGCGATTGGCTTTACGTGGGCGATCATTGCCGCGCCATCCGCCGTGTGTTGGAGGCGGGGCAAGTGGGGCAGGTCTACAACATCGGCGGCGGCCATGAAACCACCAATCTGGACATCGTGCACCGCATTTGTGACCTGTTGGATGAGCGGCGCCCCAAGCCGGATCGCACCAGCTATCGCGCCCAAATCGCCCATGTGGCCGATCGCCCGGGCCATGACCGCCGCTACGCCATCGACGCCAGCAAAATCGCCCGTGAGCTTGGCTGGACACCGGCCGAAAGCTTTGCAAGCGGCCTGCGCAAAACGGTGGATTGGTATCTGGACAATTCGGAATGGGTGGAACGGGTGATCAGCGGCAGCTATCGCAACTGGATCCAACAACAATACGAACCCCGGGTTGTGGCATGACACGCCCCAGCATAAAACGTAAAGGCATCATCCTGGCCGGCGGATCCGGCACACGCCTGTACCCGGCCACGCTGGCGGTCAGCAAGCAGCTGTTGCCGATTTTTGACAAGCCGATGATCTATTACCCGCTTAGCACCCTGATGCTGGCGGGCATCCGCGACATCCTGATCATCTCAACCCCGCAGGACACCCCGCAGTTTTCAAGGCTGTTGGGCGATGGCAGCCGGTGGGGGTTAAACCTGCAATACGCCGTGCAGCCATCCCCCGATGGCCTGGCGCAGGCCCTAATCATCGGCGAATCCTTTATCGGCAACGACCCCTCGGCCCTGGTGCTGGGCGACAATATTTTCTACGGCCACGATTTGCCTCAGCTGTTAAGCAGCGCGGTGCAGCGCGACCAGGGCGCCAGCATCTTCGCCTATCATGTGAATGACCCCGAACGCTACGGCGTGGCCGAATTTGATGCCGATGGCCGTGTGTTGTCGCTGCAGGAAAAGCCGCAACAGCCGAAATCAAACCACGCGGTGACGGGGCTTTACTTTTACGACAACCAGGCGGTCGCGCTGGCCAAAAGCCTGAAACCCTCAGCCCGTGGTGAGCTGGAAATCACCGATCTGAACCAACGCTATCTGGAAGGGGCGCAGCTGCACGTCGAAATCATGGGGCGCGGCTATGCCTGGCTGGATACAGGCACCCCCCAATCCATGCTGGACGCCAGCCAGTTTATCGCCACGCTTGAGAATCGGCAGGGCTTAAAAATCAGCTGCCCTGAGGAGATTGCCTATCGGCAAGGCTGGATTGATGCGGGCGCGTTGGAGGCATTGGCGCAACCGCTGATCAAAAACGGCTATGGGCAGTATTTGCTGACGCTGCTAAGGGAACATCGGTCATGATCCGCGCCACCAAGCTTCGCATTCCAGACGTGGTGTTGATCGAGCCTGAGGTGTTTGGGGATCAGCGCGGCTTTTTCTTTGAAAGCTTTCATCACGCGCAATTTGAGGACAGCATCGGCCGATCGGTCAGTTTTGTTCAGGACAACCACAGCCGCAGCGTGCAGGGGGTTTTGCGCGGCCTGCACTATCAAATCCAACAGCCGCAGGGCAAATTGGTGCGGGTGACAGCGGGCGCGGTGTTGGACGTGGCGGTGGACATCCGCCGATCATCGCCAAACTTTGGCCAGTGGGTGGGGGAGCTGCTGTCCGCCGAAAACAAGCGCCAGCTTTGGGTGCCTGAGGGGTTTGCGCACGGCTTTGTCGTGCTCAGCGAAACGGCGGAGTTTCTGTACAAAACCACCAATTATTACGCCCCCCAGCATGAGCGGTGCATTGTTTGGAACGATTCTAGCCTGAAAATCGATTGGTCGCTGGATGGCCAACCCCCTGCCCTGTCCGCCAAAGATGCGAAGGGCGCGGCCTTTGTGGATGCTGAGGTGTTTGCGTAAGCCAGCGGCTAGAGCGTTTTCGCTTTAGTTCACCACTAGGAAGGCAAGGTGAGGCGCGCGGAGCGTATCCTATATACGTGAGCACGGCGAGTCCGTAGCCTGACGACGTGGTGGGCTAAATGGGAAATGCTCTCGGTGGTGCTAGCAGGTTGCGGGCGTAGTCGGGCTTGCCGTCCAACAGCCAGGGGATGGCGCGGTGCGCGGTGGCGAACAAGCCTGGCAACGCCTCAGTTTCCGCCGCGGCAAAATTGCCCAGCACAAAATCATGCACCTGCGCCTTGTCCAGCGGGCGGCCAACCCCCATGCGAAGGCGCCAATACTGGCTGCCCAGCTGCGCACTGATATGGCGCAAGCCGTTGTGACCGCCATGCCCGCCGCCCAGTTTGAGGCGCAGGCTGCCAAACGGCAAATCGATGTCGTCATGCACCACCAACAACCGCTCCAGCGGCAATTTGTAGAAATGCAACGCCGCGCCCACCGCCATCCCCGACAGGTTCATAAAAGTTTGCGGCTTAATCGCCACCACCTCATGCCGCCTGGCGCCCTCCCCCACCGCGCCCTGAGCCACCAGGCTGTTCAGCTTTTTGCGCCCCGCATCCCACCCCTCAGCCCTGGCCAAAAAGTCCAGCAGCATAAAGCCGATGTTGTGACGGTTGGCGGCATAGGCTGCCCCCGGATTGCCAAGCCCCGCCAGCAGCCACATGGGTTAAGCCCCCCTGCGGGAGGAAACAACAGGTTTTTCGCGCATTCAACAACCCTGACCTGATTGGCGTTTCTAATTCAGCTATTCTTGGGGTTTGGCTTGCTTAATTGGCAGCATATAGGGCTTGCTAAGGCGGTAAAAACTGTTGGGATAGCGTTCCCATTTGTCCAACAAACTGTTGATCTCACCCGTATCCTCCAAACTTGCTATGCCCACGTTCAACAAATCCCGCAACTGATGCTCGCCCGCCAGCACGGCAATTTCAAAGGGCATCACGCGAACGGGGTTGGCGGGATCAACGTTGCGAAGGCTGTTGGGGTTGCTGGCCATAAACACCTGCGCGCCATTCGCGTCCCAAAAGGTGACATCGGCCTTACGGCTGACGACATTTTCAGCAGGAAGACCACCCGCAGCGGTTTGCGGCAGGGTTAACCGCTTGGCTTTCGGAAACTGGCTGGCCGCAAGAAACTCGTTTGCGTCGCCCTCAATCGTCGCAATGGTCACAGACTCGCTGTTAATCGCCGCCAGATTATTGTCAAAACGATGATCATCCGCCCGCGCGTAAACATTAAGCGCCGCGTAGAACAAAGGTCGGGTAAAAGCTGCCTGCCTGGCCAGGGTCGCATCCGGCCAAACGGGGGTGCAAACCGCGTCATAGCGTTTGGTGGCCAAACCGGTTGGCCAGGTGCCAAAATCCACCTCCTCAGCCCACTCAATCTTCAAATTCGCCGCCTTGCCAAAACGCTCCATGAAGTCAACCGAAAAACCTGAAAGCTGGCGGGTGTTGGGGTCACGAATCGTCGCTGGCTCAAAAACATAATAGCCACAGCGCAACACACCGGTTCTTAACACGCGATCAAACACCGTTTCAGCTTTGCTTGCAGAGTCTGTCGCGGTTGGGGTTACGGATTTTTGCGAGGAGCTGATCGAAACCGTCAGCGCGGCACCCGCCAAAACCACCGCGAAAAGGGAAAGTTTCTTGCTCATAACCGATCTCCAGCTGAAAAGGATGTGTTTGCATCCTAATCCAGCGGCGAAAAATGTCCAGCCATTCCCGCGCCACTTTGCCACACCTCTTTGCAAAAATGGCCAGCATCGGCTAGAGTTTGCCCATGCCCACAACCCGCCCGCCCAAAGGTGCGCTTGCCCCATGAACGCCATCCCCCCGCCAGATGCCCTGCCCGCCATTAGCCTAGACGATCTGTCGCGCGGCTTGGCTGAGCATGGCTGGCGTTCCTATCCATCGCCCCAACTGGCGGCGACATTGGGGGTAACGCCGGCTGAGCTGCAGGCGGCCTATCCATCATTGGGAAACGTGCTGGCCGCCCTGACCCGCCAGTTCAACCAGGAAATGCTGCAGGGGTATCGGCAGCAGGGGGGGGAGGCGGTTCGGGATCGGCTGTTCGACCTGATCATGCGGCGGTTTGATGCGATGTTGCCCCATCGCCCCGCCATCGCCAAACTGATGCACGATCTGTGGTTTCAACCCCTGCTAAAGGCCAGCATGGCTGAGGGGGTGTGCGGCAGCCTGAACCTGATCCTGCACCACGCCGGCGCCCCCACCCACGGCTGGCAGGGTCAACTGGCCCGGGCGGGGCTTGGCCTGATCTACGCCGACACCCTGCGGCTGTGGCTTAAGGACAACAGCAGCGATCAGGGACGCACCATGGCCTGCCTAGAACGCCATCTGGAACGCGCCGACGGCTGGGCCAAACAGCTGCGGTTTTAGGGGTTTTAGTCTCCCGCACTTAATTCCCCTCCTTACTAATTCCCCTCCTGCGGAGGGGTGCTCTTGGTAGTTTAAGTGGGGGGCGGGGTGGTCCTTGCAATAAACAATTCAAACATGCTGCTCTCTGCACGCGTCCTATCACCCCCCAAAGGACCACCCCGTCAGGCTTCGCCTGCCACCCCTCCGAAAGAGGAGGGGAATTTAAGTAAAGTCGCGCCTCTACCCATGATGATAGGGGTGGCCAAGGATAATCTGGCGCGCGCGGTACAGTTGTTCCAGCACCATCACCCGCACCAATTTGTGTGGCCAGGTTGCCGCGCCCAGCGCCCACAGCTGATCCGCGCTGTCGCGCACCGCGGGGCTTAGCCCCTGATCACCGCCGATCAGCACATCCACGCCGCGCGCGCCCTCATCCTGCCAAGCCAGCAGCAATTTGGCCAAGGCAGGGCTGGAGAGATTCACCCCCCGCTCATCCAACACCAGCCGACGATACCCATCCGCCCGGGCGCCGCATTTGGCCAGCAGCCTTTCGCCCTCAACCCCCATGCGTTTTTCCGGATCGCTGGCCTGCTGCGCAGCGGGCGGCAGCTCAAGCACCGTGCAGCTCAGCCGGCTTTGGTAGAGCTGCACCAGCGGCAAAAACGCATCGCCCTGCCCGCTTTTCCCTACGCTTAACAGCTGCACCCGCAACGCCCACACCATAAAACCACCCGTCCCACCAAAAACCCAGCATTTTAATAAAATCGATCATCAAACCGTAACATGCGCCGTTCTAAGATAAAACCATCAAAGATAGAAACAACCGACGGAGGTTTAGGATGGTACAGGCAACGACTCAAGACAAGGGTGGCAAGAATTTTGCTCAACAGACTGCGGAAAACATCAAAAATTCTTGGGACAAATATAAACATTATGATGCAGCCGCCCAAAAAGCCCAAGTTGAATGGTGGCAAGACAAGTGGAATGCTACCGTTGATCTGACAGCCAAAGTCACTACTGGGATAGTTAAAAATGTTAGCAGAGCAACGGCAGAATTCCACAACGGTACGCAATACTTTACGAAAGTCGCTCAGGAAAGCTACGCCGCAGCCCGTAAACAAGAGGGTGCCTATGCTGACGGCCCAGAATCCGTAAATGCCAATAACGACAAAACCTACGCTGCCTCTGTAAATACCGACAAAAGCACAATGGGCAGCCGCAACACACAACAAGCGATTGCTAAACCCGCATCTGCCAGCAGCGCATCATGGTCGGATAAATACGTTAAGGGCGCCCTGCAGGCTACTGGCGCGTCACTTGTTGGTGCTGGTGTTGGTGCTGGGGTTGCTTCTGCTCTTACCGGTGCATCGTTCGGAGCCTTGGCGCTGGCCGCTACCCCTGCCTTGGGAGTGGTAGCAGGTGGCCTACTGCTGGGTGCGGGAGTCGTTAAAGTGGCCGAAATGACTGCCAATCTGTTCAAAGGCATGTTTG
Source organism: Alphaproteobacteria bacterium (assembly GCA_044345375.1). Taxonomy (GTDB): domain Bacteria; phylum Pseudomonadota; class Alphaproteobacteria; order CAISOG01; family CAISOG01; genus CAISOG01. The sequence continues at coordinate 18,273 of JBIJBF010000013.1, forward strand.
GTGGGCGTAATGGCGGCGGTGCTGCTGTTTCGAATACTCGATCTGGTTCACGCACTGGGCAAGATTTTGGTCAGCCTGAAGCTGCTAACAATGCTGTTCGTAGTCCCGTGACCGATACGGCAAGACAAGAAGCCGCAAAAGCCTTGGCAGAAAAAATCCTTAAAGATCTAAACAATAAAAATGCCGATGGTTCACCAGGAGACATTAGCGAAAGTGTTTTGCAAAAACTAGGGAATCTTAGCCCAACCAATAAACAAGCTGTCATGGATCGCTTAGGAAAGGATACACGCAAGGAAGTGATTGGTCAGGCGATGGCAAGCTTTGGTTTTGACAAACCTATGGCGATGGATGAGTTAAAACAGATAGATCAAGGATTGACCTTACGGGACGATGAGGCTCTTATCCGCCAGCAGTACGAAATGTCACGCTCATGACACCCCAGACCTATTGCGGTCCACCCATCAACCACCCCGTCCTCACTTAATTCCCCTCCTGCGGAGGGGTGCCCGGAGGGCGGGGTGGTTCTTGTAATAAACGATTCAAAAACAGAATCTTATCCCCAACGCATCAACCACCCTAAAGAACCACCCCGTCAGGCTTCGCCTGCCACCCCTCCGCAAGAGGAGGGGAATGATGGGCCGCACTCAATTCCTCTCCGAAAGAGGGGCGCCCACTCAAACATACAGCACCTCAAGGATCTCAAAGATCTTTTGACCGCCGGGGGAGGTGAAGGTTACGGTGTCGCCGGTGTTTTTGCCGATCAGGGCACGGGCTAGGGGCGCGGTGTAGGAGATTTTGTGCTGGGCGATGTTTGCCTCATCCTCCCCCACGATATGATACGCCACCTCCTCCTCGCTGGCTTCATCCAGCAGTTTGACGGTGGCGCCAAAAATCACGCGGTTGCCCTTTTGCTGGGTCACATCGATCACCTCAGCCAGGTTCAGCTTGGCCTCCAACTCCTCAATCCGCCCCTCAACAAAGCCTTGGCGGTCTTTGGCGGCGTGGTATTCGGCGTTTTCCTTAAGATCGCCATGCGCCCGCGCCTCAGCAATCGCGTTGATCACCGCCCGCCTTTCCACCTCCTTTAAATGATAAAGTTCCGCCACAATGGCCTCATGCCCCCGGGGGGTCATTGGAATGCGTTGCATGGTGATGTGTACCCCCACAAAAAAACTTAGCGAAAATGGCGGCGCATGCCCCCCTTCTCTTTTCCACCAAATGCTGGCATAAGTCTAGCTTGGCTTTACCAACACCACACCCGTTGATCGTTCATAAAGGATTCCCCGCTGATGCCTGCGCCCGCTTTTGCCGCCCCCACCGATAACACCGCCAATGCCGCCTCTTTTCCCGTGACCGCCAATCTGGAGATGGCCAATGCCATTCGGGCATTAGCGATGGATGGGGTTGAGGCCGCCAATTCTGGCCATCCAGGCATGCCGATGGGCATGGCCGATGTCGCCAGCGTGCTGTGGGCTGAGGTGTTGCGCCATAACCCGCAGGATCCGTTGTGGGCGGACCGCGACCGTTTTGTGCTGTCGGCCGGCCATGGATCGATGCTGCTTTACGCCCTGCTGCACCTGACCGGCTATCAAGATTTTGGGATTGAGGATCTTAAGAAGTTTCGCCAATTGGGCAGCCACACCCATGGCCACCCTGAGGTGATGCCCGGCATTGAAACCACCACCGGCCCGTTGGGTCAGGGCATCGCCAACGCGGTTGGCATGGCGCTGGCGGAACGGCATCTGAACGCCCGTTTTGGCGACGACCTGGTCAACCACCGCACCTTTGCCATCGCTGGCGACGGCTGTTTGATGGAGGGGATCAGCCATGAGGCGATTTCCTTTGCAGGCCATCTTGGCCTGAACAAGCTAACCCTGTTGTTTGACGACAACCAAATCTCGATCGACGGCGCCACCAACCTGTCGGTCAGCGATGATCAGCGCCAACGCTTTGCCGCCTGTGGCTGGCACACCCTGGCGGTTGATGGCCATGACATGGCAGCGGTTCGCCAAGCGCTGACTGAGGCAGCCTCCAGCGACAAACCCACCATGATCGCCTGCCGCACCGTGATCGGTTTTGGCGCCGACAAGGCCGGCAGCTCAAGCATGCACGGCAGCCCGTTGGGGGCAGATGGGGTGGCAGCGGCGCGCAAAAACCTGAACTGGCCCTATGCCGCCTTTGAAATTCCCGAACCCATCCTGAACCAATGGCGCACGGCTGGCCAACGCTCTGCCCCCGCCTATCAGGCTTGGCAACAGCGCCTGAACGCCAGTGCGGCTGAACAGCGCCTGGAATTCAACCGCCTGCTGGCCCGCGAACTGCCCAACGGCTGGCAGGGCGCCATCGCCAAGGCCAAACAGATTTTTGTCGAAAATCCGAAAGCGATCGCCAGCCGCGCCGCATCGGGCGAGGTGTTGGGGCAGCTGGTGGCGGCGATCCCCGAACTGGTTGGCGGATCGGCCGATCTAACCCCATCCAACAACACCCGCACCAAAACCCAAGACGCCCTGACCCACCAGAACTACGCCGGCCGCTACATCCATCATGGCGTGCGCGAACATGGCATGGCGGCGGTGATGAACGGCTTGGCGCTGCATGGCGGCATCATCCCCTATGCCGGCACCTTTTTGGTATTTTCCGACTACGCCCGCCCCGCCATCCGCCTGTCGGCGCTGATGCGGCAACGGGTGATCTATGTCATGACCCATGATTCGATTGGCTTGGGGGAGGATGGGCCAACCCACCAACCGGTTGAGCATTTGGCCAGCCTGCGCGCCATTCCCAACCTGTTGGTGCTGCGCCCTGGCGATGCGGTGGAAACGGCGGAATGCTGGGAAATCGCCCTGCAGCAAACCAGCCGCCCCAGCATTTTGGCCCTGTCCCGCCAGAACCTGCCCCTGCTGCGCACCAAGGCGGGATCAGCGGCGGAGAATGAAAACCGCAGCGCGCGGGGTGCCTATGCGATTGCCGGCAACGGCCTGCCCAACCAGGTGGTGCTGCTGGCCAGCGGGTCTGAGGTGGGCTTGGCCAAGCAGGTCGCCGACCAGTTGGTGGTGCTGAACATCGGCGCCCGCGTGATCTCCTGCCCCAGCCTGGAACTGCTGATGGAGCAGCCAGCCAGCTATCGGCAGGAGCTGTTGGGGGGTGAGGGGGTGTTGCGGGTGGCGATTGAGGCCGGCGTGCGCCAAAGCTGGGACCGCCTGCTGCGCGAAAACGACCTGTTCATCGGCATGAGCGATTTTGGCGCCAGCGGCAAGGCCGAGGATTTGTTCAAACATTTCGGCTTTACCGCCGAAGCCATCATCGGCAAAATCCGCGCGATTTTGTAGGAGGGAGTGATTATGTTTTGGGCTGACAAAATTGCGGCGGATGCGATCGGCAAACAGGTTGTCAACGATTCCAAAACCCCGTCGGGTCGGGTGCATGTGGGATCGTTGCGCGGCGTAATCATTCACGATGTGATTTATCGCGCGCTCAAACATGCCGACAAACCGGTTGAGTTTCTGTATGGTTCGGACGATTACGACGCGCTTGATCGTGTGCCCAGCTATCTTGATCAGGAACGATTTGCCCCCTATTTAGGCTTTCCCCTGTGCAATGTTCCATCGCCGGCTGGGGAAACGGGGGATTACGCCAACCATTTTATGGATGAATTTTTGCAGGTATTTGATTATCTGGGCGTGAAACCAAAAATTTATTACCTGCGCGATTTGTATCGTTCTGGTCAGCTGAATCCCTATATCGATCGTTTTTTGCAAAATGGCCATCTGGTTCGGGAGGCCTATTTGGAAGTCAGCAAGGCCCATCGCCCCGATGATTGGTACCCATTCCAAGTGATTTGCGAAAACTGCGGCAAAATTGCCTGCAGCGTGGTTTCCGATTATCAAGACGGCAAGGTTTTCTACACCTGCCAACCTGATGCCACCAATTGGGTTAAGGGTTGCGGACATTCTGGTTGGATTTCGCCCTTTGATGGCAATGGCAAATTGCCTTGGAAGGTGGAATGGGTCGCCAAATGGGATCTGTTTGGTGTTACCATCGAATGGGCTGGCAAAGATCATGGGCAAAGGGGCGGATCACGCGATGTGGCCAACGCAATTTGCCAGAAAGTTCTACAAAAACCGGCGCCCTTCCACGCGCAGTTTGAATTCCTGCTGTTAAACGGCACGAAAATGAGTTCGTCCAAGGGAGTTGGCTCCGGTGGCAAGGAAATTGCCGATTTGCTTCCGGCTGAGCTGTTGCGCTTTTTGATGCTGCGCACCCAACCCAAAAGCGTGATCAACTTTGAACCGAATTACGACACCATCACGCGGTTGTTCCACGACTACGACCAACTGATCAAAAAATACCAACAGCTTGCGCCGGAAGAACGTACGGAATCTGCCCTGCCTGAGGATGTGTTGCCGCTGATGTATGCCCAATTGGATGGGGTGATTGATGCCTATCAACCGGTGGACTTCACCACCATCATTTCGCTGCTGCAGGTGGTGCACAAAGATGTTTATGAGGAAATCGGCCAGCGTGCAAAACCGGCGTTGACCGAGCATGATTGGCAAATCGCCCGTCAACGGGTTGCGGTTGCCAAAAAATGGCTGGAAACCTATGCGGATGAGGAGGACAAATTGGTGCTTCATCTGGACAAAATGCCAGAAAAGGCCATCACCCTAGATCCGGATCAGCGCACCTACCTAAAGAATCTGGCCAATCATTTGGCCAATATCCAAGATTGGGATGCAGAAAATCTGCAAACCGCGCTGTTTTCGACCGCGAAAGAACAGGAATTGCCACAAAATATGGCATTTAAGGCAATTTACTTGGTGTTGCTGAATAAGGAGAAGGGACCAAAGGCTGGCGCCCTGCTATCTTATCTGGAGCGTGCGTTTGTGGTGGCTCGTTTTCACGAGGCTGCCGCCTAGAAACTGCTGCTGGCCACCTACCCACCCGCCAGCAGCTGCGCCATCTCAACCAGCCCGATCGCCTCAACCCCATCCCGCTTGGGGTAGCGGTCTTTCCCGCCGTGCACGACAAAGGCTTTGTTTGGCTGCAGATCCTCCAACGCCACGCTGAACCCCTTGGATAGGCCCGCCGCTGGGCTGCGCTTGATTTCGCAAACCCAGGTGCCGCGTTTGCCGCCCATTTCCAGCACCAAATCCACCTCGGCGCCGCGCGCGGTGCGGTAAAAACTGGCCATGGTGCGGCGCGGGGCAACCGCCAGCAGGGATTCGATGACAAAGCCCTCCCAGCTGGCGCCCACCACCGGATGGCCAAGCAGATCGTCAAGCGTGCTGATGTTCAACAGGGCGTGCACCAAGCCGCTGTCGCGCACATAGACCTTGGGCGATTTCACCAGCCGCTTGCCAACATTGGCATGCAGCGGTGGCAGACGGCGCACCAGCAAAAGGTCGCAGAGCAAGTCGATATAGCTGGCCATCTTAGGGCTGGAAACGCCAAGATTGCCCGCCAACTGCGCCACATTCAACAGCCCACCCTGATGATGGGCCAGCATCGTCCATAACCGCTCCATGGTGGTTGCCAGGGTTGTCGCTGTTATGCGCGGCGCAAACATTGGCACATCACGCTCCAGATAGGTGCGGATGAAGTTGTCACGCCGCGTCAGGCTTTGCTGGTCGTCATCCGCCATAAAGCTGCGGGGAAATCCACCGCGCAACCACAGCGAGCTGACCGCCTCAGCCCCCACCTCAAGCGCGTGCAACGGCCCAAGCTCAAGATATTCGATCCGTCCAGCCAACGTCTCAGACTGGCGCATCAGATCGATGCTGGCCGAACCGAGCAACAGGAAGCGCCCGTGCGCCTGACCCTGTCGGCGCCCCTCATCAATCAAGCCGCGCAAGCTGTCGAACAGCGCGGGCACGCGGTGAATCTCATCCAAAATCACCAGCTTGTTGGCATGTTGCCGCAAATAGGCCTCGGCATCGTCGAGTTTGCCCTGATCCCCCCGGCTTTCCAAATCAAGATAGACCGCCGGTCGTTCGCCAGCAATCTGCAAAGCTAAGGTCGTTTTGCCGACTTGGCGCGGCCCGATCAGCGCCACGGCCGCCTCATGGGTTAGCGCTTGTTTAACAGATGCTTGGACATAACGTGGTATCATCGTTGCAATTATGCATTTTTTTGACACAAATACAACAATGGCTGTTCCATCCGATCAGCGCACACCGCTCTAAGCCTGCTGCGGATCCATCGTGCCTTGCTGCAACACCGTTTGCCGAAAGGCCTCCTCCCGCGCGCGCAAGGTTGCGGCATCGGGAATTTTCATGCCATCTCCACCCTTGCTGGGACCCTGCAGCTGCATGATCAAGGTGCCGGTGGTGTCGTCGGTCATGTAGCGTGGATAGGCCAAAGCGGGTTCCTGAGAGGAAGTGGGCGGCTCAGCTGGTGTTGTCGCCGGCAAAACCGTTGAAACGGGCGGCGATGGTGGCGGCGTTGACGACACAGCCGGCGTGCTGTTGGCCAGCGCAGGGCTAGGGGTACTGCTGCTGGATAAAGCACTGTTAGCCGCGATAGGATCTGGTGGTGATACCGTGCTGGCTGAATTTTGCTGGCTAAACGTGCCCAAGCTGCTGGAATTGCTGATGGGGGATATCGCAATCATGGTTGTCTCCTTGTCCTTTTTTCCGATTCGACACAAAAACAATTTTTGCGTGCATACATGAATCGTAATCAACTATACAAGAATAACATATAATTATTGGTTAATAGAGTATAAGTAAAAAGCCTTTTATTGCTTTGCAGCTTTCGCCCACCAGGTATCTGGAAAGCCCAACCCGTACAGGGGGCTAGTGGCGGGGCGCTCAAATTTGTCCCAATAGGCCACGCGAAAAGCCGGCAAATGCCAGTTGGGAATCACGTAATAGCCCCACAGCAGCACGCGGTCCAGCGCATGCGCCGCCGCGGTCAAATCCTCCAAGCTGTTGGCCTGAATGATCGCGTCCACCAAGGCATCCACCACCGGACTTTTCACCCCGATGCTGTTGCGGCTGCCCACCTGATCCGCCGCCGCGCTGGTCCACATACCGCGCTGTTCATTGCCAGGGCTTAGGGACGATCCCCACATTTCCACCGTCATGTCAAAATCAAAATTCTGCATCCGATTCTGGTATTGGGCGCTGTCAACCGTGCGAATGCTGGCGGCAATCCCCAATTTGCGCAAATTCAGGGCAAAGGGCTCGGTAACCCGCTCAAAGGCAGGGTTGGAGAGCAGGATCTCAAAGCGAAAGGGCTGGCCGGTATCGGCGCGCACCAATTGTTGATCGCGCACCACCCAACCAGCCTCTGCCAACAGCTCCAACGCCTGTGCCATCGCATCGCGATTAAAACCGCTGCCATCGCTGCGCGGCACGGCAAAAGGCTGCACAAACAGCGCTGGCGGCAGTTGGGCGCGCCAAGGTTCCAGAAGCGCCAATTCCAAGCCCGTCGGCACCCCGCTGGCCGCCAACACCGAATTGCTGAAATAGCTGCTGGAACGTTTATAGGCGCCGTAGAACAGCCGCTGGTTGGTCCATTCAAAGTCAAACATCAACCCCAGGGCGCGGCGCACCCGCACATCTTGGAACAAAGGCCGGCGCAGGTTAAAGGCAAAACCCTGCATCCCTTGCGGCAATTGATGGGGGATTTCGGTTTTGATCACGCGGCCATCTTTAACGGCGGGAAAGTCATAGGCGGTTGCCCACTGCTTGGCCACATTTTCCTGACGAAAATCGCTCTGCCCCGCCTTAAACGCCTGAAATTCGGCGGTGGAATCGCGGTAATAATCAAAAATGATGCGATCAAAATTAAACCGACCGCGGTTGATCGGCAGATCGCGCCCCCAATAGTCTGCCACCCGCTCCAACACAATCTGCCGCCCAGCGTCCACCGTTTTCACCCGATAGGAGCCGTTGCCCAGCGGCGGCCTCAGCGTCGTTTGATCAAATTTGACGATGTCGTAATAATGCTTGGGCAGCACCGGCAGCTGGCCAACAATCAGCGGCAGCTCGCGGTTTTGGCCGGTGGCCAGATCAAAGCGCACCCGCCGATCATCCAGCGCCACCACCCCCACCACATCCTTGTAATAGACGCGGAAACTGGGGTGCCCAAGCTTTTTGAGCGTCTCAAAGGTAAACACCACATCGCCAGCCGTCACCGGCGTGCCGTCATGAAATTTGGCGATGCGGCGCAGGGTAAAGGTAACCGCCTTGCGATCCGCCGCCACCTCAACCGTTTCGGCCAACAGCCCATATTGGCTAAAGGGCTCATCCTGCGATGACACCATCAGGGTATCCACGGTTAAGCCCAGGCCATCGGCCGCCTGCCCCTTTAGGATATAGGGGTTTAAGGAATCAAAGCTGCCCATCGCCGTCATCCGCACCTCCCCCCCCTTAGGGGCCTGCGGATTGACATAGCCCACATGCGCAAAATCGGCCGGGTATTTGGGTTGACCGTACAGGGCTAAAGCATGCTGGGGGCCTGTGGATTTGACGGGTTCCTCCGCATAGCCAAGCGATGGCGCCAGCAGCAACAGCAGCGCCCACCCCAACAGGCGTAGAGAACGGCGGGCTGGCATCATCCGCTAACCGATCGCGCTTTGCAGACCCAGGAACAGACCCTGGCCGTCCACGCCGCCCAACGCATCCTCAACCGCCCGTTCTGGATGCGGCATCAGCCCCAACACCCGATGGTTGGCGCTTAGCACGCCGGCGATATCGGCCACCGAACCGTTCAACGGCTCGGCATAGGTCAGCGCGATCTGCTGGTTGTCCTGCAGCTGTTTCAACCCATCCGCATCGATGTGGTAGCGGCCATCATGGTGCGCGACCGGCAGGGTCAGCTGAGCCTTGGTTGCTTGGGTAAAGGCGGTGTTCTGGTTGCTGATGCTAAGCGCCACCCCCCGACAGACAAATTTCAAGCCGGTGTTGCGCCCCAACGCCCCTGGCAGCAAGCCCGACTCGGTCAAAATCTGAAAACCGTTGCAAATGCCCAGTACATAGCCGCCACGCGCCGCATGGTGTTTCACCGACGCCATAATCTTGCTGTGCGCCGCGATCGCCCCACAGCGCAAATGATCGCCATAGGAAAACCCGCCCGGCAGCACCATCAAATCGTATTTTGTATCCAAATGGCTGTCTTGGTGCCACAACCGATCCGCCACCACCCCCAAGCTGCTGCGCAACGCCTTAACCACATCAAGATCGCAATTCGACCCTGGAAACACCACCACCGCTGCCTTCACGCTATCCTCCTGTTGTACCCCTCTTTAATAAAGTGCTTTGCTGGGTTAGAAAACAAAAAACAGCTTCATCCGAAAGATCGTCCCCATGCAACGCACCCTGTATCTTGCCACCAAAAATCTGGGCAAAGTCAACGCCTTTAATACGGCTTTCCAACTGCCAAATGTTCAGCTGCAGCCCTGCCCGCCGGGGTTGGCACTGCCGCCAGAAATTCATGAGGATTACGCCGGCAATGCGATGGATAAGGCGATGACCGTGGCAACCAGCACGCAATGCCCCGCGCTGGGCGATGATTCTGGCCTGGAGATTCTGGCGTGGGATCGCCGCCCGGGCGTGCAAACCGCACCGGTGGTTGCGGCGGCCGGCGGCTGGCCAGCCTTGATCGCGCAACTGGCCAATGATGCGGGCTTTGCCGCCAACCCGCGGGCTGAGGCGGTGTGCGTGCTGGCCCTAGCCTTTCCGCCAAGCTGGAACCTGGCCCCGCTGCTGGTTGAGGAGCGGGTGGCGGGACGAATGATCCTAAACCCCCGCGGCCCCTATGGGTTCGGCTTTGATCCCTATTATATTGCGGATGGCCAGGCGCAAACCCTTGGGGAAAACCTTACCCCCTCCCTAACCGCCAGGGGGCGCGCCGCGCAGCGCATCCAACAACAGCTGCAGAGCATGCTGGCCAACAACCAGCAGTTGAGCCAGCAATGGGGTTGAACGGCTGGGGGTTAACCCCATGGCAACTAACGCATGATGGCATCCTGAACAACCGCCTGCGTTTGTGGCAGCCCGCCAAATCCAGCCATGGCTATCGTTTTAACAGCGACAGCGTGCTGCTGGCCGCGGCGGTACCAGCCACGGCGGGTCAAACCGTGCTGGAACTGGGCAGCGGCGTGGGGGCAGCCGCCCTAAGCCTGGCTTACCGCGTTCCCGATATTTTGCTGTTGGCGGTGGAGATCAATCCAGAACTGGCACGGTTGGGGACAAGGAATGCCAGCGAAAACGGCTTGGCGAACGCGGTCAAAACCATCGTCGCCGATGCCGCCGCCCTGCCGCTGCACCCCAACCCGCCCATGCTGGATCACATCATGCTGAACCCGCCCTATTACGATGCCAGCCGCGAACGGCTTGGCCGCGCCCCCCAAGCCCGTTTTCAGCCGCCAGAAAAACCGCTGCGCCAATGGCTGACCCCCGCGGTGGCCTGCCTGAAAACCAACGGCAGCCTGACCATGATTTATCCCGCCAACCGCGTGGCTGAGGGGTTGGACGCCCTGCCCGCCGATTTGGGCAAGATCCAAATTCTGCCCCTGTTAAGCCACCCTGATCAGCCGCCCAAACGGTTGCTGATCCACGCCCAGAAACTGGCCAATCCTGGCGATCCACCCACCGCCCCCCACTACCACAGCGGCCTGCTGCTGCACCAAGCCGACGGCGGCTTTACGGCTGAGGCCAAGCATTTGCTGCGTGAGGCTGGCGGCCTGAATTGGCGCTAAGTTTTCGCCCCCCTGATCATCCAAACTTTGCCACCATTTCATCCCATAAGATCGTGGGACTGCACACCCTCCATCCAGCCGTGTTTTCATCAACAAGAAAGTGCTACACAATGTGTATCTTTTGTGCTATAGTGTATTTAGCCATTAGAAACCAAAGAAAGATAATGCCATGCCCCAGCCAACCACCCATGATGTCCCAACCCACGCGGTTAATCTGCGTATCCGCAGCGATATACGGTCATTGATCGACCGTGCGGCGGTGGCTTATGGCAAAACCCGATCGGATTTTATGATCGACGCGGCAAGGCGCGCGGCTGAGGAGGCGTTGCTGGATCAAAGCTTGGTGCGGGTGGATCAGGCAACCTATGACCATTTTTTGGCGGTGCTTGACCAGCCACCAAGTGGCGAGGGCTTTGATCGCCTGATGAGGGCGGCCAAGCCGTGGGCGGAATAGTGCTATCCGCACCAACGCTGCTAACAACCGATCATCAGATCGATTCGTTTCGTTGCGGGGTGGCCAGCCTTGATGACTGGCTCAACCGACGCGCCATGCAAAATCAGCTGGGCGGCGCATCACGCACCTATGTGGTGGCCGATGGGCAAAGGGTGGTAGGATATTATGCTTTATCGTCAGGGGCGCTGGACCTAAAGGATGCCCCAGGCCCCATCAAACGCAACATGCCTAATCCCATACCGTTGGCGCTCATGGGGCGGATAGCCGTTGATATGGCCTGGCATGGGTATGGCCTTGGCGCAGCCCTGTTGCAGGATGCCGTGCAACGAACCATGCAGGCTGGCAGTATTTTGGGCATTCGCGGGTTGCTGGTTCATGCGCTTTCAGAACCCGCCAAGGCCTTTTACGAACATCACGGCTTTACCGCTTCACCAACCCAACCCATGACGTTAATCCTGTCTTTGCGGATGCATGGCTAGAGCGTTTTCGCTTTAGTTCACCACTAGGAAGGCAAGGCGAGAAGAGCGGAGCGTATCCTATATACGTGAGCATCGGCGAGTCCGCAGTCTGCCCTCTTTTAAAAGTTTGTCAGGCGAAGCCTGACGGGGTGTAGGGCTAAATGGAAAATGCTCTAAACCTTGCTGGTGCCCCCATTCCCCCAAAGTTATGCACATCCCGATCCGCCGCCCACAGCGCCGCTGCAATTATGGCGGAAACTTGTCAATAGGCTATCGGCAGGATACGGACGAATAATTTTTCCCATATATAACAGCCAGATAAAAAAACATGCCGAAAAACAGTGGCATGAGGCTAAGTGCTTGAACTGTGGTGCCTTAAGCTCCCTTGGCCGCAACTTTCCCACACACTTATCCACAGATTCGGTGGATATCTCAACAGCACGGTTGAAGCGGGCGCAAGCCATGCTATCCTTATGGGGAAACCGCCATGAAACAACAGGCTACAGGCTTTGTCAGAAACCACCCCCCCTCCCCCAACCACCATCGCCGCCTCAAATTTCGCCCATGGCGCGGAGGTTATCCGCCGTTTTGCCGCCAGTTTGGATCATCAGGCGGGGGTGTACCGCATGCTGGATGCGGCTGGCGGGGTATTATATGTGGGCAAGGCGCGCGATCTGCCCAAACGGGTGATCAGCTACACCCATCTTGCCCGCCTGCCCAACCGGTTGCAGCGGATGGTGGCGTTGACCGCGGCGATGACCTGCACCGTGACGGGGTCGGAGATTGAGGCGTTGTTGCTTGAGGCCAGCCTGATCAAAACCCTGAAACCACGGTTCAACATCGTGCTGCGCGACGACAAAATGTACCCCTATATTTTGTTAACCGGCGACCACCCCTTTGCGCGGGTGCAAAAATTTCGCGGCGCCCGGGGCACGCAGGGCAGCTTCATCGGCCCCTATGCCAGCGTGCAATCGGTTGAGCAGATGATCGAAACCGTGCAAAAGGTGTTTGGCATCCGCAATTGCGCCGACACCGTGTTCGCCAACCGCAGCCGCCCGTGCCTGCAATATTTTATCCAGCGGTGCAGCGCGCCCTGCGTCGGCCACATCAGCCAAACCGACTACGCGGCCAAGGTGGCTGAGGCCAAGCTGTTTTTGGAGGGCGACAGCCAGCATTTGCGCGAACGGCTGATTGCCGCGATGCAAAAAGCCAGCGAGGCGCAGGCGTATGAGCAGGCCGCCGGGCTGCGCGACCAGATCAAGGCGATCACCGCGCTGGAAAGCCAGCAAAGCGTGCATATTGCTGAGTTGAACCACGCCGATGTGATCGCGGGCTTCAGCGCCGGTGGTTGGGCGGCGGTGCAGCTGTTTTTCATTCGCTACAACCGCCATGCCGGCAACACCAGCTATCTGTTGCGTCAGCCGCCGGATGTGTCGTTGGAGCAGCTGTTGGCCAGTTTCTTGCCGCAGCTGTACCAGCAATTGCCCCTGCCGCCCGAAATTCTGATCAGCCCCCTGCCCAGCGAGGCGCCGTTGCTGGCCGAAGCTTTTGGCCTGCAGGCGGGGCACAAAGTGGGGCTAAGCCAGCCCAAACGCGGGCCCAAAGCCACCCTGATGGATCAGGCGATGCTGAACGCCCGCCAAGCCCACCAACGCAAGCAGCAGGAGCACAGCCTGTTTGCCGAGCAGTTGTTGGCCTTGCAGCAGCATTTCGCCCTGCCCCATCAGCTAACGCGGGTTGAGGTGTATGACAACAGCCATCTGCAGGGGGATAGCGCGCTGGGGGCGATGATCGTGGTGGGGGCGGATGGCTTTCAAAAAAGCGCCTATCGTCGGTTCAACCATACCGGGCGGGTGGCGGAGACCCGCGATGACTACGCCATGATGCGCGCCATGCTGCACCGCCGGCTTAAGGAGTTTAAGGGGGGCGAGGTGAAGGGGGAGGATGCTGAGGCCGTCATGCCGCAACTGTTGTTAATCGATGGCGGCAAGGGGCAGTTGGCGGCGGCGGTGGGGGTGCTGGAGGACTTGGGGTTGCAGCAGCAGATCGCGGTGATCGCGATCGCCAAGGGGGTTGAGCGCAACAAGGGGCTGGAACAGTTTTTTGTGCCCGATCTTGATTCGGCTGATCAAACAGGGGGGGGCGCCAAAACCGTGGAACTGGCGGATGGCGATCCCCTGCGCCATTTTTTGCAGCGGGTGCGGGATGAGGCGCACCGCTTTGCGATCACCGGCAACCGCGCCGGCCGCCGCAAAAAGGCCAACCGGTCGGTGCTAGACGACATGCCAGGAATCGGTGCCGCCCGCCGCCAAGCCCTGCTGCAGCATTTCGGCTCCCTACGCCTGCTAACCCAGGCCAGCAGCAGCGATTTGGCCGCGGTCAAGGGCATCAGCAAAACCCTAGCCACCCAACTCCACCGCCACCTCCACCCCGAACAGGGGTGATGAATCTAATTCCCCTCTCGCGGAGGGGAATTTATAAGCAGCTTATTCCCGTTAGGGGGAATGGTTGGCTATCGGCTGACGACGATTTTGCTTCGCTTAACGCCCAGCAGAAAGTTGTCTCAACGCCGGTCTTGCAAGAGATCCAGCCTTTTTACCTGGATGCATATCTATATAATTTTTTGTAGCTTCAACCAAAGGAGCCAAGATTTTGGGTGAATAGCCCGCAACAGCCTTGACGCCATAAACAAATACAATTGCTGCCTGATCGACATCATTATTCTTTAAAGTTTCCACCAAAAACGCCACAAACTTCTCTTGATCAGGACGTTTTTTAGCAATTCTACCGTAAAAGTAAATTGTATCACTAATTTTATTAAGCTGCTCTACCCTTTTTACCCAATATTCTTCACTTAAAGTAACAGCGGGCTCAACCGTAAAAACTTTTTCTTGCGATGCATCGATATCCGTTTTTTGCAACTTGGATCTGTTTGCACCATCAGCATTTGGTCTATCCAGAACCTGCAGGCCAACTGATCTTGTTACCGTAAGATCATAATTTACGGGCATGTTTATCCTCCTTCATTATCTTTTATACCGATCAAGGGCATCAGCAGAACCACCCCGTCAGGCTTCGCCATTCCCCTCCGCACGCGGATGGGAATAAGTAAGGACGGGGTGGTTGGTTATCGGCTGGTTTAGACTAGCGGGTGGCCACAATTGCGTTCATTTCACGAAACGCATCGACAAGAGTTTCTCCATCCGTAGTCACAAATTTTTCGTTTATTTTAGTGGATGCAAAAGCACCATCATGTCTATTCCAAGATAGTTGGATTTGGCGTCCATTCACCTGAGTATTAGCTACATAAGCACCTGTAGCAGCCTTTTCAAAGGAATATCCGAAATCAGCTTCAAGCTTGGCAACTTGTTGTTGGAAAAGGTCTTTAGTCATTACAGCTTGTTGCGCCATTTTATTTTCCTTTTTTGTTGTTGCTATTTATAACCATAGGTTGAATTTATATTTTTGTTACAAAAAAGTCAATAAAAAATTGCTAAAATTTTAAGAAACGGGGAAATACATTGCGAAACTAACAAGAAAAAATTTGTTGTTAAAATTCAAATAATTAATCGCGATGGCTGCGGCGGGCGGGCTGGCGGCGGCAATCCTGTTAACATTTTTTTAACCGCTTGTTGCCAAAAAGCAACAGGTTTTCATCGCCATGATGCGAAAATTTTGCGTTAAGCGCTGGTTGTTCCACCCGATGGCACGCTCACCATTCACCATGCTTGACGGCGGGGGGCGGTTCGGTAGTATCTTTACCATCATCAAGGATCGTTTTTTATTAATAGACAGCGCACAGGAGATTTTTTACATGGCATGGTCAGGAAATCTGGGGTTTCCCCCCATCGGTTCCAAACGGGAAACCAAAAAGGCGTTGGAGGGGTTTTGGGCGGGCGATTTAAGCGCGCAGCAGCTCATCGATGACACCGCGGCGATTCGTGCCAGCAATTGGCAGCGCCAGCAGCAGGCGGGGGTAGACTTTATCCCCAGCGGCGAATTTTCGCTTTACGACCGCATGCTGGACACCGGCGTGATGGTGGGCGCGGTTGCCCCACGTTTTGCTCCGCTGGCCAAATCTGACCCGCTGACCCGCTATTTTGCTCAGGCTCGTGGCTTTCAGGGCACGGTGGATGGCAAGGCCTTGGACCTGGCCGCGCTGGACATGACCAAATGGTTTGACACCAACTACCATTATCTGGTGCCCGAATTGGCTGAGGATAGCCAGTTTTCGCTGACCGAGAACATCGCCCTGCACAGCTATCAGGCGGCGCAAAAGGCTGGCCTGACCACCCGTCCGGTGCTGATTGGCCCCATCACCTATCTTTGGTTGGCCAAAACCCGCGGTGCATCGCAGGCTGAGGTGTTGCCCCGCCTGCTGGATCGCCTGCTGCCGGTGTATGAGGCCGCGTTGCAGGAGTTGGCCGCGGCCGGCGTCGCCTGGGTTCAGATTGATGAGCCCGCCCTGGTGCTGGATCTGCCCCCCGCCATCGCCAAGCTTTATGAAGCCACCTATCAACGGTTGAAAAAGGCCGCTGGCAGCAGCAAATTGTTGCTGACCACCTATTTTGAGGGGCTGCGGGAGAATTTGAGCCTGGCCGCCCATCTGCCGGTTGATGGCCTGCATCTGGATGTCACCCGTGCGCCGAACGAGGCGGCTTTGCTGGCCAAGCTGGCGCCCGCCAACCTGATTCTGTCGCTGGGCATCATCGATGGCCGCAACATCTGGCGCGCCGATCTGTCGGCCAAGCTGAAGCAGTTGGAGTCGGTGGCGGAAGTGGTGGGCGGTGAGCGCATCATCGTTGCCCCATCCTGCTCGCTGCTGCACAGCCCGATCGATCTGGCCAATGAGAGCAAGCTGGACCCCGAAATTCAATCATGGATGGCCTTTGCCCAACAAAAATTGGTTGAGGTCGTAACGCTGACCAAGGGATTGAACGCTGGCCGCAGCGCGATTGCCAGCGAGCTGGCGGCTGCGGATGCGGCGATTGCCAGCCGCCGTCAATCGAAACGGGTGCACAACCCTGCGGTTGCGACAGAGGTGCAGGCCTTCGCCAGCAAAACCATCGCCCGCGACAGCGCCTTTGCCAAACGTTGGCAGGCGCAACAGGCGCAGCTGGATTTGCCTAGCTTTCCCACCACCACCATCGGCTCGTTCCCCCAAACCGCCGATGTGCGGGAGGCGCGCCAGCAGTGGCGCAAGGGGGCATTGAGCGAGGCCGCCTATGAGGCGCAGCTAAAGGAAAAAACGGCTGAGGCGATCCGCTGGCAGGAAGAAATCGACATCGACGTGTTGGTGCATGGCGAATTTGAACGCAACGACATGGTCGAGTATTTTGGCGAACAGCTGCAGGGCTATGTGTTCAGCAGCAACGGTTGGGTGCAAAGCTACGGCAGCCGCTACGTCAAGCCGCCGATCATTTTTGGCGATGTATCGCGCCCCACGCCGATGACGCTCGATTGGGCCACCTATGCCCAGGGTCTAACCAAACGCCCGGTTAAGGGCATGTTGACCGGCCCGGTGACCATGCTGCAATGGTCGTTTGTGCGGGATGACCAGCCGCGCGCCGATACCTGTCGGCAATTGGCGCTGGCGATTCGGGATGAGGTGTTGGATCTGGAAAAGGCCGGCATCACCATCGTGCAAATTGATGAGCCGGCGATTCGGGAGGGGTTGCCCCTGCGCGCCGCCGATTGGCAGGCCTATCTGGATTGGGCGGTTACCAGCTTCCGCCTTAGCCACTATGGCGTGAAGGACAGCACGCAAATCCACACCCATATGTGCTACTCGGAATTCAACGACATCATGCCAGCGATTGCGGCAATGGACGCCGATGTGATTTCGATCGAAACCTCGCGCTCGCACATGGAATTGCTGGATGCGTTTGTCGATTTCGCCTATCCCAACCAGATTGGGCCTGGGGTTTACGACATCCACTCCCCCCGCCTGCCCAACGCTGCGGACATGACCCAGCTGCTGGAACTGGCGGCGGCACGTCTTGACCCCACGCAGCTGTGGGTTAACCCTGACTGCGGCCTGAAAACCCGCAAATGGGCTGAGGTGAAGCCGGCACTAGTCGCGATGACTCAGGCCGCCAAAAGCTTGCGCAGCAAATATGAGCAGGAGGAGGCGGCTTAGGAGGAGGCGGGCGTATGCCTGAAATCCTCAACAGCCCCCTGCTGCGGGTGCGCCCCTATCCCAACAACGACGCCCAATTTTCGTTGTTGTCGCGGATTGGGGGCAACCATGTGCGCTTTGGCCTGCTGCAGGAAAATGGCCAGATCACCGATGCCCACCGCCTGAACTGCAACCACTATCCCAACTGGGTTGAGGCGGCGCAGGAGTATTACCGCATCATCGCGCAAAGCCGTCTGCCCAAACATGCAGCCCTAGCGGTGGCCGCGCCGGTCAGGGATGACCAGATTGATCTGACCAACTCAGACTGGAGCTTTTCCGCCGCGGAGGTGGAACAACAACTGGGCTTAACCAGCCTGACCATCATCAATGATTTTGCAGCGATTGGCCTTGCCCTGCCCTATTTCGGCGCGGCGGATACCATGTTGCTGCAGGAAGGGCATTTAAATCCGGCGGCGGCCAAAATCGTGCTGGGCGCCGACACCGGCCTTGGCTTTGCCGCCATTTTCCCCCATCTGGACGGCAGCTGGAACCTGCTGAGCACCGAGGGGGGGCACGTGACGCTGGCCGCCAGCAATGAGCTTGAGGATCACATCCTGCAGCGGTTGCGCGTCACCTACAACGGCCATGTATCGGCCGAACGGGTGCTGTCCGACAGCGGCATTCTGGCGCTGTACCGCATTTTGTCTGAGGTGGCTGAGCAGCCAGCCGCCGATCTGGCGGTGAACGACATTATCGAACAGGCGTTGAACAACCAATGCGCGATTTGCGAGCAAGTTCTGCGGGTTTTTTGTGAGTTTTTCGGCACCGTGGCCAGCAATTTGGCGCTTAGCTTCAGCGCCTTTGGCGGCGTCTACATCGCCGGCGATTTAACGCCAAAATTTGGCAAATTGCTGGAACAACATCTGCTGCCCCGCTTTAACAGCAAGGGTCGGTTTAGCGGCCACCTGCAGGACATGCCCGTTTATCTCATCACCCGCAGTTTTCCAGGGTTGTCGGGTCTGCGAGTACTGATGCAGATGGGCGCGGGCTAGGCGCCGCAAAGCTCATCAATAACTGCGGCCACCGTAATCCCCTCAGCCTGCGCGGCGTAGTGCAGGGCGATGCGGTGGCGCAGCACATAGGGCGCAACCGCCACCACATCCTCCCGCGCGGGGGTTAGGCGCCCATCCAACACCGCCCGCGCCCGCGCCAACAGCAACAGCGCCTGACCGGCACGCGGCCCCGGCCCCCAACGCACCGCCTTTTGCACCAGCGGCAACGCGCTGCTCTCAGGCCGTGCGTTACGCACCAGCGCCACAATTTCCTGCAACAAGCCATCGGCGATCGGCAAATGGCGCAGCAATTTGGGCAGCTGCTGCAGCGAATCGCTTGTCACCACCCCGCCCTGCACCGTGACCGGGTCAAAGGCGGTTTGCTGCAACACCCCAAACTCCGCCGCCGCATCAGGGTAAGTGATCGGGATTTCCACCATAAAGCGATCCAATTGCGCCTCAGGCAGGGGATAGGTTCCCTCCATCTCCAGCGGGTTTTGGGTGGCCAGCACGTGAAAGGGCTGGGGCAACGGGTAATCCACCCCGGCCACCGTCACCACCCCCTCCTGCATCGCCTGCAGCAGGGCGGATTGGGTGCGCGGGCTGGCGCGATTCACCTCATCCGCCAGCAACAACTGGCAAAACACGGGGCCAGGAATAAAGCGGAAGCTGCGGCGGCCATCGCTGGCCTGATCCAACACCTCCCCCCCCAGAATGTCGGATGGCATCAGATCGGGGGTGAATTGCACCCGTTTGAATTGCAGGCTAAGCGACAGCGCCAACTGTTGCGCCATGCGGGTTTTGGCGACACCGGGCGGCCCCACCAACAGCGCATGCCCGCCCGCCATCAGGGTCAGCAGCAACAGCTCAACCGCCCTGCCCTGGCCCAAAATGCTTTGGTTTACCCGCAATTCCACCGATTTTAAGGCCGCAACGATGCGATCCAACTGCTCAACCACAATGCCCGCAGGCGGCGCCGCATTCACAGAAAGGGGGGCAAGTTTGCTGGTCATCACATCCTCAAAAAAAACATAGCCGACATCGGTTCCGTTCGCTAAACTTAGGGGAATCACAAGCCTAAGCCAATAGCGTTACACACACGGGCTGGGGGCGATGGGTGAAAAAGGATTGCTGGATGAACCGCGAGCTGTTGTTTTTGCTGACCTTTGTTGGCCTGCCCCTTTTGCTGTACATCAACTGGATTCGCCTGGTACGCCGCAAAAGCCGCCATAAGCGGGCTTGGTTCTGGCTGATGCTGCTTTGCATGCTGGGCTTAGCCGTCCTGCTGGTTTTGTATGCCACTCAGGATGGCGCACCGCGCAGCAGCCTGTACCGCCCTGCCCATCTGGAAAACGGCCAACTGATTCCAGGCCAAATGGAACAGCCTTAACCAAGCGGTAACGATGACCATGGCACCATTGTTGGATGGCCATTGCTAAAGGATACCACCACATGACCTACCATCCCGTGTTCCGCATGCAAGACTACACCCTGCGCCCGCCCAAAAATGAGGCTGAGTTGGTTAAGCTGCATCAATTGGGCACGCAGTTGTTTGGCGAAATGGTTTGGCCATTGGCAACCATTCAGGCATGGATCGGGGAATATGCCTATGGCTGCCTTGATTTGTTCCATCACGACAAACCGATTGGCAGTTTTGATATGTGGCCGCTGCAGGCCAGCGATATTGAGGCATTGGCCGCCGATGAGGTGGAGGAGTCGTCGCTTAGGCCGGTGCGGCTAAGCCAAGTTCTGAGCAACCATGGGCATGACCATTGGTACATTGCCAGCCTTATGTTATCACCCGAACACCGCGACCACCAAACCCGCCGCTGCTTTTCGCAAATGATTTGCATGGCGCTGAACAACATGGCTGATAGTGGCCTGATCCGTTTCCCTGCACAGATTTCCGCGGTTGGTTATAGCCCTGAGGGAGAGCAACTGCTGGAGCATGTCGGCTTGCGGCATGATCCATCCGCCAAGATTGATTGGGGAAAATTCTACCGCCACGCCATGCCCACCCGCCACGACTTTTTCTGGCCCACCATCCGCACCACCGGGGTTGAGCAGCTGGTGGAGCCTCTAACAACCCCAACCACCTGAGCCCACCACATGTTTGAACAATTGCGTCCCTTTCTGGTTGCCTTGGCGATTGGCCTGCTGATCGGGATTGAGCGTGAGCGATCGAAAAAAACCACCGAGAAAATCAACACCACCTTTGGCATGCGCACCATCGCCGTGATCGCTTTGTTGGGGGCGATTGCCGCCTTTCTCAACGAGCCGGTGCTGCGCGCGGTGATCGGCGGCTTTGTTGCGCTGATCATCCTGGCCGGCTATGGCCGCAAATGTTGGAGCAACAAGGGGGGCCAGATTGGCCTAACCACCGAAATCAGCGTGATGACCACCTTTGTGCTGGGCTATTTGGCCTATCACGACAGCCAGCTGGCGATTATTTTGTCGGTTATGCTGGCGGTGTTGCTGGCGGTCAAGGAACGTATCCACAGCTTTGTGCATTCTGGCATTGAGCAAAAGGAAATGTCGGCCGCGCTGACCTTTATGGTCATTTATTTTGTGATCTTGCCGATTCTGCCCAACGAATATATCGATCCGTGGTCGTTGATCAACCCCACCAAAATTTGGCTGCTGTTTGCCTTTATCTTCGCCATTGAATTCTCATCCTATGTCGTCAACCGCAAATTGGGGGCCCGTTTTGGCGTGGCGGTGACCGGCCTGTTTGGCGGCTTAACCTCCGCCACCGCCGCAACGCTAAGCCTGGCCAGCCAAGGGCCCAAATCGGTTGAGGGGGCATGGCTGCTGCTGCCGGGCATTTTGATGGCTGAGGTTTCCTCAATGGCCATGCAATTGGTGATCTTGCACACCATCGCCCCCAAAGTCTCGGTTGCCCTAAGCCTGATCCTGGTAACGCCGATCGTGGTCGGCCTGTTGATTACCGCCGCCAGCATCGCCAGCTACAACAAATTGATCGGCGCCAACAAAGTGGCGGTCACACTGGATAACCCGTTAACCCTGAAACGCACCGCCTGGTTTGCGTTTTTGATTTCTTTTGCGTTGATTCTGGTCAAATTGGCGATGCAGCTGTTGGGATCCGACGGCACCTATCTGGTATCCTCCCTAGTCGGGTTGGTCAGCGTACGCGCCGCCACCCTTGGCATCGGCAATTTGGCCAATTCGGGCGACCTGACCACCAGCATTGCCGCCGGCGCCATCTTTTGTGCGATTTTCAGCAATATTTTGGTCAAGTTGACCATCATCGGCCGCCTAGGGGGCTTGCGCTTGCTGATGGTGTCTGCACCAGCTTTGTTGATCATGCTGGCCAGCGGCGTGTTGGTTTATTTTGGCCTGTTGATGGAAAGCCCGTGGTTCACATGACGCTTGTGCTAACCTGCAACGCTGGCTCATCCACCCTTAAGCTGGGTCTTTACCAAGCTGGCCAAAAACTGGCCGGCACCCATTGGGAACACCAGCCTGAGGGCGCGCAGGGCGAAGCAGCGCTGGCGGCCAAGGTGGTGACCTGGCTGGCCACGGTTGCCCCCCCACAGGATCATCTGGCGGCGATCGCCCATCGGGTGGTGCATGGCGGCGATCATTTTGATCAGCCGGTATGGGTGGATGCCGATGTGTTGCAATCCTTGTGGGAACTGGCCGATCTGGCACCCCTGCATCAGCCACCCGCCCTGAAGCTGCTGCAAGCCCTGCAAACCACCTATCCAACGGTGCCGCAGCTGGCCTGCTTTGACACAGCCTTTCACGCCAAGCAGCCTGAGGTGGCACGCCGGCTTGGCCTACCAGAAGCGATGCACCAAGCTGGCATCAAACGCTATGGCTTTCATGGCCTGTCCTATGACTATATCGCCAGCCAGCTGCCAAGCTATTTGGAGGAATCGGCCAGAAAACGGGTGGTGGTGGCGCATTTGGGCAGTGGAGCTAGCCTGTGCGCGCTGGCGAATGGCCAATCGATTGCCAGCACCATGGGCTTTTCGGCCTTGGATGGCCTGCTGATGGCCACCCGCTGCGGCGCCATGGACGCTGGCGTGCTGCTGCACCTGCTGACCAAGGGCTATGACGCCGCGCAGCTAAGCGATCTGTTGTACAAACAATCGGGCCTGTTGGGCGTATCGGGCGGGATCAGCGGCGATATGCGCGTCCTGCTAAACGACCCAAGCCCCCAAGCCGCAGCGGCCGTTGATCTTTTTATCTACCGCGCCCACCAGCAATTGGCGGCGATGGTCGCCAGCCTTGGCGGTATCGATGCCCTGATTTTTACCGCCGGTATCGGCGAACACAGCGCGGCGGTGCGCCAACGCCTGTGCAGCCAGGCCGCCTGGCTGGGCATGATCCTGAATCCCGCGCAAAATGCCGCCAACGCCACCAACCCAACCGCCCCCAACAGCCTGGTGCAAATCCGCGTGATTCCCACGGATGAGGAGGCGGTGATGGCAAAGGCTTGTCTAAACGCCATAAAAAAGATAACCATCATCTAGGCTTAACGAACAGGTGCTATTTTTATACAAATACTGTATAGTGCTTAGCATTGGTGACATTACTCAAGGATACCCGAATGGATCGTTCTTCTTCTCCCGTGCTTTTTTCCCGTGCACATCCCAGAAATTCTAACAGCGGTTTTGCGCTGGCCTTGGTGTTGATCGTGGTCGCGCTGATCGGCCTGATCGTGGCCGCCATTTCGCTGGACACCAACAGCAACCAGGCCACCGCCACCGCGAATGAGGATCGTTTGGCCGCAGGCGTCACCACCCGTATTGGCGCGGCGGCCGGCGATGCCCTAAGCACCATGGTTTACAGCAAGGGCGTGCGGCCGGAAAAACTTTTTGCCTATCGCTACACAGCTGGTAGTCCATACAACCAATCAGCCAATATTATCGGCTCAAAAGGCTCTTGGGCTGTCCCACAAATCAACCCCAACGCCTATGATATCGGCGCTGGCACCTGCACCCAGACGTTGTTTAATATCGAATCCCGCACGAACACCTCAACCATCCAGAGCTGTTTCTTGTATTTCACCCGCATCCAAAGCCCGCTGGGCAGCCGCGGCAATACACCAACCGATTCCACCTTTATCGTCTACACCGCCTTTTTGAGCACCAGCGTTTCCCAGCAGATCAACAACCTGCTGTGGCAGAACGCCCTGACCGCTGTCGTGCCAGCCGCCAACGCCACCAACCCCGCCGCGCTTGGCAAGCTTGGCTGGACCACCACAGACGGTGCCACCATCACCACGTTGTTCGACATCACCCTCAACACTGCGTTACCCACCACCGTCAGCGGCACCACCCCATCCCCCCTATTGGCCGGTACCGACACCGCGCCAGCCTTGCCCACCATCAACGGGGCGCAGCGGCCTGAGGGGGTGTATGACAGCAACGGCGCAACCGCCAACGATGGCACCGACGGCAATATCTATTACAAGGTGTTGTTGGCGCTCTAACCTTTGGCGTCGGACAATCTGAAAAACCCCTTGGCCGCGGTCACCAGAGCTGCGGTTGAGGCCAAGATGCTGGCCGCCCACAGCCAGCTCATCAACGGGTTGATCATCACCTTAAAGGTCAGGCGCCCTGCGGCCTCATCCGGCTGGCCCATCACCACATAGACATCGCGCCAGAAACCATAATCAATCGCCGCCTCACTGGTGACCATCCCCTCAACCACATATTTGCGCTTTTCTGGTGTAAAGGTGAGCGCCCTACCCCCAGCCACCGCAGGCGTCAGGCTGATGTTGGCCTGCCAGGCCTGATAGTTCACCCCCGCCACCTCGCGCAGATCGACCAGCTTAGCGCGGTAGCGACCGACCAGCGCGCTTTGCCCTGGCGCCAACCGAATCGTGTAGGATTGCTGGTAAAAACTCGAAATCGCCATGGCGATCACCGCCAGCCCCACCGCCAGATGCGCCACCACCATCAATTGTCGTTGCCCAGCACGGCGAGCGGTTTTGCGGCCGCCTGATCCCAACAATGGCCCCAACAAGGGCCAATGCCCAATGATTACCCCCGCGCCCAACCCCGCAATCAACCCACCGGCCAACCAAGAATAGCCCAGCCACAGCGCCCCACTGGCCAATACAGTTAACGCCAACATTTCTTTGCCCAGCATGATCCCACGACGCAGACGCCGCTTCCCCTGCTCCAAATAGGGCAGCAGGTTTAGCCCCAGCAGCAGCAGCAGGAACAGCGGCACCACGACCATCTGATAAAAATCCCCGGCCACCGCCAACGGAGATCCGCCAACCGCCTGCACCAGCAGGGGATAGGCGGTGCCCAACAGCACCACCCCGCCCAGCAGGGCAAACAGCCAATGCGCGATCAGCAGCCAGGCAGCTGGCGATTGGAAGGAAAGTTTTGTGGGCACAGCAGCCGCCCCCTCCGCCGCCAATCGGGTACTGCTTCGCCACAAAAACAGGGTGAGGCTGGTCAGCAGCACCACCCCAGTCATCAACAACAGCACCGTGCCACGGGCGGGATCCAGGGCAAAGGCATGAACGGAGGTTAACAGGCCAGAGCGCACCAAAAACATCGCCAACAGCGTGCTAACGCAGGCGAAAATCGCCATCAGTTGCGCGCTTTTTTCCCACACCCGATCACGCCCCTTAGCAGAGTTGGCCAAACGCAACCCATGCAGCATGGCGGTTGCGAGCAACCATGGCACCAACGCCGCATTTTCCACCGGATCCCAAAACCACCAGCCGCCCCAGCCAAGCTCGCGGTAGGCCCACCAGCTGCCAAGCGCCACGCCCAGGGTCATCCAGCCCCATGCCCACACCACACACAACCGGCTAAGCCGCGCCCAATCCTGCGCCATGCCGCCCATCCATAGGGCCGCCATCGCCAAAGCAAAAGGCAGGCTTAGCCCCGTCAGCCCCAGATACAAAAGCGGTGGGTGCATCGCCAGGCCAACATCTTGCAGCAGCGGGTTAAGCCCCATCCCTGCCACGGCCGGCTGCGTTGATTGGATAAAGGGGTTGGAGAAAATCAGGGCGTAGCTGGTTAACAACAGCTGCAACCCCGCCTGCACCGCCAAGGCTTTCGTGAGCAAGGACGTGGCCGACGGCAATTTTCGTTGCAACCCCAGCAACAGCATGCTGGACAGCGCCATCCACAGCAGCCACAGCAACAACGATCCCTCATGATTGCCCCAGGCGCCTGCAATACGGTACAACAACGGCGCGTTCCGGTTGCTGTTCTGCGCCACGTTCAGCAGATGCAAATCCACCTGCACATGCGCCGCCACCAGCACCGCCATCGCCAAGAACATCACCGCCATGTTGGCGATCACCACATCCGACAGCACTTTGCCAAACCCAGACCACAGGCCGGTTCCAAGCAAAAACTGCAAGGCCAGCAGACACAAGCTAAGCTGCAAAAAACCCTGACCAAGATCGCCAAGACCCAACCAATAGGGTAGATGCATAAAAAGACATCCCCTGTTCTATAGTCATTCCACTTTAAAAACTTACAGTGCTGCAAATATCATGAGCTCTGCACTTGCGGTGCTCATGTACCCCATCGGTACACTCCGCTCCGTTTCTCGACCTCATGACATTTTCGCAAGCTGGTATTTTTTAAATTGAAACGACTATAACCAGCGCTGCTGCAATCCACCAGTGTTTTGATAAGCTGGGAATTTTTGCCCCTAAGGCTTGTCATCACCCACGATTAACAATCTGTTAATCGCCCTTGGGTAAGATATGGTCTAGGAGACTGTTGCAACATGCAAAGCTTAATTGATCATTTATCGTTGCAATTTGCGTCTATTACCAAACGCCTGCCTAATGACATCTATGAGGCATCAACCGGTAAGAACGGCGCGCCATCCTGGTTTATCCTGTACAGCCTTACCGATCTATCGGGTGAGGCCTTAACCGAAAAACATCTAACCGCAGCGGGGTTAAGTGTGGTTGGGATGCAATCAAGCAAAGGCTTTCGAAAGATGAAAATTTTTGTTGAGAAACTGTATTTTCGTTGCGAACTGGCTTTACAAATTGATCCTCCGGGGCAACAGGCTGTCGTTCGAATCGTCTTAAGTGGGTGGGTATAAACAATTGTCAACATCGATTTCCAATCTTGAAAAGGCGATCCTGGCCCATGAAGTTTGGCTGCAGGGGGAGAATGACGGCGAACGCCTGATCATTACCGGAAAGCCGCTGATTGGGATGGATGTCGCCTATCGCACGCTTAAATCCTGTAAGTTGATGGGGTGTGATCTTAACAACAGCAATTTTACCGGAACCGATTTAAGCTTTGCGGATCTGTTTTGCTCAAATCTTGATGGCGCGCTGTTGGTGGATGCCAATTTGCTGCGGGCCAATTTGCGCGGGGTTAAAATTCGCAACGCCGATCTAACTGGTGCCAATTTAACCGAAACCGATTTGCGATCTGGCGCGATCGTTCGCAGCAACAACGAAAAAACCGATACCGTTCAAACCGACCTAAGCAATACCAAGCTTAATAACGTCAATATGGAGAATGCCAATTTAAATGGGGCGGATTTTAACGGCGCCACCATGATCGGTTCCCGCATGAAGGGTGCCAGCCTGCGGGGATGCAATTTTGTTGGTACTGACCTGCGCAACGCCGATCTTTCCTATGTTGATCTGGCTGGAGCCAATTTAAGCAATGCCAATTTGACTGGCTCCAACATGCGTTACGCGATGTTGGAAAACACCAAAATGGAAAACGCCGTTTTGGAAAATATCGATTTCACCGGCACATCGTTAGGCAGCGATGCCCCGCCTGAGCTGATGAACTTGTTGCGCGATACCAGAACAACACAGCCGCGCAAGCTTGAAGATATTCTGGAAGATCACAAAATATGGGTGGAATCTCAGGGCAGTCGCGGTGAACGCGCTGTTTTGGCCAAACAGGATCTTGGCAATTTTGATTTGCAACGGGTGAATCTCAGCGGTGCCGACATGCAAGAAACCCTGTTAATCGGCGCCAATCTGCAACACGCCCTGCTGGTGATGACCGACCTTAACCAAGCCAATTTGCGCGATGCCAAGCTGTCAAAGGCCAATTTGGCCGGCGCCAACCTGGCCGGTGCTGACCTTAGCAACATTGACTTGCGCGATGCGATTCTGAAAGCGGTTGAGCTGGATAAACGGGGTCAATTGGCCAATATGCGTTTCTGGCCAACCAATTTATCCAAGGCAAAATTGGTGAACAGCAATTTATCTGGCGTCAATTTGACCGGTGCCAATTTGATTGGCGCCGACCTAACCGGTGCCAATTTAAGCCACGCCATCCTGATCGATGCCAACCTAAGCGGCGCCAAAATTGATCAAGCGAATTTTGAAAACGCCGTTTTTAAGATCACCCCCTAGAGCGTTTAGCAGGTTGGTTAGGCATGGATTGCGACACAAAATTAATAGCTTGCAACCAAAGATTCATAATAAATCCCAACGCGACCACGCCCTGTAGCAACAGCTTCGACCCCCTGCTGCATCTCATTCAGCTATACCACAATCCAATCTTACCAAAGACCGTCATATGCGTGGCTGTGGCGGTTCTTTCTTCCGAAAACCTCCAAGGACAGCTTGGCACCACGACCAACCCCCAATCGATGATTCAAGCTTTGATTAAAAAAAAATCTTTACATAACATCTCGCCCAAACCAACCGATTCGGATCCTCTCCAACCAAACCAAACATGGCTGATCACGCCATTGATTAACGGAACCCAGAAACAACAAAAGCTCCATCAAAAACTTCTTTTACTGGCCGAAAACGGCGGATTTACACCGCAATCCTTGTGGGATTTTTGGAAATATATGCAAACTCTATCCGACACCGAGGTAACGGAAAAATGCGTGGCCATAGGCGAATGGGGGGTGGAGGGTTTGGCCAAAGCATTGGAAGGGTTGCTGGATAAGGAGTATCTGAAAACGATTGATCGCCCCTATTGGCAACCAGAACCTTCAACTCCGCATTACCATGTGGTGGGACACCTCCGCGAAAGATAATGCCTTAGGCTACGGCAGTTTGCTTTTGCTGACCGGCGTGGTGCGCACCTTGTCCTCACGGTTGACGGGCAGCGCGGGGGGTGGGGTGCGCACCTCAGGGTGGAAGGGTGAAGCGCTGTCACCCAAGGCGGCGCCCGAGCCGGTCGATGAACCCGCCGCCCCCGTTTTGCCGTTCAGTTTGAACAGCTCAGCTTTCAACGGCAGGTTGGGTTGCAGGTTGGTAAAATTCAGGGTCGAGCTTTCGCCCTGGGCGTTGCGCAAACTCCAGCCCAGCAATTCGGGGCTTTCGCCGTCTTTGAAAAACAAAATCAACATGTCGCGGTTGCCATCGGTTTTGGGCATCACGCTGACCGCCAAGGTGCTATAGGCGCCCCCAGAGGTTGCGGTTGGTGCGGATCTAACAAAGCCCACGATTTGAAAATCGCTGGCCAACTTCACATCCTGCTTCACCAAGGCCGCCAGCGCGGTTTCCGCCAGCCGCACGGTTGAGCTTTCCTGCGATGCCAGATCGCGGTACACCAGATAGGTTCCATCGCTTAGGATCTGCAGCTGCGCGCCCCGTTGGTAATCCACCCGCAAACGTCCTGGCCGCAGAATATACAAGGTGCCCTCAGCCACGCTGGTGCCGCTCCCACCACCACCGCCCTGCACCTGTTGAAACTGCGCCTGCAGGCTTTTCAGGCTGTTCAGATAGCCATCCACCCGCGCCAAGGCCGCCGCATCCGCCGCGTTTAGATTCAGGGCCATCGCCGGCAAGTTGCCCAGCACCACCAAAACCGCGGCCAGCCATAGTTTTTTGAGCATCGCCTGTTTCACCCTTAAAATCTCCCTATTTATTAGCAAGCGACCAAGCCTGTCGCATCGCGTAAATGA
This sequence comes from Alphaproteobacteria bacterium, assembly GCA_044345375.1. Classification (GTDB taxonomy): domain Bacteria; phylum Pseudomonadota; class Alphaproteobacteria; order CAISOG01; family CAISOG01; genus CAISOG01. The sequence goes on from JBIJBF010000013.1 coordinate 47,920, forward strand.
CCGCCGATGGGTCAATCAATTGCTGATTGTACCGCAATGTCCAGTGCAAATGTGGCCCAGTGGCATGGCCCGTTTCGCCAACCGCGGCGATGGTTTGCCCCGCCTTAACATACTGCCCCTTGCGCACCCCAATACCGCTTAGGTGGCAATAAACATGTTCCCAAGCCCCGCTGTTCACCTCAACCCGCCAACCACAACGGCGATCATAGCTGACGTCGGTGACCAACCCATCCGCCCAATTGCGCACATAGGAGCCGTGCGGCGCGGCCAAATCAATGCCGTTGTGGAACTCGCGCTTGCCGCTGGTGGGCCCTGTCCGCCAGCCATAGGGGCTGCTGATTTTTTGGAAATTCTCAACCGGAAACGACGTGTTTTTCCAGCTGCTGACCACCGTGCCATCAGGACGGATGCTGACATCGGGGCTGCTGGTGGCGCCAGCACCCGAACAACCAACCAACGACAGCATGATCAACAGCGTGCCAAGAACAGTTTTTTGCAAAGAACGCGGCATCAATCGATCTTACCCATCCCAGGAACCATGAAACCCCAGTATAGGGTTTTTTAAGCACTTACGGTAGAACAATGAGAGGGGGGAACTATTCGGTGGCCCGCTTCATGTATTCGCCGCTAGCGGTGTTGACCAACACCATGGTGCCGCTTTCGATAAAGGGGGGCACCATCACCCGCCGACCATTGGCCAATTTGGCCGGTTTGTAGCTTGAGCTGGCGGTTTGACCGCGCACCACCGCATCCGCCTCAACCACCTCCAACACCACGGTTTCGGGCAGTTGCACGCTGATCGGCTCATCCTCATACAACAAAATGGTGACATCCATGTTTTCAACCAGAAAATCCACCTGCTCACCGATTTGTTCAGCGCTTAACACCACTTGGTCATAGGTTTCGCGGTTCATGAAGCTGTATTCATCGCCATTGGCGTAGAGAAACTGAAAGGGGGATTCATCCAACCGCGCCCTTTCCACCGCATCTTCCGAACGGAAGCGTTCGTTCAATTTGGTGCCCAGCTTGATATCCTTCATTTCGATTTGCATAAAGGCACCGCCCTTGCCAGGTTGCACATGCTGGGTCTTGGTAACCGACCACAAACGCCCCTGATGTTCCAACACATTGCCTGGGCGAATTTCAACGGCGTTAATTTTCATAAGAGTTCTCCTGTGCGATTTCTATAAAGTCTTTGGATGATGGGGTTGTAGCCGCAAAAGCTGGGGTGGGCAAGCCAGTCTAGAGCGTTTTCGCTTTAGTTCACCACTAGGAAGGCAAGGCGAGGCGCGCGGAGCGTATCCTATATACGTGAGCACGGCGAGTCCGCAGCCTGACGACGTGGTGGGCTAAATGGGAAATGCTCTAGTGCAACCGCATGGGGGGCAAAACAGCGTGGGGCGTAGCCGTCGTCAGCACCTGTATCCACCCCGTTAGGCCGGCAGCCCCCAGCTGTTGCGCCGCCACCATCTGCCCCAAGCCCAACTGCGCCTGCGGGTATTCGCCGCTTAAAAACTCCAGAATAATTTCCAGCGGTGCCTTGGTTTCGGGATACACCCGCACATCAACCGCAACGTCATTAGGGATTTTGGCCAACTCACGGGCGGCATCCAAGGCGGTCAGCAGCCCCCCTTGCGCATCCACCAGCTGCTCATCAACCGCCTGTTGCCCCGTCCATACCCGCCCCCGCGCCACCCGATCCAGCTTGGCGGCGTCAAAATGACGGGCGCTGGCAACACGCCCAGCAAAATCGGCATAGGCCGCATCGATGCCACGATCAAACAACGCCCCATCCTCCTCCCCAAACGGGCGGGCCATGCTGGCGGCCAGGGCGTTGGCGCCAATCTTAACCTGCTCAACCGTAACCCCCAATTTGTTCAACAGCTCGCTGATCGCAAATTTTCCGCCAAACACCCCGATGGAGCCGGTAATGGTGCCAGCGTTGGCCAAAATCCTGCTGGCAGGCAATGCCAAATAATAGCCGCCAGAGGCCGCGTAATTGCCCATCGAGACCACCACCGGTTTGCTTTTTTTCGCCTCAGCCAGCGCATGCCAGATGGTATCGGCCGCCACAATATCGCCGCCCGGGCTGTCCACCCGCAGCACGATCGCCGCCACCGCTGGATTTTCCGCCGCCGCTCCCAACAACGCCTCAAGGTGATCCGCCCCGCTGACCTCATCGGTGTTGCCAGGAATCCCCCCAGCGTCTGCGCTGCGCAAAATCATCCCAGCCGCCGGAATCACCGCAATAATTGGCGCATCTTTGCTGTGGTGCGGGCTTTTGCTGGGCAGGGGTGCATAGGCGTCCAGCGGTACCAGCGGCCAATGGCGCGGCCGCGGCGTAATGGGGATAGACGCCTGATCGCCGCCATCCTCCCCCTCCTCAACCGCCGTGGTTTGCGCCTGCTCCAGCACATCGCTGCGATAGCCAATGTGATCCACCAGCCGCAGTTCCACCGCCTCAGTCGCGGCAAAGGGCGCCCGCACCAACGCGGTTTGCAGATCCACCAGCTCTAACCCACGGTCATCGGCCACCCCCTGCAGCAGCTGTTGGTTCAAATCGCCCAGCAGCCGCACCGTCTCCTCCCGCTGGGCATCGCCCATCGCGGTTTCGGTAAAACTGTCGGGGGCGGATTTGTATTCATAGCGCTTGGCAAATTGTGGCTGGATGCCGATTTTGTCGAACAAACCCCGAAAAAAGGGCACCTCAACCCCCAGGCCGGTCAGGCCAACCGAGCCGGTGGGTTGCAGCCAAATCTCATCAAAGGCGCTGGCCAGGTAATACAAATTGTTGCCGCCCTCAATCCCGCCATAACTGTCGGCAAAGGCATAGGTGAATTTGCCGTTGTTGCTGAACTGCTTTAACACCTCACGCAGTTCCTGCGCCTGCGCCATGCCCACCGTGGTACGGCTTAGATCGGCGGCGATGCCCATCACCCGTGGATCTTCCGCAGCGGCAGATAACGACAGCAGAAAATCGGCGAAAGTTGGCTGGGGGGGGCCATCCACCACCAGCGCCAAGGGATCGCTGTTGGCCATTTCGGCAAAATGATCGGGAAAGGCCACCTGCAGCACGAATTGCGGCGGCAAATGGGGGTGGGCATGGCGCATCCGATAGGCCACCACGCCGCCCGCCGCCAAGCCACCCAGCACCGACAACGCGCCGATGGTGACCAAAAACCGTACCGTCCATTTTTTGATTTGCATGCCTGTTACTTTTCGCCCTTTGTCAAAACCTGATGCCCACCCCAGTTCTGCCCACATTGCGCGCGGTAGCGCAGCAAGTGATCGGCCAGCACGCAGGCCACCATCGCCTCCCCCACCGGCACGGCGCGAATGCCAACGCATGGATCATGCCGACCCAAAGTGCTCAGCGCCACATTGTCCCCCGCCTCATTCACCGTTTGGCGGCTTTGCTGGATCGAGCTGGTGGGCTTAACCGCAAAGCGCGCCACGATATCTTGGCCGGTAGAAATGCCGCCCAGAATGCCGCCCGCGTGGTTGGACAAAAAGCGCGCCTGATCGGAACCGTCATCCAGCATCACCATTTCATCCGCATTCTCCTCCCCCCGCAACGCCGCCGCGGCAAAGCCATTGCCAATCTCAACCCCCTTAACCGCGTTGATGCTCATCAGGGCCTTGGCCAAATCGGCGTCCAGGCGATCATAGACCGGCTCCCCCAACCCAGGCGGCAGGCCGCTGGCCACCACCTCAATCACCGCGCCGACTGAGCTGCCCGCCGCGCGCACCCCATCCAGATAGGCCGCCCATTCGTCCACCACCGCCAAGTCGGGGCTGTTAAAGGGGTTTTGCGCCACCGCCGCCCAATCCCAACGATTCGGCTGAATTTTCTTTCCCCCCAGCTGCACCAGAGCGCCCCGAACCGTCACCCCATCCCCCAGCAGATGGGTCAAAATCTTGCGGGCAATCGCCCCAGCCGCCACCCGCATCGCCGTTTCGCGCGCGCTGCTGCGCCCACCGCCACGGTAGTCACGGATGCCGTATTTTTTGAAATAGGTGTAGTCGGCATGGCCAGGCCGAAAAGCCGCGGCGATATCGCCATAGTCATGGCTGCGCTGATCGACATTTTCAATCATCAGCCCAATCGGCGTGCCGGTGGTTTGGCCATCAAACACGCCCGACAAAATCTTAACCCGATCAGGTTCCTGGCGTTGGGTGGTATAGGCCGACTGCCCCGGCCGCCGGCGATCCAACCACCGCTGAATATCCGCCTCATCAATCGGAATGCGCGGCGGCACCCCATCCACCACCGCACCAATCGCCGGCCCGTGGCTTTCCCCCCAAGTGGTAAAGGTAAAATAACGGCCGAAAGCATTTCCTGACATGATGCGCGCAGCTTAACCAGCTTTGCAGGCTTTGACCAGATGGAGTGTGGGGTGCCAGATGAAGCGCGGGAGACCAGATTAAGTGTGTTAGCGGTTGCCACTAATCCTTGCATTGCAGCGCGGTTGGAGTTAGGGTGGCGACTTAGAGCGCGGGTGTAGCTCAATGGTAGAGCTCCAGCCTTCCAAGCTGGTGGTGAGGGTTCGATCCCCTTCACCCGCTCCATAACCTGTGCAAATGCGGTGGTGTTTTCGATGCAAACCTATCTTCCCTATGCCCTGCTGCTGGCCCTGTTCGCCACCCTGACGGTGTTAACCGTCGGCATTGTTGGCATGATTAAGGGGGGGGATTTCAACCAACGCTACGGCAACCGGTTGATGCGCTGGCGCATCGGGTTGCAAGGGCTAAGCCTGGTTTTGTTTGTGTTGTTAATCACTTGGAAAGGAAAGGGGTCGTAGGATCCCTCCGAAGCTTATCCCACACCCACCCCCTTAAAGGAAAATTCTCGTGAGCATTCAAACCATTGGCGTGATCGGCGCCGGACAGATGGGCAGCGGCATTGCGCATGTTTGCGCGGTATCAGGCCTGAACGTGATTCTGAACGATGTAACGGCTGAGCGCTTGACGGCAGGGGTTGAGGGCATCAAGGCCAATCTGGCGCGGCAAGTGGCCAAGGGCAAGATTACGGAGGAGTTGGTGACGGCTGCGTTGGCTCGTATCACCACCACCACCGAGCTGGCGGGCTTTGCGGGCAGCGATGCGGTGATTGAGGCCGCCACGGAGAATGAGGCGATTAAGAAAGAGATTTTTGCCAAGGTGCTGCCCCACCTGAAGGCTGAGGCGATTTTGCTGACCAACACCAGCTCGATCTCCATCACCCGTTTGGCCAGCACCACCGATCGGCCTGAAAAATTTATGGGCATGCACTTCATGAACCCGGTGCCGGTGATGCAGCTGGTGGAGTTGATCAAGGGCATCGCCACCGACCAACCGACTTTTGACAGCGTGCTAGACTTGGCGAATCGTCTGGGCAAACAGCCGGTGGTGGCCGAGGATTTTCCCGGCTTTATCGTCAACCGCATCCTGATTCCGATGATTAATGAGGCGGTCTATACGTTGGAGGAGGGGGTGGGCTCAATCACCTCCATCGACACCGCGCTGAAACTGGGCGCCAACCACCCGATGGGCCCGTTTGAGCTGGCCGACTTTATCGGGCTGGACACCTGCCTGGCGATTATGCGCGTGTTGTATGAGGGGCTGTCAGACAGCAAATACCGCCCATGCCCGCTGTTGGTCAAATATGTTGAGGCTGGCTGGCTGGGTCGTAAAACCAAAAAAGGCTTTTACAACTACGCCGGCGAAACCCCTGTGCCATCTAAATAAAGCGGTTCCATGCGGCCTCTGACCGATGCTGCCTTTGCGGACGCGATGCAGCAGCTGGGGGTGGATGCCGCCAGCCTTGGCCAGCAAAAACTGGCGGTTGCGGTGTCGGGCGGGGCAGACAGCATGGCGCTGACGCTGCTGGCACAGCAGTGGGGACAGGCGCATGGCGTGGCGGTGGTTGGCCTGACCGTCGATCATCGGCTGAGATCAGAAAGCGCGGTTGAGGCGGCGCAGGTTCAGCAGTGGCTGCATGCACGCGGCATCGCCCATGAAACCTTGGTGTGGCAGCAGGCACCGCTGGCGCAAAACGGCGCCAGCCAACAGGCCGCCGCGCGCCAGGCTCGCTACCAGCTGTTGGAAAACTGGTGCAGCGAGCATGCCTGCTCCCTGCTGCTAACCGCCCACCAACGCGATGACGTGGCCGAGCATCTGTTGCTGCGCCTGAAACGCGGCAGCGGGCTTTATGGCCTGGCAGCGCCGGCCAGCGTGCAAAACCGGGTTTGGGGGGAGACTAGCGGCAAAATCCTGCGCCCCCTGCTGGGCTTTGGCCATCAGGACTGCGTCGATTATCTGCAGCAGCAGGGGCAGGCGTGGATTGAGGATCCCAGCAATCAGGACAGCCGCTATGACCGAGTGCGCATCCGCCAACTGCTGCGCGACTACCCAGATCTGTTGCCCAGCGATCGCCTGGCTGAGGCCAGCTTACGGCTGCATGAGGCGCGGGCGGTGGTGGAATCGGTGGTGGAACAATTGCGCGCCACCGCGGTGACCATGGATGCGGTGGGCGGCGTAATCCTGCAGCACGCCGTGTTGGCCGCAGCGCTGCCTGAGGTGCGTTGGCGCCTGCTGGCCAGCCTGCTGCAACAAATCGGCAACACCCCCTATCCCCCCCGCTTTGACGACCTGCAACGGCTTTGGGAGAAAATGGGGGGGGATAAGGTGGGATTGGGGCTGTCAGGGGGGCGTCAATCCACGCTGAATCACTGCATCATCCGTCAAGATCAACAGGGCAATTGGCGGTTATCGGCGGAGAATAGCGGTCGAAAACGTCGCTAATCCTCCGCCCTTACTTAATTCCCCTCTTGCGGAGGGGTGGCAGGCGAAGCCTGACGGGGTGGTTCTTGCAGGACGAGTTGGTGATCGCAAGAACCAACTAATCCTCCGCCAATTTACGCGCTTCCTCAATCAACATAATCGGAATGCCATCGCGGATCGGATAGGCCAATTTGGCCTGCCAGCTGATCAACTCCTGCTGCGCCGCGTCATACACCAACCCGCCCTTGGTCAACGGGCAAACCAGCAGCTCCAACAACCGCGGATCAAGCCTTGGCGCGCTGCCAGCAGCGGCTGCTTCATGGGAAACGGTATTTTCTTGCGACATGGCTAGCAGTATGAACCCAATCACCGGCTTGATGCAAGCCGTGATTTAGATCGGCCAGCGCTGCCAAACCGCAGGGTTAAACCAGCGTTATTCTCTAAAATATTCGCAGGATGCGATATGGCCTGCTCGATGTGCTTCAACCCAATCGTATTCCTGATCATCTAATCCCTTCAGTTGAACAGCAGTCGCCACTATTATCGATAAACCCACTGCTCCTATTGGGACAAGATTCTTCTGGAGTTCCCTCTGCAGGTCTGTTGTTGTTGGCGACGGTGAATATCCGATATAGATTGTAGCTAATAGTCCAACCGTACTGGCCGCACTTAACATCACCAGATTACTCCCTAGGCGACGCGCTTTTTTTAGCTGGCAATGCTGCCCCTTAACATCTTGCGCGCGACAAGACCTCAAAGCTGCGCCCCAATAAATCTGTGCCGTTTCTTGGGGCAGATCATAGGCCTGAGCAAAACTTGCAAATGCTTCAGATGTGCCGCTGGCGCCTAGGTTTTCAGGTGGCGGCAGAATCGCAGGTGGTTCATTGATTGTACCCACCATCCTATTAGAAGCCTCCTGCCAAATCTTGCAAGCAACCTCCTGCTGCAACTGCTCATCTGTTTTCTCTGGACCAAACATCATGTCATCAAAACGCGCAAGCGCCCCCTTGGCAGCAACATTCCAATCCATCACAATCCCAGGCGAATCCTTAGCCCTCATCCAAAACGGCGCTGCCATGTTTTCGAGAGGAGCATAGAAACCATAGGCCTGACTCAACAGTTCAATTGCGCCAGATTCCGATATAGTTTCTATATTTTCAGGGGGTGGTGGATTCACACGGATTCTTAGCTGTTGTGATATCGCGCTGGAAGCCATCTTCCAAATTGCGCCCTGTGACTTTTCACCAAACACCCGTTCCTCAAAACGCGCAAGCGCCCAATTAGCAGTAGCCCCCCAATTCATTGCGCGCCTCCATTAAAAATTATTTATTTAATATATACAGTGCCAGTAAAAATTCAAGCAAAAAATTCCTCTCCGCAGAGGGGAATTAAGATGCGGAAGCATCAATTCCCCGCCAGCCTTTTCATTTTGGTCAGCTTTTTCAAGGCCATGGAGCGTTTTAGGGGGGAAAGGTGATCGACAAACAGGCGGCCGTTCAGGTGGTCGATTTCATGTTGCAAACAGGCGGCCAACAGCCCCTCAGCGTTCAGTTCCCGCAGCTCGTTCTGTTCATCCAAATAGCGCACGGTGCAGCGGGTTGAACGAATCACGTCATCAAACACGCCGGGAACCGACAGGCACCCCTCCCTAGACATCACATCCTGATCCGACGACCACAGAATTTCGGGGTTTGCTAGCTTCAGAATCTGCGGGGGCTTGTCCGACATGGCGGCCAAATCGATCACCACCACCCGCTTGGCCACCCCAACCTGCGTGGCGGCCAGCCCAATGCCATCCGCGGCGTACATGGTTTCCAACATGTCGTCCATCAAACGGCGCACATCATCGTCCACCGCCGCCACCGGCTGCGCCACGATTTTCAACCGTGGATCTGGCGCGGTTAAAATTTGCAATAAAGCCATGGCTGCCACCTGTTGCGAAAAATTTCAGCCGATATTCTAGGCGGCTCCGCGCCAAAGCTCAAGCCGCTGTGTGGGGCGATCTCGCACCGCCCCGCCTGCATTTAACTTGAAATGATAATATTGAATGTTATAATTTCAAGGATGATACCGCGTCTTGCCCATGATCACCTGATCAACGCCCTTAAGCGCTCCCCCGCGGTTGCCCTGCTGGGTGCACGGCAGGTGGGCAAAACGACCTTGGCAAAAACCCTTGGCCAGTCGCTTGAAAAACCAACGCTTTATCTGGATCTTGAGCGCCCCTCAGACCTCGCCAAACTGCAGGAACCTGAGCTGTATTTGCGGGATCAACACAACCGCCTGATCATTTTGGATGAGGTGCAGCGGCTGCCAGAGCTGTTCCCCATCCTGCGCGGGGTGATCGACGAACGGATCGCGGCGGGGGAATCGGCCAGCCAATTTCTGCTGCTGGGATCCGCCAGCTTGGATGTGGTGCAGGGAGCATCGGAAAGCCTGGCCGGCAGGATCGCCTATATGGAATTGGGCACGTTAAACCTGATGGAAATGCCGGTTTTAGAAAACCGCTGGGCCACCCATGCGCCCGATGCGATGAACAGCCTGTGGCTGCGCGGTGGCTTTCCCCGCAGCCTGTTGCAGCCCGACAACGCCGCCAGCCTTGACTGGAGGCAGGACTTTATCACCAGCTATCTGGAACGCGATATCCCAGCACTGGGACCGCGCGTTCCGGCCGAATCCCTGCGGCGGTTTTGGACAATGTTGGCGCATGGGCAGGGCTGCCCGGTCAACGGCCCCACGCTGGCCAGCAATCTTGCCCTCAGCGTGCCAACCATTCACCGCTACGTGGATATTCTGGGCGATTGGCTGCTGTTGCGTTGCCTGCGCCCATGGTCTGGCAATACTGGCAATATCGGCAAACGGTTGGTCAAAACCCCCAAAACCTATGTGCGCGACAGCGGCCTGTGCCACGCCCTGCTGAACATTGCCTCACTGGATGAGCTGTTGGGGCATCCGGTGGTGGGCCACAGTTGGGAAG
>JBIJBF010000021.1:0-19712 GCA_044345375.1 Alphaproteobacteria bacterium
ACAGGCAGCTTCCGCCCCCTTGAGCAGGGCGTGCCAGAATATCTGGCCTGGCTGCGCCATAAATAAGCTTTTTAGCGGGGGCTGCCCCAGTCACGCGAATTTTGTTGACAAATATGCCAACCCTGTGTTGATAATTATCTGTTGAAATGGTGTTTATCAACCACCATCAGGGGGGCGTGATGGATGTTTGCAGACCGGCTTAAATTGGCGCGGAAAAAGGCGGGGTTCTCGATGCAGGAGCTGTCTTTGCGTATCGTGCCAACCGTCACCGCCCAGGCGATCAGCAAATATGAGAATGGCCAGATGATGCCGTCTTCCGCAGTGCTTGTTGGCCTCGCGAAAGCTCTTGACGTGTCGCTTGATTTTTTGATGGGCGGTCAGGTGGCCGAATTGGTGGGCGTCGAATTCCGCAAACACACCGGCACCTCGGCAAAAGATCGCGCCCAGGCCGAGGCCATCGTGATCGAAAATCTGGAAAATTATCTCGCCATCGAAGCCATTCTTGAGCTGGCTGCGGTCAAAGACCCGTTCGGCGACTTGCGCTGCGAGGCAGAGGCTGATCTGGCGCATGCGGAAAAAATGGCCGTGGCGCTGCGGCAACAATGGAATTTGGGGGAAGACCCGATTCCCAGCATGACCGATCTGCTGGAAGAACAGGGCATCCGCGTGATCGAGGCCGCCCTGCCGGAACGTTTTCACGGCCTGACCTGCACCGTCAAGCGCAGCGGCGGCAAGGCCGATACCGATGTGATCGTGATCTCAAGCCGCAGCAATGTTGAGCGCAAGCGCTTTACCCTGGCGCATGAATTGGCGCATCGCCTGATGCTTGAGCCGGCTGATGGCACCGTGCCGCTGGAAAAGGTGATGAACCGCTTCGCGGGCGCGTTTTTGGCACCGGCCAACCATCTGCGCCGCGAATTTGGTGAGGGGCGACATGGCATCACCTATCACGAATTGATGCGCCTGAAAAAATCCTACGGCATGTCGGCCGCCGCCATGCTGTATCGTTTGGCCGATACGGGTTTGCTGCCCAGGGCGACCGTCGATTATGCCTTTCGCACCTATGCTCAAGGCTGGCGGACGCAAGAGCCTGAACCGATCGGCAATGGCGAAGGCCTTGGCGCGTTCGAAAAGCCATCGCGGTTCGAGCGGCTGGTGTATCGCGCGTGCGCGGAAGAAATGATTTCGCCGTTGCGGGTGGCGCAACTTTTGAAACGTTCACTGGCAGAGGTTGAGGCGGAAATTCGTGGACCGCGTGCCGCGTGATCCAGCCGATGCATCCCATCATCGTCAACGACGCGTCTTGCTTAATCGACCTACGCAAAGCAGGTCTGCTCAGGGTCTTTGCTCAATTGCCCTATCAACTGATCATCCCGCTGCCGGTGCGTGCATTCGAGCTGTTGGATTTTGGCCCCAAGGATTGGGCCATCCTTGAGCAAGCCGGCATGCAAAGCTATGATTTGCCGCCGGCCCAAGTGGCTGAGGTGATGCGGGTTAAGGCGACGCATCCGGCCCTTTCTGTCTATGATTGCTTTTGTGTGGTGACGGCGCGGCGCCATGTAAATGCGATCCTTTTGACCGGTGATGGCCTGCTGCGCCGCATCGCCAAGGATGACGGCCAACGGGTTCATGGTGTGCTGTGGGTGATTGACGAAATAGGTCGATTGCAGCTGACCTCCACCCAAAACCTGATCATGGCCCTTGAGTGTTGGCAGGCTGATCCGGCGGTCTTTCTGCCGAATCATGAAATCGAACGGCGGATCGGTACGCTTAGTCGTTTAAGTGGGGGCGGATCATCGGTGTGAAAGCAGCCGATCCGCAGTTGATGGATTCCCCCGTCTATTGCTGTGCTTGCGGCGATCCCAATTCGCGGCTATAACCAGCCTATCAACTTTGTTTTTTTAAAGGATAGGTGCCATGTCGATTCGCGCAGCCACTTCAACCACTGCAACCGTTACCGCCATTAATGATGCCAAGGCGGGGGAGCGGTTAAAGGCTTTGGAGGCCGCAATGGGGCAGATTGAGCGTGCCTTTGGCAAGGGCTCGGTGATGCGTTTGGGTCAGCATGATCAATCGGTGGATGTCGATGTGATCTCCACCGGCTCGTTGGGGCTGGATATCGCGCTGGGGGTTGGCGGCGTGCCACGCGGGCGGGTGATTGAGATTTTTGGGCCAGAAAGCTCCGGCAAAACCACCCTGGCGCTGCATATTATTGCTGAGGCGCAAAAATCTGGTGGTACCTGCGCCTTTATTGATGCCGAACATGCGCTGGATCCCAGCTATGCCCAGAAACTTGGGGTGGTGCTGAATGATGTGTTGATCAGCCAGCCTGATCATGGTGAGCAGGCGTTGGAAATTTGCGACACCTTGGTGCGCAGCGGCGCGGTGGATGTGCTGGTGGTCGATTCGGTGGCCGCGCTGGTTCCCAAGGCTGAGCTTGAGGGGGACATGGGCGATGCCCATATGGGGCTGCAGGCACGCTTGATGAGCCAGGCCTTGCGTAAATTGACCGCCTCAATCTCCCGTTCCCGCACCACCGTGATCTTTTTGAACCAGGTGCGGCAGAAAATCGGGGTGATGTGGGGCAATCCGGAAACCACCACCGGCGGTAACGCGCTGAAATTCTACGCCTCGGTTCGCTTGGATATCCGCAACATCGGTAAAATTCAGGACAAGGACGTGATGTTGGGGCAAAAAACCCGCGTCAAGGTGGTGAAAAACAAACTCGCCCCGCCCTTCCGCCAAGTGGAATTCGACATGATTTATGGCGGCGGCATTTCCAAATTGGGCGAATTGATCGATTTGGGTGAGGCGGCTGGTGTGGTGCAAAAATCGGGCGCATGGTTCAGCGCGCAGGGGCAGCGGATCGGTCAGGGGCGTGAGAACGCCAAACAATTCCTGAAAGACAATCCCGCCCTGGCCGACAGCATCGAAAGCTTTGTGCGCCAAAACGCTGGCCTGGTCGCCGGCAATCTGATCGCCGAGGCCACCCCGTCTGAGCAGGCTGAGGCGCAAGAGGGCGGCGGGGTTGAGCTGGAATAGCATTCGGTAGCGGGAGGGGCTGCCGCGCCATGCCCTGTGTGGATGTAACGGCGCTCTCGCAATTGTTGCCCAGCTTGGACGGCGACCATCGCCCCCGCCTGCTGGCGCTGGATGTGGGCAGCAAGACCATCGGCTTGGCAATTTCGGATGCCGGTCGCAGCTTTGCCAACCCGCTGCACACCCATGCGCGCGGCAAGCTGGCGTTTGATCTGGCGATGCTGCAGGCCTTGGTAGCCGAACGCTCAGTTGGCGCGCTGATCTACGGTTGGCCTCTGACGCTGGAAGGTGCCATCAGCCCCGCCTGTCAACGGGTACAAAATTTGGCCATGCTGATCGATCAGGCGATGCCCATGCCCTATCTGCTGTGGGATGAGCGGATGTCAACCGCCGCGGTCAACCGCATGCTGATCGAACAGGCCGATCAAAGCCGCCAAAAACGTGCCCGCAAGGTCGATGCGCTGGCGGCGGCCTGGCTGTTGCAGGGGCTGCTGGATTGTCTGGATCGTCAGCCGATTTAAGACCCGAAGACCTTAGCAAACACCACATCCAGCTGCTGGTAATAGTACCCCAGATCCAAACGCTCAGGCAGGGCGGCAGCATGATTCGCCAGCGTGGGGGATGCGGCCAAATGTTGGCGCAAACAGCCCAGCAAATCGCTGCCGTCCTTGGCCGCCGCCACCATCCGCGCCGCCGATTGCACCGCGCGATAGGCGGTGTCGCGGTCCAGCCCTGATTCCACCAGGCGCAGCAGCAGGCTTTGCGAGAACACCAACCCGTTGGTGCGCTGCAAATTCGCCAGCATGTGGTCGGGGTAGATTTGCAATTTCTCGATCACGCCAGCCAGGCGGTGCAGGGCAAAATCCAACGCGATGCTGGCATCGGGGGCGATCACCCGCTCAACCGCGGAGTGGGAAATGTCGCGCTCATGCCACAGGGCGATATTCTCCAACGCCGGCAGGACTGCGCTGCGCACGTAGCGGCAAAGCCCCACCACATTTTCGCTTAAAATCGGGTTGCGCTTGTGCGGCATCGCGCTGGAACCCTTTTGCGCCACGTCAAAATACTCCTCAACCTCAGCCACCTCGCTGCGTTGCAAATGTCGAATCTCGGTCGCCAGACGTTCTAGGCCGCCAGCGATCACCGCCAGGGTAGAAAACCACATGGCATGACGGTCACGCGGCACCACCTGGGTCGCCGCCGTTTCGGGGCGCAGGTTAAGCCGGCTTGCCACCGCCGCCTCAACCGCTGGCGGCAATTGGGTATAGGCGCCCACCGCGCCCGAAAGCTTGCAGATCGCCACCTCCTCCCGCGCGGCCAGCAACCGCTGCAAATTGCGCTGCACCTCAGCGTAAAAGCCGGCCAGCTTCAGGCCAAAGGTAATCGGCTCGGCGTGCATGCCGTGGGTGCGCCCGACACAGGGGGTATGCCGATGCGCCAAAGCCTGCGTTTTTAGGGCATCCGCCAGCCGCTGCAATCCCGTTTGCAACAGATCACTAGCGGCACACAGCTGCAGGCCAAAGGCGGTATCCACCACATCGCTTGAGGTCAAGCCGTAGTGGATCCACCGCCCCGCCCCTTCACCCGAAGCATGACCATCGACCGATTCCGCCATCATGGTGACAAAGGCGATCACGTCGTGATGCACCGCCGCCTCAATCTCCGCCATGCGGGCGGGGTTGATGGTCGCGCTGGCCTTAATCTGCGCCAAATCCTCCTGCGGCACCTCCCCCCGCTTGGCCAACACCTCCAACACCGCCAACTCAACCTGCCACCAGTATTGCAATTTGGCCTCATCCGACCAAAGGGTGAGCATGGCGGGGCGGCTGTAACGGGGAATCATCGGGGCAAAACACTGCTAGGGGTTAGGGGGGGAATGAACGGAAAGTTCAGTGGCGCAAGCAGCGCGTGATCCAGCACCAGCCCTAAGAATAGGCCGAACAAATACACAATGCTGCAGGCAAAGGTGGCTTTGGCATGCTTGGCTAGGGCCTGCTCATCGGTGGTATCCACCTGGTACAACCGCCAGCAGCTGCGCGCGAACCAGCCGCCCAGCCCGATGGCTGTTGCCGCATAAAGCCAGCCGGTCAGGCCAAACAGGGGGGGAAGCAGGCTGACCGCCACGCACAGCAGGCTGTAAAACCAGATTTGCCGCACCGTATGGGGCAAGCCCGCCACCACCGGCAGCATGGGGGTGCCTGCCTTGGCGTAGTCTTGGCGCAAATTGATCGCCAGCGCCCAAAAATGGGGCGGCGTCCACACAAAAATCAGCAGGAACAACAGCCAGGGCAGCAGCGCGGTTTGCCCGGTGGCCGCCGCCCAGCCGATAACGGGGGGCAGTGCGCCGGCAGCGCCGCCAATCACGATATTTTGCGGGGTGCGGGGTTTTAGCCAAATGGTGTAGATTCCGACATAAAAAACGATGGTCAGGGCCAACAGGCCAGCCGCCAAGCCATTGATCGCAAAAGCCATCACCGCCACCGATGCGATGGCCAGCGCCACCGCAAACAGCAAGGCTGGCGTGGGCTGCAAACGCCCTGCGGGCAGGGGACGTTGGCGGGTGCGCTTCATCAGGCCATCGCTGCGCCTTTCCCACCACATGTTCAGCGCGCCCGCCGCCCCCGCACCGGTGGCGATACAAAGCATGGCGATCAGCGCCTTGATGGGGGGCAGATGGGTGGGCGCCAGGTACAGGCCAACCCAGCTGGTAAAAATGACCAGCGCCATCACCCGTGGTTTCAGCAACTGCCAGTAATCGCGCCAATGGTTCAGGGCTCCTGCCTTGGACCCAGCGCTTAGATCAGTTGGGGTCCTATCGGGGGAGGAAACCCCCGCAGGCGCAGCTTTAGGGGCGCATTTTGGCATCGCCATGATTTATCCGTGATGGTGATCATCAGGAATCTGCGGCAACTCCTCAAAACTATGGAACGGCGGGGGTGAGGTTAGCGTCCATTCCAGGGTGTTCGCGCCCACGCCCCAGGGGTTATTGCCAGCCGGCCGTTTTTTGATAAACAGCTCGATCACCACCACCAAAAAGAACAGGGTGGCGATGCCGGCGATAAAGGCACCAATGCTGGCGACATAGTTCCAGCCGGCATAGGCATCCGGATAATCAGGAATCCGCCGCGGCATGCCCGCCAGCCCCAAGAAATGCATCGGGAAAAAGGTCAGGTTCACGCCGATAAAGGTCAGAATAAAATGGATGCGCCCCAAGGTTTCGTTGTACTGATAGCCCGACATTTTGCCAATCCAGTAGTAAAAACCGCAGAAAATGGCAAACACCGCGCCAAGGCTTAACACATAGTGGAAGTGCGCCACGACGTAATAGGTGTTGTGCAGCATTTGATCAACGCCAGCGTTGGCCAGCACGATCCCAGTCACCCCGCCAACCGTGAACAGAAAGATAAAGCCAATCGCCCACCACATCGGCACCTTAAAGTCGATCGATCCACCCCACATGGTCGCAATCCAGCTGAACACCTTGATGCCAGTTGGCACCGCGATAATCAGGGTGGCGGCGGTGAAATAGGCCTTGGTATCGGTAGACAAACCACCTGTATACATATGGTGCGCCCACACCACAAAGCCCAACACCCCAATGCTGACCATGGCGTAAACCATGCCCAAATAGCCAAAAATCGGCTTTTTGGAAAAGGTGGAAATCACATGGCTGACAATACCAAAGGCCGGCAGAATCATGATGTAGACCTCAGGATGGCCAAAGAACCAGAACAGATGCTGGTAAAGCAACGGGTCGCCGCCGCCGGCCGGATCAAAAAAGCTGCCACCAAAGTTGCGATCCACCAACAACATGGTGATCGCGCCGCCGAAAACAGGTAGTGAGAACACCAGCAGAAAGGCGGTCACCAAAATCGACCAGGCGAACAGCGGCATTTTGTGAAACGTCATGCCTGGCGCACGCATGTTGAAAATGGTGACGATAAAATTGATCGCGCCAAGGATTGAGGATGCGCCGCCAAGGTGCAGGCTGAAAATCGCCATATCCACCGCTGGCCCTGAATGGCTGCCGATACTGCTTAGCGGTGGGTAGACCGTCCAGCCCGTTCCCGCCCCCTCGCCCACAAAGGCTGAGGCGCCCAGCAAGGCAAAGGCTGGAATTAACAGCCAGAATGAGATGTTGTTAAGCCGCGGAAAGGCCATGTCGGGCGCTCCGATCATCAGCGGCACAAACCAGTTGCCAAAGCCGCCGATCAGCGCCGGCATCACCACAAAAAACACCATGATCAGGCCATGCGCGGTGATCCACACGTTCCATTGCTGATAGTCGGTGCCCATATATTGCATGCCAGGATCCATCAATTCGGCCCGCATCAGCATCGAAATGCCGCCGCCGATCAGCCCCGCCAGCACCGAAAAATACAGATACAGGGTGCCGATATCCTTGTGGTTGGTGGAAAACAGCCACCGCCGCAAGCCCCGGGGCGTATGAGCGTGATCATGACCATGATCCGCATGATTTTTACCCGAACCCGACGCTGAATAAGCCATAGCCTGTACCCCAAACAAAAGACATCGGCCTACCATAACCAAGCCAACGGGCTAATGGCAAGCACCACGATGCGGGGGAGAAATTTTGCTGGGATGGGTGGCAGTTCACCTCATAAATACCCCACGGGAATCGCCGTTACCTCGCGGGATAACGGCACGGGCTTTTCCACGAAGCACAGCACCGCGCCATGCCCAACTGGTTTTCCCAGCTTTTTAAGCACATGAAAATGCTTGGATGCTGTTTTTGAGGGGTTGGCGGTTTTCTTGAACTCTATCGGATAAAGCGTATCCCCTGTTTCCATGATGAGATCGACCTCTTTTTGGTCCGTGTCGCGGTAATAGTAAAGATGCGGGGTCTTGCCGTTATGCCAGTAACTTTTGAGGATTTCTGCAAACATATAGCTCTCCAAAATGGCGCCCGACATCGCCCCCGCCTCCAATGACGCGGCGGTTGGCCACTGCGTCAGATAACTGCACAGACCTGTATCCAGGAAATACAGTTTGGGGGTTTTGATGATCCGCTTGGTGACGTTGTTGTGATAGGGCTGCAACAGGTAAACCAGCCCAGAGGTTTCCAGCACCGACAGCCATGACTTCGCTGTTTTGTGGTCGATATCCACATCACGCGCCAGGTCGGAATAATTGAGCAGTTGCCCTGTTCTTGCGGCCGCCGTTCGCAAAAAACGGTTGAAGGCGACATCATCCGTGATGTTGAGTTGATCCCGCACGTCGCGCTGGATATAGGTTTGCACATAGGATTTGTAAAAAATATCGCGTGGCATATCCGCCTGTTGATTGAGCCTTGGAAATGCACCACGCCAGATGCGCTCATACACCTCCTGCAGGGATTTTGGCTGTTTGATAGATGGCGCCGTCTGCTCGATCCAATCAGGGGTTGGCAAAAACGGCTCGGCGACCTCAGCGCGTCCGTCCATTTCTGCTTGCGATAGCCCAAGCAAATCAACAATCGCCACGCGTCCAGCAAGACTTTCGGTGATTCCCTGCATCAGGTGAAATTTTTGTGACCCGGTTAGCCAGAACAAGCCGTTCTTTTTTTCTCGATCCACGATGATTTTGATCGCGCTGAACAATTCCGGGGCATATTGCACCTCATCAATGGTCAGCGGTGTTTTGTGCGATTGCAGAAACAGGGCGGGATCGTTGCGTGCCAACTCCCGCTGCTGCAGGTCATCAAGCGTCACGTAATGGCGCTGCGCATCGGCGCACATTTCCAGCAAGGTGGTTTTCCCCACTTGCCTTGGCCCCGTGACCAACACGACCGGGAAGCTCCTGTCAATCTGCCGAATCGTTTTGGCAAGCGAGCGGTGCAACATGATGGCATTTCTTGTAAGAAGTCGTTTGATTGGGAATTAACTACCAATATAAACGACATTCTCTTGCTGGGCAATCTTGATCCGTTTCATTCGGCATAGGATTCCTATATCACCGCAATAGACGTGCCCGAAAAAACATTTACAGGTGAGCCGCCCCCTCTTGTTCCCGCGCATAAAACACCACGCCCACCCGATCGATATGGTCGCGCAGGTTGGCGTTATCGAGCAGATCATAAATGGATAAATCGACGGTATAGGGCAGCAAAAGATCATCCAGTGCTTCGGCAACCGTCGCGCACAGCGCATGGGTCAAATCCACGCCATAAAGTGTCAGATCGATGTCCGAACCCGTTTTGTAATTTCCTTTGGCACGCGATCCATACAGTACGGCCTTTTCCACCTGCGGAAAGCGCGCCAGAACGCCGTTGATTTTATCGATGGTTTCTTGGGATAGGCCGTATTTCATAACGCATCATCTGGCTGGTCATAAAACACGGTAAATTTCGTCGCCATGCAGGTAAAGGCAGGATAAAACCGTTCGAGAATATCCCGCGCGATGCCCTCAGCGACTGTTAGGTGATAGGTATGGGATGTCTGATTGCGCGCTTTGATCATATCCATCCAGTCATCACCCGATTCAATCAGGCCACGCTTGAACGCTTCACGGGTCGAATCTTTCGATCCAATCAGCCCCACCGCCCCTTTATCCTCCAAATAATCCTTCAAAACATTCCACGCCAGTTCATGGGTAAATTCAAAACCTTGAATAAGTCCCTGCTGCTCCAGTTCTGATAGGGCACGTTCGCGGGACAACTCTACGGCGGCGCGGAGCGTTTGCATCGCCCTGATAAAATTGTTGAACCGCTGTTTCCAACGAACGTCTTGATGATCGATCACCGTAAACTCCTTGTTTTCTAATCTTATCCAACATCAATATACGAAGGAATTGGTAAGAATAGAAGGCCTGTTAGCCAAGCAAAACCGGAATTTCGTCGCCCGCCGTGTCGCTAGCAATTTTTCCGAAGATCAACATATCTCGGTAACGCCCCAGTTCAAGCGAATTTTGACGCAGCACCCCTTCCAACACGTACCCCAATCGCCGTGGCACGGAGGCTGAGCGTGTGTTCAAGGATGAGCAGCGGATTTCAACCCGATGGAATCCCAAGGCAAAACAAATTTCCTCCAACCCTGTTACCGCCTCAGACATAAAGCCCTGCCCCTCAAAATCGCCCAGGATCCAATAACCAATCTCGCAGCGTGCATGCTGCCAGGCGATCGCATGAATCCCCACATTGCCCATGTAGATACCGGTTTCGTTGCAAAAAATGCCGAAGTCATAAAATTCGTGATTGTCCCAATTTTCATGGGTCATCTTGATGTAGTCCACCTCGTCTTGCACGGTTTTGGTTGCATCCACCCACGGCAAAAATTGGCGCAAACGATCCCGATCTTGATCCACATAGGCAAACATGGTTTGCGCAAGATATAGGGTGTGTTTCTTAAGGGTGAGCCGCTTGCAAGCAATTGCTTCAGGAAAATGCTGTTTTTCAAGCGGCTTACAAAGGGGATCGATTGTTTGGGACATAACAGCATCCGACACTGGAGGAGACGGAGGGATTCGAATCTACTGAAACGCGCCGGCCGCGAGGCTTTCGGAGGGCATCATGGTTTCTTGATAGTGCACAAAGTTCAGGAATTCGATCACCTTGGTGCGGTTTTCCAATTCGGTGCGGAAATTTTGCTGTTCAGCAGAACGGCGGATCAGCACCCGCAAATCCTCCAACCGGCGGGTTTGCACCTGATGCAGATAGGCGCGGTTGATGCGGTTCATCGCCTTTAACAGGATTTCGGCCATTTCCAGATGTTGGAAATTGTCGAACTCAAACAGCAATTGGCCGGGAATCATCACCCAAAATTTGCAAGCATCGTAAATGGCGGCGCCCAGCAATTTCTGGCTTGAGGCAAAAACCAACGAGCTTTTGGGGTGGCGTGACTGAATATTGCTGAAAAAGCCCTGGGTCAGGGCAAATTTTTCTTCAACAACGGATTCACCGCCCAAAACCTCTAACATTGTTGTCAGGTGATCGGTTCCTACGGGCTGCAGACCCCGAAACAGCCTTTCGGCCTCAAGAAGTCGCTCAAATGGGGTTAGCCCATTTAAGAAATCGATGTACTCTAAGTCAGACATCAAGCTCTTTTTCGCTAGTAATGCCATGATTTTTCCATGAAATCTGATTGTTGACAAGACCACTAAGGTTTTGTTTCGGTTTCATGAAGCTATCATAAAAAAATAATATGTCAACTATATAGTTAGTTGTTTTTGAATGCTACCGTATGCTTTTGGCCCAGGTTTCATCGTTATAGGTGGATTGTTTGACGGTTGGTTAGGGAATTTGCACCAGTTGTTGCGCGCTTTTTTCCGCGGCGCGTTTCTCAAAGGCGCCCACCATGTGCCGCACCACCTCAAGAAACAGCCCCTCAACCAGCGCGTGCAGCAGGCGCGACTTAAAGGCAAATTCCAGCTCAAATTCTACGCGGCAATTCTGTTCATCGATGGGGTGAAAGCGCCAACGGTTGCTTAGGCTTTTGAACGGGCCATCGTAATACTCCACATCAACCGCCTGATGCGGGGTCAGCAGCACCTTTGAGGTAAAGCGTTCTTTGATCATTTTATAGCCAATCCCCAAATCGGCGATAAACCAGGAATCCCCGCAGCGCAGAATTTTTGCCCCCACGCACCAGGGCACAAACTCTGGATAGCTGGCCACATCCGCGACCAGATCAAACAAAAACGGCGCGGGATAGGGCAAATCTTTTTGTTCGTGATGGGCGGGCATGGCAGAACCTTTGAAAATCCTAAACTATAGTCGTTTCAATTTAAAAAGTTACAGCTGCGAAAATGTCATGAGGTCGAGAAACGGAGCGGAGTGTACCCATGGGTACATGAGCACCGTATCGCAGAGCTCGTGATATTTGCAGCACTGTAAGTTTTTAAAGTGGAATGACTATAGCCAGATTTGTGCCGAAAAGGGTAGGGGGCGGCAAAAAACCTTCTGCAGATTCCAGCTTGCCTAAAACAGCACAACATGGCTGAATCTATGCAAATAACGGACCTAAGATAAGGGAGCAGACGGGCATGTGCGGCATTGTTGGAATCGTCGGCGGAGATCCCGCGCAAATGGCCCCAACCCTGATGGGATCGCTGCGCCGGTTGGAATATCGTGGTTATGATTCCGCAGGGCTGGCCAGCTTGGTGGGTGGGCAGATTGAGCGGCGACGGGCCACCGGCAAATTGGCCAATCTGCAGGCACTGCTTAACGAAAATCCGCTGATCCCGCTGGGGTTAACCGATGCTGCGCCCAATGTGGGCATTGGCCATACCCGCTGGGCTACCCATGGCGAACCCTCAACCCGCAACGCCCATCCCCATGCGGGGGAAAGGGTGGCGCTGGTGCATAACGGTATTATTGAGAATTATCAGGATTTGCATGCCGAACTGGTGGCCAAGGGGGTGGTGTTTAGCTCAGAAACCGATACCGAGGTGATTGCGCATCTGTTGGATCAAAGCCTGGCGCAAGGCCTGTCCCCCCAGCAGGCGGTGGCTGAGGTGTTGCCCCGTCTGCATGGCGCCTTTGCCCTGGCCATGATTTTTCAGGGGCATCCGGATTTGTTGATTGGCGCGCGCCGGGGCAGCCCGCTTTGTTTGGGGTTCCTTGCGGAACGGGGGGCAACAGCTGCAACCCTGCCAGCGCATCTGTTGGCCTCAGATGCCTTGGCGTTGGCCGGCATCGCGGATCGGGTCACCTATCTTGAGGAGGGCGATTGGGTGGTGCTAAGCAGCGTGCAGGCGGTTGTTTACGATAGCGCTAACCAGGTGGTCAGCCGCCCCAATCAGCCGCTGCCATCTTTTGGAGCAGAAATCAGTAAGGGACCGTTTCGCCACTACATGCTGAAAGAAATCCACGAGCAGCCGGTAACGGTGGTGGACAGCCTGTTGCCCTATGTTGATCCCATCGGTCGTCAGCTAACCCTTGAACTGGCGGATGTGGATTGGCGCCAGCTTGGCCATATCACCCTGGTGGGTTGTGGCACCGCCTATTACGCCGCGATGGTGGGCAAATACTGGTTTGAATCTTTCGCTGGCCTGCCCGCCATTGTCGATATCGCCTCAGAATTTCGTTACCGCCCGCTGCACAGCAAATTGGCGCAGTTGGTGGTGTTGATCTCGCAGTCGGGGGAAACCGCGGACAGCTTGGCCGCCCTGCGCTTTGCCAAAGAACGCGGCCAAAAAACCTTGGCCATCGTTAATGTGCCAACCAGCAGCATGGCGCGTGAGGCCGATTACGTCTTGCACACCCATGCGGGCCCCGAAATCAGCGTGGCCAGCACCAAGGCCACCACCGCCCAGCTGACCGTGCTGGCCGCTCTAAGCCTGGCCGCGGCCAAGGCACGTGGCACCATGACGCCGGAGCTGTTGGCTGAGCAGTTGGCGGCCTTTACCGCCCTGCCGTCACAAATGGCGCAGGTGTTGGGGCAGGAGGCGCGGTATGAGGCGGTCAGCCAGCGCCTGGCACCCACCCGCAACGTGTTGTACATCGGGCGGGGCAGTTGCTATCCCATTGCGTTGGAGGGGGCGTTAAAACTGAAAGAAATTTCCTATATTCATGCCGAGGGGTTTCCAGCGGGTGAGCTAAAGCATGGCCCGATCGCGCTGTTGGATAACCAGGTGCCGGTGATCACCCTGGCTCCCCACAACCCCCTGCAAGAAAAAACCATCAGCAACATGCAAGAAGCCTTGGCAAGGGGCGCGCCGGTGATTTTGTTCAGCGATGCGGCGGCCTGCCAACGTTTTGCCGATCATCCGGCGATTACGGCGATTGCCATGCCAGACACCACCCCGCTAACCGCGCCGCTGATCTACATCCTGCCGATGCAGCTGTTGGCCTATTACACCGCCGTGGCCAAGGGAACCGATGTCGATCAGCCGCGTAATCTGGCCAAATCGGTGACGGTGGAGTAGGGCTGTTGCCCTACTCATAGAGCATTTTCTATTGAATCATGCACAATATCCTGAGGATTTGAAGTGTCCAGCCGCCGCATCAAATGATCGTTTAAAGCGTTTTCAGGACCTGCCTCGTGGCACAAGCTTGACCTGTTTAGCGACAACAACGCGCATTGCTGCCGAACGATGCTCTCGGTATTGTTTGGCGCGATCATCCCAAGACGCTCCTGTCGCTGCAGCGTCCCAGCTTGCCGGCCAAAAAAATCCAGGTCCATTTTCAGCCGGCCGATCTGCTCATACAGCATCGCCTCTACAGCCTGCGCCTTCCACTCCTTAATCTGCGCCACCGGCCTGTCCCCAGCCAACACCGGTTTCATGCTGTGCTTCTTCCGTATCCCAGCCATTGTTCATCCAGTTCCTTATGCGTTTAGGGATCTTATATCACTGGTCTGAATTTTGGGGTGCAGCTTTTGTTAACTTAGCCTTAAATCTTGGTTTGCTATGGTGAAAGCATGACCATGCCGCAAAACCAACTTAACGCCTATTCCACACAGCATATTCTGTCAGCATCACCTGCCAGACTGGTTTATATGCTGTATGATCGCGCCATTTTTTGGTTGAACGATGCGATTGCCGCGATTGCAGTCAATGAAATTGAGCGGCGCTGGCGCGCCTGTTGCAAGGCACGCGATATTCTGGATCATTTTATTACCACTCTGAATATGGAGGAAGGTGGGGAGATTGCCGCCAATCTGGACAAAATTCTAACCTGCTGTCTGTATCGACTGCCCGATGTGGATATCAAAAACGATCCCAAGGCCGCCGCAGATGTCATCCGCTTGTTAGAACCTTTGCGCGACAGTTGGCGTCAATTGGCGATCCAGCTGGAACAAGAACAAACAGCACCACCAACCGTGAATCCCAATGCCGCTGCATCTGCACCCGCTGGCTTAGTTTCTGGGAAAGTTGGTTACAGCCAACCTGCTGTTTGCCCAAATCCGTCGGGCATTAACCATGCGCAGCCCGCTCAGGCTGCATCGCCAGGACTGATGATTTCCGCCTAACAGATGCGTGTTTTTAACACTGGCCTTGAAGAACAAATTTTACTATCCTAGGTTGTAATGCCAATATTTTCTAGCCGCTATGGGTTTCCCAATAAATATGGTACCGATTAGTTTAAAAAAGCTGCATCTCCTCGTGTTGGACAGCAGTCAGTTTACGTTGGATTTGTTTGCCCAGGTTGGTCGAAATTTGGGCATAGGGCGTACCACCGTAATCAACAACAGCACCGATGCGATTGCCTTTATTAAGCAACACAGCGCAATCGGCAGCAACGTGCATTTTGCTGACACCATTGATCTGTTGATCACCGATTGGGATATTGAGCCGATCAGTGGGCTAAATATGCTGAAATGGGTTCGAGAAGAACGCAGCAGTCCTAACCGGTTTATGCCAGTGGTGATGTCCAGCCCTTTTCCCACTGGCGATATGGTAGCAGAAACCCGCAACAATGGGGCGGAGGATTTTTTGGCCAAACCCTTTTCGGTAAAAATGATGACCGATCGTTTGTTGTCGATTATTAACGACCAACGCGGCTATATTTTGACATCACAGTATTTTGGGCCAGAGCGGCGGCGGCGCGCCATGTATACCGCTAAGGAACGCCGTGACCCCTATCGTCCAGTTAGTCAGCTAAGCATTACCAAAGAACTACTGGAAAGCAATCTTCAGGATTATTTACGCGACGCCAAGGTCATTTCTATTGCACGCGGAACCCCTTTAAAAGAAAAGCTATTGGGCGGCGGGGTGGTCAGTGAGGCGGTGGGGCTGGATCAAAGCCTGTTGGTCAAGGCTGAGGGGGCACTTGCGCGTATGGGCAATGACTATGCCGATTGGAGCTTTGGCCTGATCAATTTGATGTATAAAGAATTGGGAAATCTTACCATGATTGCCCCCGAAAAACGGGCTTTTACGCCAACCGCGATTACGCCAATGAAGAAATTGCAAAAAATTGCCAACCAAATGCGGGGTGAGGGGTCAACCTTTGGCTATCCCCTGATCAGCAAATTTGGCAATTCCTTGCACGCCTATGGCGATATGGTGTTTATCAGCCAACATCTGGTCGCGTTGCTGCAGGCGCATCTTGATGCCATCCGCATCGTTCTAAAAGACAAGATTAAAGAATCTGAAAGCCCTGAGGCCAACCAATTGGTGAAAATGCTGGAGATGGCCAAAAGAAAATATGACGCCACGACCGAGAGTGAAACGGCGCCCATTAAAGCTTCAAGTGCACCACTGGGGTGCGGGTAGAGAAGAAGGCCTCGTGAGGGGTTTGGAAGTTGAGAGATTTTCTGGGGCGATGATTTAGCTGATCTTCGATCCATTGAACCCCATTTTGGGTAAGATTAGCAAAAGATGTTCCTTTTGGCAAATACTGCCTGACCAGACCATTGGTGTGTTCGTTCATGGCGCAAGTTTTTTCGGAGTTTTTGGTCCTTATGGATCATGGTATAAATGGTGGTGTGGCTAATATTGTATTCAGGACATCGGCCGACTATTTGCTCAGGACTCCACTTTTCTTCTAGGTTTTGTTTGATTCTACCAATCAGTTCTGGCGTCATTTTCTTAGGAATACTTCGTGCTCGCCGTTTGCGCCCGTAAGATTTATTGTGCGTTACCCGCAAGCAATAACCATTAGGCGATATATTGCGCGATATCTCACGACCAATGGTTGTGTGATGAACGCCAAGCTGCTGGGCGATGGTGCGGAATGACAATTTTCTTGCAAGTAAAGCCTCAATCTGGCATCGTTGTTCATAGGTTAGATGATGATAATGCTTCGGCATCTTCAGTCTTCGTGTGAGAGTTGTGTCCTACACGAGACTATTCATCATCTAACCGCAAA
Source organism: Alphaproteobacteria bacterium (assembly GCA_044345375.1). GTDB lineage: Bacteria > Pseudomonadota > Alphaproteobacteria > CAISOG01 > CAISOG01 > CAISOG01. The sequence goes on from JBIJBF010000021.1 coordinate 16,790, forward strand.
TAAAGAGTTTTACTCAGCTTACTCAGCAAAATAATGATGGATAAGATTTGCTGCCGAGTGGTGCACTTGGTAGTTTAAGTGGCGAAAAATGATCCAACCAAACCCAAAATCTCCCCCCTTTTTCCTCAGACTGCTAAGTGCCATAAAGACTACCAGATGGGTCATAGATGGGGCGGGCGGTTGCGGGCTCTGGTGCCAAAACGCCCGACCGTCTTAACTGCGCCAAATGATCCTCCAACGTCACCATGCCGTGATCAAACCCCACCTGCATCATCGAATGCAGCTGTGGGGTTTTGTTATCGCGGATCAGGTTGCGCACCCCCGCGCTGGCCACCAGCACCTCAAACACCGGCACGCGGTTGGCGGACAAGGGATGGGCAGGGTCAGGCACCGCCCGTGGCCACAATTGCTGGCAGACGATGGCTTGCAGGCAGTCGGCAAATTGCGGCAGGGCGAACCCCTTGGCCGCATCGCCAAAACTGTCGACCACCCGATTCACCGCCAGCGGCACACGGCTGGCGTGCAGGGTGGCCAGCACCAGATGGCCGGTGTCGGAGGCCTGCAGCGCCAGCGCGATGCTTTCGGGGTCGCGCAGTTCCCCCACCACGATCACGTCGGGATCTTGCCGCAACGCCTCGCGCAGGCCGCTGGCAAAACTGGCGGTGTGCACCCCCACCTGCCGCTGGCTGATCAGGCTAAGCGCCGGGGTGTACAGCTGCTCAATCGGATCCTCAAGGGTTATAATATGACGGGCGGAGTGGCGGTTGATATGGTCAACAAAGGCGGCCAGGGTGGTGCTTTTGCCGCTGCCTGCCTTGCCACAAAACAGCACCAACCCGTGGCGCAGGCTGGTCGCCAAGCTGGTCAGGGTGGGGTGCGCCGGCAATTGTTCTAAGGTTGGCAGCTGATCGGCAATCAGGCGGATGGCGATGCTTAAGGCCGCCTGCTCCGCGCCCTGCTGCTGCAGCTGCTGATGGCTTAGATGCACGCGCAAACGGCCAAAGCGCGGGTCGCTGAGGGCGATGTCCTGCGCGTTTTGTGAGGAATTTTGGGGGGAATTGGCCGCAACAGGCTGGCCGGCTTTTTCATGCGCGATGTTCAGAACTTCCAGGGCGGTTTGCAGATCCTGCGCCGTCAACACCCCCTCACTCACCCGCGCCAGCCCACCATCGACCCGTGCCCACACCGGTTGGTTGATTTGCAGATGCAGGTCCGAGGCACGATCCTGACGCGCCCGATCCAGCAAGCTAAGGATATTCAGCATGGGGGTTAAGCTTTTTTTTGGGAGAGGATCGGTTGATTGGATGCCCGCCATCCTGCACAGAATTTGCCGCCAATGGCAATGTGCTGACTCTTCGGGTCAGGGCCGAAGGTGGGGAGGTTATCTTTCTTTTTGAAACAATTGCGAGTTTATGTCGCTGCTGTGGTCATGCACATACGGCGCCATCGTTCCCAACAAAAACTGTTTTGAACGCCATATACTCCGCTCCCGATCCCGCAGTTCTTCTGGGACTCGATATAATGGCTTTAATGGGTCGTTAGGTGGAATAAGGTTGTAATCTATACTGTAATCGTATGAAAACCATTGATTAGACAATGGTTTCAAAGGCGTCCAATCTCTATAGGATTTTTCTGAATTGTTTTGATTGAATTGCTTGGTAACCAAAAGATATTGTTGGACGGTAGCGGTTTCATTATGGAACCATAGAGTGTTTATTGCAGCTGAAGTGGTGACGTCGATGGGCAGGGTTTTGATCAAGAAAAACTGTTTTGCTTTAATAGACACTTCGTCCTGCTCCGGCGCAGTCCATTCCTGCCAGATATGCCTTTCTAATTCCAATAGATCGTTGGTGTTTTGACCAGAAAGCATTTGCAGCGTCAAAACTTGATCAGAGGCATGTGTTAGGTAACGAGCGGCCGATTGGGCAACATCCGAATCGCTGGAATAGAATAGTTCAGCCAATCTTTGATAAGCTTTTGGCAGGTGCGAGATATCAACCAGTGTTTGGGCGGCGTACTGGTGAATGTTTTCCTGATCCTGAGTGCGATTCTCCTCAGCATCCAATTGCTCAAACAGCATTTTTAGATCGTCTTCGTGCAGCTTCAAGACGATTTTGATGCTTGTTTTCTCAGATGGATAACAAGCATCATGGCGCTTAAGCAGCGCGGATAGCATCTCTGGAGTGGAGGTTTCCCGTTGCGCGAGGGCTTTAACGGCCGCTTCGGGAACCGTTGATGAGAATTCTGTCAGGGGCGCAAGCAGCGCCGCCAAAACCTGGTCATTGTCTGTGTTGTCCATGAAGGCTTCAATAACTTTGAGCCGACAATCTGTATCTTGATTTCTGTCTTTTAATAACTCAACCAGTGCAGGCAAAACCCGTGGATCGGTTGCATAGGGCGTAAGGAGTTCAATGGCTTTGATGCGCCTTTCATATTTTAGATACGCAACCAACGCGGGCAAAGCCTGGGGCATGTGTGTTGCAAGCACGTCAGCCGTAAAAGCTTCCATTACAGCTTGGCGAATCGATGAATATTCATCTCCCAAATACTTAAGCATTGTAGGTAGAACCCATGGAGCATCGGCGGAATTCTCTGCCAAAGCGTCAGCGCCAACCGCTTTAATTGCAAGTTCACGAATCACCCCATCTTGATCTTGCAAGCACTCACGCAGGGCGCAGAATACCTGTCGATTCTGTTTTGCATATGGCGTCAATGCTTCAATCGCAGCTTCGCGAACCCTATAATGTTCGTCCTTCAAGCACTCACGCAGCGCAGACAAAATCTCCTCATGGTTTCCGTGCGGCGCAAGGGTTTCAATGGCGGTTTTGCGAACCCACCAATCTTCATCCTTTAAGAACGCAAGCAGCGTCGGCAGAACCTTTGGATGGGTTGCATAAGGCGCAATGGCTGTAATGGCAGCTCT
>JBIJBF010000022.1:0-19515 GCA_044345375.1 Alphaproteobacteria bacterium
CAACCCACGGTTTGAGGATGCGGCGACCATCCGCGCCGCGATCTTAGCCGCCTGCCCCAATGGCCTTGAGATGGGCGATCGCGCGCACGCCATCCGCCACGCCATCGGGCAACTAAATGCCGGCGACAGCCTGGTCATTGCGGGTAAGGGGCATGAGCAGGGGCAATTGGTGAACGGCATCACCCAACCCTTTGACGACAAATTGGTTGCCCTGCAAGTGCTGCAAACCGCTGCCCCTAAAAAAGCCGCGTCATGACCGCCAGCCCACCCATCCTATGGACATGTGAATCGTTGCAGCAAGCGCTGACGCCCTTAGGCTGCCTCATCGGCCCAACACCGATCAACGCCACCCGCGTGGTCACCGACAGCCGTGTGGTGCAGGCTGGCGATCTGTTCATCGCGCGGCGCGGTGCCCAAATCGATGGCAGCATTTTTGTGGCGGAGGCCTTAGCTAAGGGCGCGGCAGCGGTCATCAGCGAGAAATCGGCAACGGATTTGGGCCTATCCCCCGCTGAGGCCGAACACCTGCTGGTGGTGCATGATGCCGATGCAGCGCTAAATGCCCTGGCCAGCCATGCCCGCAACCGCAGTTCGGCTAAGCTGGTGGCGATTACCGGCAGCGTCGGCAAAACCAGCACCAAAACCATGCTGGCTGAGGTGCTGGGCCATTTTGGCACCACCCATTCCAGCCAAGGGGGCTACAACAACCATGTCGGTGTGCCGCTGACCCTGGCCAACCTGCCGATCGATGCCGCCTATGCGGTGGTCGAAATCGGCATGAACCATGGGGGGGAGATTGCGCCGCTAAGCCGCCTAGCCCGCCCCCATATCGCCATGGTGACCACGGTTGATGCGGTGCATCTGGAAAATTTTGCGGATATTCAGGGTATTGCTGATGCTAAGGCCGAAATTTTCACCGGCCTGCTGCCGGGCGGCACCGCCATCCTTAATGACGACAGCGTCTTCTACAGCGATCTAGCCGAACAGGCCAAGCTGGCGGGTGCTGGCAACATCATCAGCTTTGGCCTTAGAAACGGCACGCCGGTTTTGGCGGTGGATGGCCAAGACCTTCCTGACCATCCCGAGCTTGGCCTGAACCTTGACCATGGCATCGCCTGGCAAAGCGTGCAGCTGGCCAGCCTGGCCGCCGCCCTGGCCCTGAAGCTGCCCCTGGATCAGGTGTTGGAATGGATACGGCCGATGCAGCCCTTGGCAGGCCGCGGCCGCCTAATCGAACTGCCATGGCCTGCGGCAACGGCGGCGGACGGCGACAACCCAACCTTGCAGCTGATCGATGATTCCTATAACGCCAGCCCGGTTTCGGTACAGGCGGCGATTCAACGGCTGGGGCAGATCCCAATCCCCCCCCACGGCCGCCGCATTTTGGTGCTGGGCGACATGCGGGAATTGGGCGTGCAGGAGGAGCAGCTGCATCTGTATCTTGCCGCACATATTGAGGTCAACCACATCGATCTGGTGTTTACCAGCGGCAAATTAGCTAACCATCTGTTCGAGGCTTTGCCAGCGGATAAACGCGGCGCCAGCCACCCTGATCCGGCTTTGCTGGCGCAAATCCTGCTGCCCATTTTACGTAGCGGCGATGCGGTAACGGTCAAAGGATCACGCGGCAGCCAGCCAACCGCGCGAATGGCGGCGGTGGTCACTGCCATTCAACAATGGGCCAACCAAGGATAGCGCACCCGCATGTTTTACCATCTGTTTCCCGCCTTAGCTGAGCATTTTGGCGCCTTTAACCTGTTCCGCTACCTCACCTTTCGCAGCGCGGGTGCGCTGATGACCGCGCTGTTCCTGTCTTTTGTGCTCGCCAGGCCGATCATCAATTGGCTGCGCAGCTTTCAAACCCTTGGCCAGCCGATTCGCAGTTTAGGGCCCGAAAGCCATCAGGCCAAACGCGGCACCCCCACCATGGGCGGCGTGCTGATTCTGGCGACCTTTGGCCTCTCCACCCTGTTGTGGGCGGATCTTAGCAACGGATTTGTTTGGTTGGTGCTGCTGACCACCCTGGCCTTTGGCGCGATTGGCGGCGCCGATGATTACCTGAAATTGCAGCGCAAAACCCACCGCGGGCTAAGCGCTGGCCAAAAACTGGGGCTGCAGCTGCTGGTCGGGCTGATCGCCAGCCTGGTGCTGCTGCAAATTTACAGCCTGCATGATGAATCGCTGAAAACCAGCCTGACCTTTCCCTTTTTTAAGAATCTGTTGTGGGATTTGGGGTGGTTTTACCTCGTTTTCGGCATGGTGGTGGTGGTGGGCGCCAGCAACGCGGTGAATTTAACCGATGGCTTGGATGGCTTGGCGATTGGCGCCACAATTTTTGCTACCTTGAGTTTTATGATCATCACCTATCTGGCCGGCAATCTGGTGTTCGCCAATTACCTGCAAATCCACTACATCCGCGGCGGGGGTGAGCTGGCGGTGCTGTGTGCCGCCCTGATCGGCTCAGGCCTAGGCTTTTTGTGGTACAACGCCCACCCTGCGGAAGTCTTTATGGGCGATACCGGATCCTTGGCGATCGGCGCGATGCTGGGCATGATCAGCCTGATCACCAAACATGAATTGGTGCTGGTGATTGTGGGCGGCTTGTTTGTCGCCGAAACCCTTTCGGTGATGCTGCAGGTCGCCTATTTCCGCTACAGCGGCGGCAAACGCATTTTCCTGATGGCACCCCTGCACCATCATTTTGAAAAAAAGGGCTGGCCGGAATCAAAAGTGGTGATTCGTTTCTGGATTATTTCTCTCGTTCTTGCTTTAATCGGGCTCTCTACCTTAAAAATTCGCTAGGCACCAACCATTATAAGGATTCAGCAAGATGGCAACCACGGATTGGGCAGGCCAGCTGGCCAAATGGCGGGGCAAACGCCTGGCGGTTTACGGGCTGGGGCGCAGCGGTCTGGCCGTAACCGATGCGCTGATCGCCGCGGGGGCACAGGTGTGGGCATGGGACGATCAACCGGCCGCCCGCCCCGCCGTAACGCCCAATCAGGTGCCGATTGACTACCATGATTTGCACCGGGTGAATTGGAAAGCGGCCGGCATCAGCGCTCTGGTGATCAGCCCTGGCATCAACCCACTTTGCCCGATGGCATTCACCGCCTACATGGGCGGGGCGATGCTGACCAACGATATCGATCTGTTTGCGCAAAGCCAACCGGCGGCGGCGGTGGTTGGGGTTACCGGCACCAACGGCAAATCCACCACCACCGCGCTGATCCACCATCTGCTGCAACAGGCTGGCGTTGAGTGCGCGATCGGGGGCAATTTTGGCACCGCGGTCTTTGACCTGCCGGTGCTGTCGGCAACGGGGGTTTACGTGCTCGAACTCTCCTCCTACCAACTGGAACTGTTGCGGGGGACGATCGCGGATATCGGGGTGTTTTTAAACCTTAGCCCCGATCATCTGGAACGGCACCGCGACATGCTGAACTACCGCTCGATCAAACAACTGATCCTGCAGGAACATGACAGACCCCGCCCCCATCCGCAGGCCAACGTCATTGGCATAAACGACCGCTACGCCACTGGGCTGGCCAATTGGTATGCCGAAATGTATGAGGCGGGCGAATGCCAGCGACCGGTTGATAGAATCTCAGGCCTCTGCCGCCAGGACGCCGATATTTTTCCCAGAAATGGCTGGCTAACCGGCTGGTTGCTGCAATATGCGCCGTTGATCGATCTGAAACGCCTGACCAACCTGCCAGGCCCCCACAACGCCCAAAATGTTGCCGCCGCGGTGGCGGTGGGCTTGCGGCTGGGTCTAAGCCGTGCACAGCTGCAAAGCGGGCTGCAAAGCTTTCCGGGGCTCCCCCATCGGCAGGAGTGGGTGGGCAGCATTGCCGGCATGGCCTGCATCAACGACAGCAAGGCCACCAACGCGGCGGCGGCGGCCAAGGCCTTGGCTTGCTACAAGTCGATTTTGTGGATCGCCGGCGGCCGCCCAAAGCTTGAGGATATGCGCGAACTCATCCCCCCGCTGCCCCGCCTGAAACACAGCTTTTTGATTGGGGAGGCGACGGCAAAATTTGCGGACTTTCTCACCCAACATGGCTGCAGCTTTGTGGCGTGCGATACCTTGGACCAAGCCTTAGCTAAGGCGGTGGAATTTGGCCGCAGCCTGCCCGCCAAACCAGCGACCACCATTTTGCTCTCCCCCGCCTGCGCCTCCTTCGACCAATACCGCAATTTTGAGGAACGGGGGGATCACTTTCGGCAATTGGTGCAGGCGTTCCCCCATCATTTAGCGGACACGCCATGAGCTTTTTTGAACGCAGCAATACCGGCATGCTGGGGCAATGGTGGTGGACGATTGACCGCGTCAGCCTGATCCTGTTCCTGACCATCATAGCGATCGGCGTGGTGCTGGTCACCACCGCCAGTGGTCCGGTTGCGGTGCGCCTGAACCTGCCGCAGGGCTATTTCGCCACCCGCCAACTTACGCTAATACCGGTGGGCTTAGCCCTGATGCTGGGCGTCTCGATGTTGTCGCCCACTTGGATTCGTCGCTTAGGGATCATCTTGTTTTTTGCCGCGCTGTTCCTGCTGCTGCTAACCCTGTTTAAGGGGGAGGAGGTTAAGGGAGCACGCCGCTGGATTCGGCTGGCCGGCTTTTCCCTGCAGGCGTCGGAATTTATCAAGCCAAGCCTGGCGATTTTGTCGGCTTGGTTTTTTTCGTTGCAGCAGCGCAACCCCCAGTTCCCTGGGCAACTGTTGGCCACCACCGCCTTCGCCATCACCGCCCTGCTGCTGATTATGGAGCCGGATTTTGGCATGGTGATGATGGTGCTGGGCATTTGGGGGATTCAGTATTTTCTGAACGGATTAAGGCTTGGTTGGATTTTGTTAGGGCTTGTGGGATTGGTCTTGGCGGTGGTGTTGGCCTATTTCACCCTGCCGCATGTGGCCAGCCGCATCGATCGCTTTAGCAACAGCACCACCGGCGATCATTATCAGGTGGAGCGCAGCCTGGATGCCTTTGCGCAGGGCAGCCTGTTTGGGCGCGGGCCGGGTGAGGGACGGGTTAAGGAGGTGTTGCCAGATGCCCACGCCGACTTTATCTTTGCGGTGGCGGGTGAGGAGTTTGGGTTGGTGCCAAGCTTGGCCATCGTTCTGCTGTATTTGGTGATTATCATGCGCGGGTTGCGGTATTTGCAGGGGGAGCAGGATTTGTTTGTGGTTTATGCCAGCGCGGGGATGTTGATGTCATTTGCCCTGCAAACCCTGATCAATCTTGGCTCAACCGTGAATCTTTTGCCAACCAAGGGCATGACCCTGCCCTTTATCAGCTATGGCGGCTCATCCCTGCTGGCGATGTCGTTAAATGTTGGTATGTATTTGGGGTTAACCCGTCGCCGACCAAAATTTCGCAAACGCGGCCTTGGTGGCCATTAAATTCAGCAGAAAGAAACGTACCACCCATGAAAAGCCCTAACCACCAACGCTCAACCTGCTATCCCGCATTGCTGTGCTTGGTGGCCTGCGCCCTGTTGCAGGGTTGCGCGGGAGCATCGCCGAACCTTGCTTCCACCACGGTTGCACAGGCTGAATCGGCTGCCAACAAATCCGAACAAACCGCCCCAGGTTGGTGGCAACAATTGGGCGACCCGCAATTGGATCAATTGGTGCAAAATGCTGGGGAACAGAATTTGGATCTGCAAAAGGCTGAAGCAAGGTTGGCTGAGGTAACGGCGGCGGAACGGGGCACAAGGGCGCAACTGGCTCCTGAGATTGGCGCGCAACTGAGCGCGGGCCGTCAGTTGCAGAACAAATTGGGGGCGCCGGCCAATGTGCTGTCAGAATCCCTGACCGGCAATTGGGACATGGATCTTTCTGGCAAAAAATCCGCGGCGCTGCGGGCGGCAGGGGCTGATCGCCAGCTGGCCGATGCATCGGTGACGGATGCCAGGGTGCAACTGATTGCCCGCGTGATCACCACCTATCTTGACCTGCGCAACGCCCAAAGCCAGGCGGCCATTACCCGCCAAACCATCACCAACCAGCAAGACAACTGGGAACTGACCAAAAACCGTTACGAGGCGGGCTTGGTCAGCCAATTGGATGTCACCCAGGCACAAAGCCAGCTGTACGATACACAGGCGCAACTGCCCAATGACCTAAGCGCGATCAACGCCGCCCAATACCGCTTGGAGTTGCTGTTGGGCAAAGAACCCGGCACCCTGACCCAGGAATTGGCTGCCCCTGCCCCCCTTCCCGCTGCTGAAGATTCCAACCAACTCGCCAATCTAACCATCCCCAGCCCGCCAAGCCTGTTGGAGGCCAAGGCCAGCTTGGTCAGCAATCGACCAGATGTGCAGGCGGCGGCCGCCGCGGTGCAGGCCGCCCTGGCACGCAGCGATGTCGCAAGGGCCGCCCAGTTCCCCGATCTATCGCTCAGCGCCCTGTTTGGGCTGCAGCAGGCCTCGCCCACCAGCACAGCCGACATCACCGGCAATATTTGGTCCTTTGGGGCCAAACTGCTGGCGCCGTTGTTTACCTTTGGCCGCACCGATGCCGAAATCGCCGCCGCCGATGCCAGAACCAAACAGGCTGAGCTGGCCTATCGGCAAAGCGTTTTAACCGCCCTGTCTGAGGTGGAATCGAACCTGTCGGCCTATTTGCAGGAATCGGCCAAACGCCAAAGCCTGATCCAAACCGTTGCCGCCAACCGATTAAACCTTACGCTGGCCAAGGAACGCTACGAACATGGGCTTGTCAGCTTTATCGAGGTGCTGGGTGCCGAACAAAGGCTGTATGAGGCGCAACGTCGTTTGACCAACGCCTCTGCCCAAACCGCCCACAATTGGGTTCAGGTTCACCAAGCGTTAGGGGTGCTTTAACAGCCCCCTTCTCCACCGCCCATTAAAAGATCAAGTGCACCACAGGGGTGTGGGTAGAGAAAAAAGCCTCGTGAGGGCTTTGGAGGTTGAGAGATTTTCTGGGGCGATGATTGATAGTTGTTTCCATTTAGCCCCACACGTCGCCTTTGCTACGGACTCACCGACGTGTAGGGCTAAATGGGAAATGCTCTAACCAATTGTTAATGATCCAAGGTTAGGCTTAGGGAGTTTCAAAACGTTTACAAAGGTATTGTCCCATGCCGTTTTCTGCTGCCGAATACAAACCTGCATCTTCTCCTTTGGCCGCCAGCCAACCCCGACACAAGGTGGTCGTGTTAAGCGGTGACGGCATTGGGCCTGAGGTGGTTGACGCCACCATGCGCGTGCTGAACGCCGCCGGTGCCCCGATTGATTGGGAGGTTAGTGAGGCAGGGGCCAGCCTGTTTGCGCGTGGGGTTGAAACCGGCGTGCCGCAAGCGGCCCTAGACGCCATCGAATCTTGCGGCGTTGCGTTGAAAGGGCCGTTGGAAACCCCGATCGGTTTTGGCAACAAAAGCGCCAATGTCACCTTACGCAAATTGTTTGAGCTGTACGCCAATGTGCGCCCCGTGCGCGAATTGCCCAACGTCAAAACCCCATTCTACGGCCGCAACATCGATTTTGTGGTGGTGCGTGAGAATGTTGAGGATTTGTACGCTGGCATCGAATACATGCAAACCCCCAACGTCGCGCAGTGCCTGAAACTGATGTCGCGCAAGGGGTGCCGCAAGATCATGCGCTTTGCGATGGAGCTGGCGCGGGCTGAGGGGCGCAAAACCCTGCACACCGCCACCAAGGCCAATATCATGAAAATGACCGAAGGCTTGATGAAACAGGCGATGGAGGATTTGCTGCCCGCCTATCCCGATATTAAGGGCGAACATTTGTTGATCGACAATTGCGCGCACCAGATGGTGATTGCCCCCGAACAGTTTGAGGTCATCGTTACCTCGAACATGAACGGCGATATCATCAGCGATTTGGGGGCTGGACTGGTCGGCGGGTTGGGGGTTGCGCCCAGTGCTAATATCGGCGCCAAGGCATCGATGTTTGAGGCCGTGCACGGCAGCGCGCCGCAAATTGCCGGCAAGGGCCTGGCCAATCCAACCGCCCTGCTGTTGTCCGCTGTGATGATGTTGCGCCATTTGGAAGCCTTTGAGCATGCAGATTTGGTTGAGCAGGCGGTGTTGCTGACCCTTGCCAACGGCCTGGAGCTAACCGGCGATTTGGCGCCCAAGGGGCAGGGCGCATCCACCAACGCCTTTGTCGATCGCATCATCAGCAATTTGGGCAGCCGTCTGCCAGGGGTTGAGCCGCGTTTGTACAGCAGCATCCAATTGACGCCTGAGGGGGATTTTGATTATCACCCCGCCAACCGCGAACTGATCGGCGTGGATGTGTTCATCGATTATGTGGGCGATGTTTACAGTTTGGGTCATCAGCTTGAGGCGCATTGCCGCAACACCATCTGGCAGCTGAAGTTGATTTCCAGCCGCGGCACGGTGGTGTACCCCGAAAACAACCCCAACACCGATTTGGTGGATCACTGGCGGTGCCGCTTTACCCCCCGCGATTCATCCGCCAGCAATCTGGCCGATCGTGAGGTGCAGGATCTGCTGGGGCATCTGGCGGAGCATGTCAGCTGGATGCACATCGAAAAGCTTTACCGCTTTGACGGCAAGGATTCCTTTAGCAAGGCCCAGGGCGAGAGCTAAGGGGGGCGAGAGTTAGAGCATTTTCCATTTAGTCCACCACGTAGCCTTTGCTGCGGACTCACCGTGTTCACGTATTAGGATACGCTCCGCGCGCTTCGCCTTGCCTGTGGTGAACTAAAGCGAAAACGCTCTAACAGTCTGAGGAAAAAGGGGGGAGATTTTGGGTTTGGTTGGATCACGCCAGTTAAATCGACGAAATGACCTTGTAATAGATCGAGACCGGCTGGGTCGGGGTTGCCGTCGTGTTGTACCGATACACCCCCTCAGGCCGCACCGCCGCGTTGATGGTGGGCAGGGCGATGGTTGCCGGCGTTCCTGCCGCCGTGGCAACCACATTCGTGTTCACATCCACCAGCCCGGTTGCGCCCCTAAGAATGGCGGTTGGCGCCAGTTTTTTCAAAACAAATGGTCCCGCCGTCAGGGCTGGCGCCGCGGTTGCGAACCCTGAATCCCACAAAATATTGTTGATCTGTTGGCCAACCGCTTGGGTCAGGGGGCCAGTATAAACCAAATAGGTACTATCCCGCAACCCAGCGCCAGCCTGGCCAAAATTGCTGGTTTTGACCCGTGTGACATACATCAAACAGCTTAGGTTGCTGTCGTCGGTCGCCGATGCTGCCTCGGTCGCAAAAATGGTTTGCGTACAGGCCGCACCGGTGCCGACCGCCTGATAGGCCGCTGGATTGATTTGCGGGAACGGCAAAGTACCATTAGGCCCAAAAAGATTCTCCCCCCGCCGGTACAGGCAATAGGCGTTGCTGTCATTGGTTGAATTGGTGCAAGTCACCACCGTTGCGGGATTATCGCGATAGGCATACACCTGCTCAATCCGTACCGAATTGGTGCTAATCAACGTGCCAACTGCGGCTACCAGATTGCTGCCATCGCGAATCACCCCATTGCCAGCACTGCGGTTTTCGGTATCGCGTGAGGTGTTTTGACTATTGCCACTCATCAACGTCATGCTGGCCAAGATCACCCCGATTAACACCAGCACCAAAAACACGATACCAATGGCAAAACCCGATTGGCGTTGGCGTTTGGCAGAACAAAAAGAAGAATCACGCATCGCTTACCTCAACAACAAAAAACTTAGACTTATGGAACTGTAGTCGTATCAGGAGAACTTGGACATGGGTTCACCCTGGTGCCTGGCTGCCGATACAGCCTGACCACCACCGCGTTGTACATGTAAGAATCGCCGGGGTAGGTGTTGCAATGGTAACTTTCCAACCCCGAACGGTTCAAACGGTTGCTAATGCTGGCCATCAAGGCCTGCATCGACTTTTCTTTCTCCAACCCCCCCAGGGTTTGATTGCCGAATGGCCGCACAATCAATGCCGCCCCTGAAGATGCACTAGTGGACGTGGTGTTCATACTGTTCTTATTGTTGTTGTAAAACACCACCACCTGGCCATCGGCATTGGGATAGGTTAGCCATGTGACGCCTGCGGGCAATGGCGTATAAACCCCCGGCCACGTCCAACCAGGGCTTGGCCTGCTGGGCGTGTTATCTTGCGCGGGATTGGCAAACAGCCCCGAATTCTTTACCACCGGAGGCACAATGTCCAGCTCTGCCCAGGGGTTATAGGCGGTGCGCGCCGCATCATTTTTTACGCAACAAATATTGCCCGGCCAGCTCCACCAGGTTGGCCGAATCCAGTTGGGAGCAGTATTGTTCAAACCACGAATGCTGCAGGCCGCCACCCCAGGATTGCTGGGCGGATCAACCGCAAACGGGTATTTGGGAATCAAACGCGTCGTCACATTAGAAAGAGAAACTGGGTTCATATCGGTGGTGCCGCCCGCCCCATCGGGCAGGGCAGTGGGCCATTCCGACGGCGCGTTGGCCACGCAATAATCCACCACATTTTTGATTTGGGTAATCGATGACACCACATCGGTGACAATCGCCGCCTTGTTCTGCACCTCCCCCACATCAGTGTTTTTGTTGGTGCGGGCGATATAGGCGCCGATAATGCCAATAAGGAACAGGGAGATAAGAATAATGGCCAAGGCAAAACCACGCTGCTGACCCACCCATAGCGATGCCGCTGATTTGTGCATAGGCTGCCCCCTCATCATGGCACCACCGCCGTGCTGGTTGCGCCAGGGCATGGATCAACCTTGGTGCCCGATTGCTGGTACAGCCTGACCACCACGGTGCGGTTATAGGTGGTGCCGGAATCGCCGCAATAAAACGCGGCAAAGCCAATGGTTTTCAAGCGCGCAGCCACGGATTGCATCGTGGCCTGCATGCTGGCATCGTTGAGATAGGCCGTGGCAGGGCGAATGGCTAGGGTCACACCCGATGCGCCCCCCAATGTGTTCATCGGCCCCTTGCTGTTCGCATAGGCGACAACCAGCTGGCGATCGGGAGGCAGGCTGGCATCCCCACCATTGGCGTACAGGGTATCGTTTTGGGCATAATTGGCAAACAAATCCGCGCCGTTAACAACCGGCTTGGCCACCTTTACCACAAGCCAAGGGTTATAGGGCGTGGTACTGCCCGTCGTGGGGTTGGGCATGCAACAAATATTGTCCGCCCACCCAAATTGCGCGGGGATAAGCGAGCTGGCTGGAGCAACACCGCAGGCATTGTTGGGCGCATCCACCGCAAAAGGATAGTTCGGCACCAATGCCGCCACGACCGCGGGCGCAAAGTTGGTCGGCACCCCGCCGCCATCGGCCACGCAGTAATCCACCACCGACTTAACATTTTGCACCGCCGTTACCAAATCATTAACCAAGGCCGCCTTGTTTTGCGCGGACAATTCACGGGTGCTGCCCCCGCCACGGGCGATAAAGGCGCCAATCATGCCCAGCAAAAACAGCGCCAGCAGCACCACGGCCAGCGCAAAACCGTGGCTTTTGCACCCCACCCGATCAAAATGTTTTTTAAAAACAAACACCATTCACAAACCCAAAAATCTTGTCCGATTTTACCGCAAATCGATGACAATATCGCGATACCCATCATCACAACGATCTGTATAACAGCCATTGGTTACGATAACAATAAAACTCGTTCACCATTTAAAAATGGTTTGTTAACGCGCATTTTTTGTCGGCGGCAACGCTTCTGGTGCCATAAAGCTGGGGTGCATCACGCGGTCCCCCACCTGAATCCCCAGGCGTTTGGCCGAACCGCCCTTAAGCTCCAACACCGCGCGCGCCGGCGTATCGCTGCTGATGATCACCTCGCTTTGCGGCTTGGTGTTGGCCACGATTTTCAGCACCTGCCCCTCAGCCCCAATAAACAGCATGTCCAGCGGGATATAGGTGTTTTTCATCCACATATTGCGTGGCAAGCTGGCATCGCCAAAATCAAACAACATGCCAGCCTTATCCGCCAAGCTTTTGCGGTACATCAAGCCCCGCTCCAAGCCCGCCGCGGTGGTGGGCACCTCAACCATAAAGCTGTGCACGCCAGAGCCGGAAAAAATCTGCAACGGCTCCGTTTTGATGTCGACTGGCTGGGCACGGGCGTTGCCCGTCAACATCATCAACATCACCAACCAAACACCCAATTTTGCCATTTTGCCCCAACCTTCCAAAAAGTTTCACAAATTTGGGTGTACGATATAGAGTAAACACTTGGTTAAGCAAGATACAGGAATAACGCGTTGCGCTGGTGGCAAAAAACAGGTCTGCTGATTGGTCTGCTGCTGGGCATCACGCTGGCGGGCGGGGAATCGGTGTGGGCGCAGCCCAGCCCCTATCACAACTGCACCGGCCGTTTCAGCGTTTCCTGCCTAAACCCCAAGGTCGCCAAAATTCTGGAGGCGATGAACGGCCAAGAATGTAGCGGTAATGTCAATTGCAAGATATGCACCATAGGAATAGGCCGCCCAGGTGCCGTTACGCGCTGGGATTGCGGCCCGTGGCAGGAGGGTTCTACGACTTTTAAAGAAAATTACAACAACGGTATCCGCTGTTTAGGGGGCAGCGCGACGACATTGGGGCTTCCCCTAAACCCACCAAGTCCTTGGCCAACCTCGTTCAACAGAAGCGGTACTGTGGGTTATCTATCGCAAACCGTGCCGGGCGCCACCGAATTTCTCGTGACCGCCTTTGGCCGTTTATGTGTTGAGGGCGCGTTGGACGACATCGTCGCAGTGGCCGATATCTGCAACAAATCGGCCGCCGACACCCAAAACGCGGTAAGGAAATCGGTGCAGGCCTGGCGGCCGGCCGATGTTGGCAAATGGGTCAGAAATGTCAGTGGCTACCTGTGCAACCCAATAGGGCTTGGCCTAGCCCGCCTCGGCGGCATGGCGGCTCAGGCGATGGCGGTGGTCAATGGCGATATTTCGATCAAAACCTATCTGTCGGGCATGACCGCCTGCTGGCTTTGCCCGCTGTTTGAGGTGGTGTTTAACAGCAGCTTTACCTATGCCAAAACCATGTTCGACGTGGTGGCGGGCGGCCTGCGCAACCTGATCGGCGTGGCGTTGGCGGTCTGGCTGCTGCTGCAGGCGGCCAAACTGCTGATGCCCTTTGGGCCTGAGGAAGAAGGCAAAACGATCAGCAATTCCATCGTATCCCGCATCGCCCTGACCGTGGTGGTGGTGTTGTCGCTGTCGCATTTGGACGCGGTGTTCGACTATGTCTACACCCCGATCATGACCTTTTTGGTTGACTACAGCGGGGGGCTGCAAGAAACGGTGGCCAGCAAATTTATCAACACCCTGTCGCCCAATCTGATGCCCAGCTCCACCGCCAATGGCTGCCCAATGACCATATCGGGGCAACGCCAGCTGCAGGGGCTGTCTGGATCAATGGTGGAAAATCCATCGGTGGCCAGCAAGGCGATCAGTTGCCAGTTGCAACGGATTCAGGAGGCGGTGGGGGTGCTGCCGATGATGGGGTTTGAGGCGTTTATGAGCGCGGGCAATCTGTTTACCGACGATACCACGGCGCGGCTGGGGGTGGTTGGCACCATCGCCGACGCGGCCACCAAATTTGGCGGCGCCCAAATCTGGCATATCTTGATCAATATCGACGTGATTGTTGGCGGCTTGGTCATCATGTTCCTGTTCGGCCTGCTGCTGCTGCTGATTCCCGTGTACATGATCGATTCGGTGTTTCAGATGGCGGTGATCATGATGATCAGCCCGTTTTTGGTGGCCACCGCCATTTATCCCAAAACCCGCGCCGCCACGGTTAAGGGCATCAAAACCGCTGCTCACGCCATGATGACCCTGCTGCTGCTGGGCATTATCGCCGCCTTTGTGATTATGATGATGAATTACGCGTTGGAGGCGGTGGTTAAGGGCAGCCCAGGTTTTCAAACCGCCGGTTTTGACATTCATGACAGCAGCAAGCTGATCGATTTTGTTGACGACACCAAGGGGAAAAAGGCGGTGCAGGATTTGATGCGCGTCACCAAACCGTTTTTCTGGCTGCTGGCCGCCGTGGCCTTTTTGGGGATTTTGATGGCGGGCAAGGCCTATGCGATTGCTGGCTATTTCATTGGTGGGGCTGGCCTGCCGGCCTTAGGGTTCTCAAAAACAGCTGGCGGCCTGACCAAGGCGGGCGCGCTGTATCTGGGGCGCAACACCCTGAACACCGGCCGCAAGGCAATCATCCATCAAAAGGACGCCACCGACCCCAGTGGCCGCCAAACCAGACATTTGGGCGGCATTTTGGGCGCGCCGATGCAGGCCGGCTGGAACCGGCTTGAGGCGATGGCCCGTCAGGCGCGTACCACATGAGATGGAACCCTACCCCCGTCCTGATGCTGCGGCGGTTGATCACCCCCCTGCTGATCCTGTTGCTGTTTTTGTATGGGATGGATGCCGCATCTGCTATCACACCGCCACCTACCACACCGCCCACCTCCCCCGCCACCCCGCCAGCCTCCTGCAGCCCTGACCTGAAAACCGATGCGGTGTACAAAAGCATCGCCGGCAGCTGTTGGGCGTGCCCGCTGTATGAGGCGATCATGACGGTATCCACCAGCTTAGGTCGGGCGATGTCCACCGATGCCTCAGGCAACGCCACCCCCTTTGTGCAGGGCACCAGCAAATTGTTGGGGGTGTTGCTGGCGCTGTACATCTTGGTGGAGGCGGGCAAATTGGTGTTGCCCTTTGGGCCGGTGGAAAAGGCGCAAAAGGTTGGCAACCAGATTTGGAGCAAGATCATCATTGGCATCATCTGCATCCTGATGGTGCGCAATTACGACGTGTATTGGGACTATATCTACCAACCCATCACCATGACCGGCATGCGGGTATCCACCATGATGCTGCAGGCAGGCACCAACGCGGCCAATATGGCAGCCAACAGCGGTGATTACACCGGCGACCTCAAAAACATCACTTTTGACGAAACCGCGCCGGAAAAATCGATGTCGCAACAAATGGGCGCGCTGCAACAGAACATGGGGATTGGCGTGGTGGTTGGCTGGGCCAGCCTGAACGCCATTTTTGCCAACGGCAACCCCGCCGCCCAATTTGGCAATATCCTGCCCGCCTTTGGCGGCATCATCATCGCCCTGTTGTTCGGCATCGTGATTCTGATCTTCCCGCTTTACATGATCGATGCGGTGCTGCGCTGGAGTGTCGCCAACATCTTGGCGCCATTTTTTATCGCCTGTTACGTGTTTGACATCAGCCGCCCCACCGCCATGCGCGCCCTGCGCAGCATTATCCAATCCTCCGTCACCCTCGTCATGCTCAGCGCGATTGTGGCCTTTAGCGGCGTGATGATGAGCACGGTTGTGACCAGCGCGGTTGGCTTTTCAGGAACGGGCAGCCTGTGCGGGTTGGTGCAGGGGGCCAGCAAAGCGGCCGGCATGGGCGCGCTGACCAGCCCGATCACCCCATCTTTTTGGATGTTTTTGGCGCTTGGCCTGCTGATCATCAAGGCGTTGGGCATGACCGCCAGCCTGGCTGCCTCCCTGGTCGGTGCGGTGGGGCAGGAGGCAGATCCATTCAACCGCGCCAACCAGCTGGCCAACACGTTAAAAGCCGTTACGGTGGCAACCATTGGCTTGGCTGTAACCGCCCTGACCGCTGGCGCCGCCGGCATTGCGGGCGGGGTGGCGCAGGGGATGGCAAGCGCCGGCGGTGGTGCCGCCAAGGTGGCAAGCGGGATTTCCAACGTCGCACAATTCACCAACAAAGCGGCCAAAGTTGCCACCAAAACCGCCTCGGAGGTCAGCAAACACACCGATGCTTAAGGTTCTTAGACAGCACCATTTTCTGCGCGGCCTATTAGTGCTGCTGCTAGGCGTATGGCTGATAGGCAGCACCGCCGCCCTTGCTGTTCAGCCTCCCCCAGGTGCCAGCGGCAGCTCCCCCACCCAGCCAACCAAATCCCAGGTTACCCCCGCCGATATGTACAATTTGATCATGTACAGCTGTTGGGTATGCCCGATCAGCGCGATGATGGTGGATGTGACCTATAGCATGAGCGAAAACATGTTCGATTTTTTCAGC
This sequence comes from Alphaproteobacteria bacterium, assembly GCA_044345375.1. Lineage (GTDB taxonomy): Bacteria > Pseudomonadota > Alphaproteobacteria > CAISOG01 > CAISOG01 > CAISOG01. The sequence goes on from JBIJBF010000022.1 coordinate 16,051, forward strand.
ACGCCCCTTAGGAATTTGGTTGGCATTTTTCTGGCGCTTTGGTTGTTGTTTCATGCCGCCAAACTGATGATGCCGTTTGGATCAATGGATGGCGCGGCAGGAATGTTCAACCAAATCGCCGCCCGCCTGGTGCTGGTGACCATGGTGTTGGCGGCACTAGGCAGCTTTGACTTTTTCAATGACTATTTCTTCAAACCCGCTATCTCGGTTGGGGTGCGCAGCGCCAATTTGATGCTGGAGGTGGTGTTCAAGCCAACGGTGGACAGCAACGGCAACAGCCTTGACCCAATTGTAACGTTACCCCCACCCTGGGATCAATTTGACCCCACCAAAAGCCCAACCCGATCGGTCAAACAATCCAGCGGCACTTACACCACCCAGCCGGTTCCCGCGCCAGATGGGGGCAACATCACCTGCGACAGCTTTGACTTTGAAACACCCGCCGGCGTCAAAATGGCGCTGAATTGTCAGTTTTACGCCCTGCAGCGCGCGATTGGTGTGGGCCTGGTCGCTGGCATTGCCTCCATGCAAAAAATGCAATGGGGGCTTCCGCCCACCGGTTGGGATTGGCTGTTGGCCGGCTTTTTGATGATGCTGCTTTACGGCACCGCTGGCCTGTTGGTAGGTCTTTACATGATCACCTATCTGTATCGCTGGATGTTTATCGCGGTGGTCAGCCCGTTGGCGATCGCCGGTTTTGCCTTTCCGATCACCCGCAAGCCAGCCAAGCTTTGCATCAACGGCCTAATCCACTCCGCCATCGCCTTTATGATGATGAACGCCTTGGTGGCCATCTGTATTGCCATGCTAAGCGTTAGCTTTGGCGAGGCCTTGGGCGCCAGCACCGTCAAAAGCACCCCAGCCGACGGCAGCGAGGTGGTGACCAAAATGATGGGATCGTTGGAGGCGGCCGGCGACGCCAACTCCTTCGCCTCAGGCAGTTATTGGCTGATGATGGCCAGCGGCGTCATTCTGCTGATGTTCGCCCGCAAAATTGAAAACTGGTCCAGCCAGTATATTGAAGGGTCGTTCAGCGTCGATGTGGGCGGCGATCTGGTCGGCGAAGCTGTAAAATCCGCCAAAATGGGTCAAAGCGGCCTGATGGGGATGGTTAAGAAGCTTTAGCGCTACCCCACAAACCCCCTGGCTAGCAGATAAATTTCGCGGGATTCCTTGCGGCTGGCGGATGGTTTCAGGAACTGCACCTCGCGGAAAAACTGTTTCAGCTGGTCCTTAAAGGCGACCTCCTGCCCGCCCTGAAAAAGCTTGGCTAGGAAAAAGCCGTCGGTTTTCAGGCAATTGCAGGCCAACTGCAATGCCTCATCCAACAGGCTCATGATCTTGAGATGGTCATGGGCGGGATGGCCGCTGGTGTTGGGGGCAATGTCTGACAGCACCCCATCCACCCGCCGGTTGTTGAGCAGCGCCATCAGTTCCTCAATCATCTTGGGGTCGTTGATGTCGCCGCGCAGGGCGGTGACCCCAGGCAGCTCCAACACCTCAAGCAGATCTAGCGCCACCACCGCGCCGCCACTGCCGATCGGTTTGGTGCGTTCAACCAGCACTTGGCACCAGCCGCCAGGCGCCGCGCCCAGATCCAACAGAATCTGCCCGCCTTTTAACAGATGAAACCGATCGTCAATTTCCATCAGCTTATAGGCCGAACGGGCGATATAGCCATCTTTTTTGGCCTGTTTGACAAAAGGATCGCGGGTTTGCCGCTGCGTCCAGCTGTTGTGCGGGGTTTTGTTTTTTGTTTTGGCAGGTGGTAATGACATGGGATTTGATGCTAGAGTTCTGTGCGTAAACCCACCTTAACCAATATTGCCAACAATGCCTAATCCCTTGATGCCCCAAGATAGCGCCGCCGCGCCCCACACCAACAACCATTTGGTTGCGGTGGATACCCAAAAGCTTTTTGGCTTCAGCGTTCCCTTTGCGGTGCAGGGGTTTGCGGTGGCCAATGATTGGGTGCCGCCGATCGATACCGCCTATCACTTTGATCCCACCACCACCCTGGCGATTCTGGCTGGCTTTGCTGCCAACCGCCGCGTGTTGTTGCAGGGCGCGCACGGCACCGGCAAATCCAGCCATTTGGAGCAGGTGGCGGCGCGGCTGAACTGGCCATTGCTGCGCATCAATTTGGACAGCCAGATCAGCCGGTTGGATCTGTTGGGGCGTGATGCGATCGTGCTGCGTGATGGCCTGCAGGTCACCGAGTTTCAGGAGGGGTTGTTGCCCTGGGCGCTGCGCCATGGGGTGGCGTTGGTGTTTGATGAATATGACGCGGGGCGCCCCGATGTGATGTTCGTGATCCAAAGATTGCTGGAAACCGATGGCAAGCTGACCCTGTTGGACGCCAACCGCGTCATCACCCCGCACCCACATTTTCGCCTGTTTGCCACCGCCAACACGCTTGGGCTTGGGGATGCGCAGGGGGTTTATCAGGGCACGCAGCTGTTAAACCATGCGCAGCTGGATCGCTGGCACCTGATCGCCTGCCTGCGCTACATGGATCCGGTGGCTGAGGCGGCGTTGCTGGCGGCCAAAATTCCTGCCCTGGCACAGGCGCCCTATGCGGAGCAATTGCCGCGGATGAGCCGGTTGGCTGAGCTTAGCCGTCATGCCTTTGGCAATGGCGATTTGGCCGTGGTTCTCTCCCCCCGCACCCTGTTAAGCTGGGCAGAAAATTGGCTGATCTGCGGCGATTTGGCGCTGGCCTTCCGCCTTAGCTACCTGAACCGCTGCGACCCCAACGACCACCCGATCATCGCCGAATTTTACCAGCGCTGTTTCGGGGTTGAGCTGAGCCATGCCTGATACATTGGTAACGATGGCGGGCCATCAGAAAAAACGTTTGACGTCCAGCGTATTTTGTACGATCATGAATCATGACGGATTCGACCAAACAACTGCCGACATACCGTGACAAACGCACCGCTGGTTTTGCCGCTGGTGAGGTGCCACTTAAACTACCAAGTGCACCAATCGGCAGCAAATCTTATCCATCATTATTTTGATGAGTAAGTTGAATCAACTACCCTCGTCTAAAGACCAGGGTAGTTGATTCACCCCAGTTTCTGGTCTAAACGATGGGGGTGCAGTTCAATTAGCATGCAGTACACTGACCATAAATTGACCTCCTTGATCTCTCGGTATGTTACACCGTAAGACTCAGGAACTAAACAAATAGTTGGGATGCTTTAGCATCCAACACTGGAGGGACGGAGGGATTAATAACATAAAAACAACATGTTGATTTATAAGAAAAATTTACGATAGTAATTTTACACATGCCCCCAATTATGCCCCCAGATTGATTTCCAACCCTACAAATTATACCAAAGCATTTAACTAACATTACATTGTAAATAGGGGAAGTTGGTGAGGGAGGTGATACGGCCGGGGTCGGTGGTCATTTTTTGCCAGGCGTGCTGGCAGGCGTCGACGATCTGTTCGTAAGTG
>JBIJBF010000027.1:0-12896 GCA_044345375.1 Alphaproteobacteria bacterium
ATGGGGATTGTCAAGTGTCAGACCTTAAGGCTGAAGCGTGTGGACAGAAAGAAGGTCCTTCTTTGGAGGAGATTGCTGCTACTCCTTTGGAACAGTTGGATTCGGATGAGTTGGCTGCGATTGCTGCTGCTCCTTTGAGTGAGAGTCTGTCAACTTTACAACAGTTAGCAATGTTATCCGAGCTAAGGGGACAACCCAAGAGCTAACCCCCTTGCGCAACAGGGCAAAGCTGCCATCCTGAATCTATCCTATGTTGGTGGGGGAGGGCGTTGATGCGTTTTGTTCATGTGGTGCTGGCCATCGCGGTGACCCTGTTTTGTTGGTTTGGAGGAACCATGGTGTTGCGCAGTTTTTTTCCCAGCACGGCGGTGGCTGCCTCCCCCAACGCCTCCAGCTCCCGGGTTTACCAGCTGTTGGCGGCGGAACAGAACTGGCTGAACACCAGCCGCCCGTTGACGGAGGCGGATTTGCGCGGGCGGGTGCTGCTGCTGGATTTTTGGACCTTTTGTTGCATCAATTGCCAGCACATCATCCCCGATTTGCAAAAGCTTGAGGCCGAATTTGGCGACCGGCTGTTGGTGATTGGCGTGCATTCGGCCAAATTTCGTAACGAGCAGGATTCGGCGGCGATTCGGGATGCGATGCTGCGCTATGGCGTGCATCATCCGGTGGTGAACGACGCGGATTTCCGCGTGTGGAAGGGCTTGGGCGCGCATGGCTGGCCCACCCTGATGCTGATCGATCCCAATGGCCGCATGGTTAAGGATTGGAGTGGGGAGGGGCATTATGATCAGACACGCACGGCGATTGCGCAGCTGTTGGACGCCTATGCGGGAAAAAACCTGAACCAAAATCCCCTGCCGATTGCGTTGGAGAAGGACAAGGCGCAGGCCGCCAGCCAATCCGCGCTTTCCTACCCCAGCAAATTGGCCTATCTGCCGGATTATCAGGGCCAGCCCGCGTTGGTGATCAGCGACAGCGGCCATCACCGCATCCTGTTAACCGACCTGCAGGGCAAGATTTTGCGAACCATTGGTCAGGGGCAGGCCGGTTTTGCCGATGGCGATTTTGCCAGCGCCCGCTTTAACCAGCCGCAGGGGGTGTTGCCTGAGGTGGGCAAGAGTGGGGCTGGCGGCGCGAAAATCTATGTCGCCGACACCGCCAACCATCGCCTGCGCCTGATTGATCTGAACACGGGGCAGGTCAGCACGCTGGCCGGCACGGGGGAGCGGGGAGGGATTCTGGGGCGCGAATCGCCGGCGGCTGGCAACCCGATGGCCTCGCCCTGGGATTTGGCTTGGTATCCGGATGCGCATAGTATTGCAATTGCCCCCGATGCGCACAGCATCGCCATAGCTATGGCGGGCACCCACCAGCTGTGGCGCTACGACACCCTGCGCCAAACCGTGGCGCCGTTGGCCGGCAATGGGCGGGAATCGATCGACGATGGCCGTTTTCCCGCCAGCAGCCTGTCGCAACCCAGCGGCCTAAGCGCGGTGGGCGATACCCTGTATTTCGTGGATTCGGAAACCAGCAGCCTGCGCCAGTTAAAGGACGGGGTGGTCACCACCCTGATCGGGGAGGGGTTGTTTGAGTTTGGCCTGGTCGATGGGACAAGCGCTAAAGCACGGATGCAACACCCGCTGGGCCTGACCGCCACGACGGAGGGAGTGTATATCGCCGACAGCTACAACCACGCGCTGCGTTTTTACGATTTCACCAGCAAGACTTTGCGCACCCTGGTGGGCGATGGCACGGCCGGTGGTGCGGCCAACCGGTTGAACGAACCCAGCGGTCTGTTGCTGCTCAACAACCAATTGTGGGTGGCCGACACCAACAACCAGGCGATTCGCCGCTTTGACCTGACCACCAAAAACTTTGAGGATTGGTCGGTGGTGGATAAGGCTGAGGATAAGGCGGCGGATAAGGTGGTGCAGGAGGGCGGCCTGCCCAATTTGCTCCGCCAGCAATGGCCTGTTTTGCAAGGCGGCGTGCCGATCAAGCTGGCCTTTCAACTGCCGGGTGGTTGGGAACTGAACGCGCAGGCGCCCAATTGGTTGCAGCTGGACGATCTGGATGCCAACCAGGCAGTGGTGGCGCTGGATGCCAAACAATTGCTGTCCGCCGCCCCCCAGCTTCCCCCCCTGCTGCCAGGTCATCGCTATCAGCTAAGCGGCAGCCTATACTACTGCCCCCACGGCGCCGACAGCACCACCTGCCTGCTGGCCAGCGTGCAAGAACCGCTGACGGTTGGGGCTGGTGGGGGTGGGGATGGGTTGACGGTGGTGCTGCCGAAGTAGTTTTTGATGATCGAGGGCTTGTATCCCAAGGATGGATGGTTTGTTCAGGCTTCTCATAACCTTCAGGCGTACCTATAACACCATCAAGGCTTTTTTCAACGCTGCTCCGTTTGGCAACCTATGTACGACCCGATTAAAGATGGTATGGAGAAATCAGCATGCTCCGTCCGCTACACGGTGGAGAAACCCCCTGAATATTTGTCAGGCTTTGTGCATTGTTACTGGGAGCTCAAGACAGAAAGCACCCTTGTAGATGATTTCTGTCTCCATGCCATGCCAGACGCCTGCGTGAATATCTTGTTCAACCAAACGGACCCAGACATTGCTGGTGTCACTGCATTACGCACCACATATGAAGTGCTCAATCTTGGAAAGTCGTTTCACTATGTTGGCATTCAACTGTTGCCGGGTGTGTGGCAGGGCAATCAGCAAGAAATTGCCGATCAGTTTGTCGGTACTCCTTATGCGGGAGAACTGCCTCTGGTTGCCACCAGCAGGGAGCTTGCTCCACGCGACTTTTCGGCCAAGCATGACGTTATGTCGGGGTTGGTGCAATGGTTTATCGATAAAAAGCTGGTGGTGAGCAACCCTGTCACCGCAAAAATACTGGCTAAGCTTGACGAGATTCGCACCGTGGCAGACATGGCCGCGGTTGTCAGTCTCTCAACGCGCCAATTACAGCGCACACTCAAACAGACAACTGGCTTTTCTCCGCATGACCTGCTCAAGGTTTTGCGCATTCAGCAATCATTCAAGCAGCACTATCTGGATTTGTATGCCGACCAGTCGCACTACATCCATTCATTTCGAAAAGTCACTGGCTATACGCCCGCGAAATACATCGACAAATTTGATGTCTGATTTACACAAGACAAACAACTAACGCATGGCTAGACTAGAATCTTGTTTATTAACAAAGGAGATTGTTACATGGCAAAGTTGAATGCAATTGGATGGTTTGATATCTATGTTAATGATATGAACAGGGCTGTCACTTTTTACGAGAGTGTGCTGCAACACAAGCTGGAGCCCATTGGCGATCCGACTGGCCAAACCCAGATGATGAGTTTCCCTACAGACATGGGTGTCTATGGTGCTGGCGGTGCCTTGGTGAAGTCGAGCCATGCCCGTCCGGGCGTGGGCGGCACCTTGGTATACTTCAGTGTTGAAGATTGTGCGACAGAAGAAGCACGCGTCGTTGCTGCAGGCGGCAAGGTAGTCCGGCCTAAGTTTTCTATCGGAGAGTTCGGCTGGATAACCCTGTGTGAAGATACTGAGGGAAATTTGCTTGGCTTCAGCTCTATGAAATAGGCTTTCGTCCGAAGTAGTCAGGGAAGGGGCATGCTCGTTGATGGGGGGCGACATGCCCCAGTCAATCAGGACATCAGCACGGTGGCGATGAAGTCTTTGGCGGTAAGGATGTTGATGCCGCAAAACGGATACAGCACCAGCAAATCCTGATCGCCCGTGATGATGCTATCGGCATGGCCGTTGATGGCCAGTTCCAGAAATTTGGCATTTTTTGGATCGCGGCCGGCCTGTACGCGTTTTATGATAGGGATCCACTCGACCATTTCCGTATAGGCCGTGATCAACGTGGCCACCTCGTCTGGAGTGAGATATGGCTTGGACTGAAAGCGCGTCAGCACCGCTTAGTGATCGCTGGCCAGAATTTCCATGAGCTTGGCCTCGGTCAGTCCCCTGGCGGTGGCTTTCGCGCCGACATCATCGCAGATGGCCTGAAATGCATGGCGATGGGCGTTGGTTGGCCGCTCAAATGCCTCGTAGGAAAGCAGCACCGCCGCGTTCCTGCCCTGTCTTTGGATGGCAACAGGTTCATGCTGCGCCTTCTCAAGCATGGCCGCAAAATTCTTGCGTATGTCACTGGATGATATGGTTTCCATGCTTCGCCCTCTGGTTATCTTAGAGCATCATAGCACATAACGTGCAAAAAAGGAAAAGGTATTGTATATTATGGACAAACCTGAAAGTAGGGGGGAGGTTTATTTAGGTGTCTCATAACCTTTTATCCAGATTTGGCTTCGAGTTGTTCAATTTTAGAGAGCCAATTGTTAAAATGCTGGCATTTCGTACGGATTGTATCCAAGCCAATAGCGCCCGCTATTAGTGAACCGTGAACAGGTTTGTCGTACCCCGGGCAATATTTCAGCACACGCTTAGAAGGAGCCGAGTGTGGATTGTCATTCACATGTTCTGGGGTGTCGGCGCCTTGAACGTCATTCATGAGCCTTTGTACTGCATCATTCGAAAACCAGCCGCCAAACTTTGACAGATCAGAGAATAATAGAGCTTCATATTCATGAAGCAGCAAATTTGGAATAAAATTTCTTTGGTTCAGATCATCGGATAAAGCTTTCTCAGCAATTTGTACTTTTTGATAAGGATCGGTTTGGGAGTCTATGAAATCTTTCTGCGGAAAATCACTTGGCAGCCCATACAAATCAATCAGTGACGTGACATGTGCCGCATTATCCTCTTTGCATTTATGATCAATTTGCCAGCGCAGTTTGGTATAACGAACCATGCCTCCTTTAGATGTTGCGCTGGTTCTGATAACGATTGGCGTAAGAAAAACCCCAAGCCGATTCAGATGCGCTTGCAGCACCTCTCGCACAAAAGTTTCTTCCGTTTGGCCTTCACAAAAAATATATACACGCACCATGCTTAAGAAGGCCTCCCACCCAGAAGATTCTTCTTCCACAATTCCCCAAGACTATATTCTTCAAGCCAGTCCTGCAATGTGCTGCTATCCAACCGCGATAGGATGGATTTATTGCCATTACGGTCTACCACAATCACATCTTCGGGTGAGAATTCAGATAGCAGGTCAACAGACTGCGTAGAAACGATGATCTGTTTTTCTTTGGAAGCTGATTTCAATAGTCCCGCCAACACGGTAATGGCATATGGGTGCAAGCCCAGCTCTGGTTCATCAATAATGATGGTTTCCGCTTGCTGATCGGCAGGTTGAACCAAAAGTGTTGCAAGACAAATGAAACGTAGCGTGCCGTCGGAAAGGTGATACGCTTTGAACGGCATATCTTCACCTTCTTCAAACCATTCCAGCTCAATCATTTCTGGATTGCTGGTTTGTGGGCGCAGCGCAAACTTCCCAAAAAACGGCGCCACTAGTTGAATGGTTTTTTCAATTCTTTTGAAATCTTCAGGGAATTGCTGTTGCAGATAATAGAGATATGCCGCCAAATTGCGAGCATCTGGCCTGAAATAGGCATGATCATTGATCGCATGAGGCTGTTTCATCAGCGATGATTCGCTGGTATCGTGAAAATGATAGGCTTGCCAATTTTTCATCGGTGGGATGACATAATCGTAGACACGTGTGCTTCCTTTTCGTGTATCCGCCTCTGATTCGAAATGCCCAGATCCTAGATTGGCCCCTCCTGTCATGTTCCAATAAAGACGTTCCTCAGCAAACATCATGCGATTATCACTGGTTGGTTCTAGGGTAAAACGATAGCCGTTATTTCCAAAAGCAAGCTCCGCTCGCAAAAATTCTGTTGTTTTACGGCCAAAATGCAGCAGAGCATCCGGGCCACCAGCTTTGCTGACAGTTTTCTGTAGATTGCCTTGCAGCATCTGTTGGAGCAGCTTGAAAAACCCAATAAAATTAGACTTGCCAGCACCATTCGGACCAATCAGCACGTTAAGGGCGCGCATTTGCAGATCACAATCGGCAATCGACTTGAAGCCTTTCAATTGAATTCTTTTTAATTGATTGTCGTTCACGACGCTGTACCCTAATTGTGCCCGTGACCGCGTGGGCGATCAATTCCTGCAGTTTTTCTGAACTTCCCCCTATTGATCGGTGAAATTGGGGGGGCGTTTTTCGACGAAGGCGGCCATCCCCTCCTTCTGATCGGCCAGGCTAAAGGTGGCGTAGAACAGTTTGCGTTCAAAGCTGATGCCGTCATGCAGGTGGCTGTTAAAGGCGTGGTTCACCGATTCTTTGGCCATTTTGATCACGGGGGCGGATAGGGCGGCGATTTTATCGGCGGCTTTCAGGGTTTCGGTCATCAAATCGGCCAGCGGCACCACGCGGCTGACCAGCCCAATCCGTTCCGCCTCAACCGCATCAATCATTCGGCCGGTCAACACCATATCCATCGCCTTGGCCTTGCCCACCGCGCGGGTCAGCCGTTGGGTGGCACCCGCGCCCGGAATGGTGCCGATGGTGACCTCAGGCTGGCCAAATTTGGCGTTGTCGGCAGCGATAATCAAATCGCACATCATCGCCATTTCGGCGCCACCGCCCAGCGCAAAGCCGCTGACCGCGGCGATGGTGGGTTTGCGGCATTGGGTTAGGCGTTCCCAGGTGCTGGTGATAAAATTCTGCTGGTAGCATTCCACAAAAGTTTTGTCGGCCATTTCCTTGATGTCCGCGCCGGCGGCAAAGGCCTTTTCGCTGCCGGTCAGCACGATCACCCGCACCGCATCGTCCTGTTCATAGGCCAGCAACGCCGCGTTCATCTCAGTCTGCACCTGATTGGACAGGGCGTTCAGGGCTTGTGGACGGTTAAAGGTGATGATGCCAACGGCGCCTTTAATCTCAGTCAGCAGGGTTTCATAAGCCATGATCGGAATCCTTTTTGCAGGTGGTTGGGCACAGACAATTGCACGCCCTGCTTGTAGCAGCTTTCCGGGGGAACGGAAAGATTTTTAACCATCCCCTGAGGGTGGTTGGTACGCACGCAGGCGCAGGCCCCAAATCGCTGATTCAATCCCATAGGCGAGCAGACCAAAGCTGATCACCGCGTTCCACCCCGCCATTGAGATGCCGAACATCGACCAGGCCACCTCATCACAGCGAACCACCGGGGTGTTGAGAAGGGCGTTTTTGAGTGTCTCCAGATCGTTGCTGCCAAAGGCCTGGCTGGCGCAACCGCTTTCCCACCAACGATTTTCTACCCCCACCTGAAAGATGGCGACGCCCATGCCGGTGGCGGTGGCCAAAATCGCTAGCAGAAGAAGGGCAAAGCCGATGCGGCATGCCGGCCACCATTTCGGCCAGTGTTTCAGGCGGCGCGGCAGGGCAACCGCCAGGCAACCCATGATCGCGAAAATCAGGGTGGCCAGATGGGCGATCCGTTGATCGATGCAAAGCGGGCAGGGCAACAGCCCGCCGATGTATTGAAAGCCCAACGCGCCCAACAGCGACAGGGCTGGAATTAGCAAAAAAGGCCGCAGAATACAGACCAGCCCTAGGGGTTGCGAGTTTTCCTGCCAACAGGCGGTGTAGAACTGTTTTCTGCTCAGACGACGCATCAGGAAACCTCCTCCCTAGCATCAAAGCCCTTGAGTTTGCGGTGCAGGGCGGTGCGTTCGATGCCCACGCTGGCGGCGGTGCGGGCGATGTTGCCGTGATGGCGTTTCAGTTGGCGTGCCAGATATTGCTGTTCGAATTGGGTTTTGGCTTGGCGATAGGGCAGATCCCAAAACTCCAGCGCTGGTTGTTCGGTATCGCTTGGGGTGTGGGGGTTCAGCGTTTCGCCTTCCTCAAACCCATGATTTTTCAGCAGTTGTGCCACCGATTCGGCCGGAATTTCGGTCAGGTCACGCCAAGGCAGCAGGATCAGCAGCCGTTCGATCAGGTTGCGCAGCTCACGGGCGTTGCCAGGCCAGGCATATTGGTGCAACAGCTCGATCGCGGCCGGCGAAAAGGGCTTGGCGGATAGGTTCATGGTCGCGGCCAAACTGGCCATGAAATCATTGGCCAGCGGCAAAATATCCTCCCGCCGCGCCGCCAGCGGCGGGATGGGCAGGGGGATCACGTTTAAACGGAAGAACAGGTCGGCGCGAAACCGCTTTTGCTCAACCTCCTCAGCCAGATTTTTTTGGCTTGAGGCGATGATGCGGGTATCCATGGTCAGGCGGGTCGCGCTGCCCACCGGTGAGAAATTGGGGTCTTGCAGGATGCGCGCCATTTTTCCCTGACATTCTGGCGAAATATCCGTCACCTCCCGCAAAAAAAGGGTGCCGCCAAAGGCCTTTTCCAGCAGCCCCTTGTGGTAACCTGGCTTTTCGCCGGTGGTGGGATTGCCCTGGCTTTGGTAGCCAAACAACTCCCGCTCAAAATCCTGCTCCCTAAGGGTTGCGCAATTGACCACGACAAACAGCGCGTTGGCACGGGATGATGCGGCGTGAATCGCCTGCGCCAAGGCCTCCTTGCCGCAGCCGGCTGGGCCGGTAATCAGCACCCGGCTGTTGCTTTTGGCCAGTTTGGGCAATTCGCGGCGGGTTCGGTCGGTCCAGGCGGATTGGCCGATCAAAACATAGGGTTCGGTTAACTGGGTGCGCAGCTCGCTGTATTTCTCCCGCAGCCAATACACCTCCAGCGCGCGCTTAACCAAGCTGATCAGGCGTTCTGAGGGAAAGGGTTTTTCCAAAAAGTCATAGGCACCACGCTTAAGGGCGGCCACCGCGGTTTCGATGGTGCCATGGCCGCTGATCATAATGATCGGCAATTTGGGGTACATGCGGTTCAGCTCATCCAAGATGCCCAACCCATCCAAATCGCTGCCCTGCAGAAAAACATCCAGCACAACCGCGGCCGGCTTGTTGTGATCCAGATAATTGAAGACTTGTTTGGAATCGGCGGCGGTGGTGGTGCGAAACCCCTCATCATTCAAAATCTGCGCGGTCAGCCGACGGATATCGGGCTCGTCATCCACAATAAGAATTTCGTTGCTCATGCTGTTCAGCATCCTAGAGTCTGGCGTTGCGCGCAATGGATTTGTGGTTGTGCAGCGGGCGATCCACCTTAGCTTAAGCGTTCGCCAGTTATTTCACCGCCCCCTTATTTTACTGGAAGCAGGCAGCGCACGGTAACGCCAACCGCGCTGTCGCTGCTGAGCTCCAGTTTGCCGCCATGCGCGTCGACAATGGTTTTGGCCAAAGATAGGCCGATGCCACCGCCACGCCCCATGGGGGATCGGTTGGCGTTGACCTCCGCCAGATTTTCGCTGCCGTTTTCTGCGGCCATTTCAGCGGAAGATTCGTCAGCGGTAAGGGGGCTTTTAAACCAGGCCTGTTCATAGGCCAATTTTTGGTCGATGGTGGCGGCGCCAAGCGCCCCATCTTGCAGCAGAATTTCCAACCACGGGCGGCGGCGTTGGGTGATTTGCGCCACCTGCAGCTGCACCCGCCCACCGCTTGGCGTGCCCTTAATCGCATGGTTCAACAGGTTGTAAAAGGCCTGGCGCAGCCGTTGCGCATCGGCCTGAATCGTTGGGGCAATTTCCCCCTTAACCTTCAGGCTAAGCCGCACCGATTTTTGCATCGCGGTGGGGTTGGCCAAGCTGATCTGGTTGGCCAGCCATGACTGCACCTCCAACTTGTTGCGGTTTAGGGCAAAAACGCCGGCCTCAAAACTGGCCAGATCCAGCATGTCGTTGATCAGGGTGGTCAGGTGCTGGCTGGCCTGGTGAATGCCTTCCGCGTATTCACGCTGCTTGTCGTTCAGCGTGCCAAACAGTTCCAGGCGCATCAGTTCGTTAAAGCCGGCAATGCTGTTCAGTGGGGTGCGCAGTTCGTAGGACATGCTGGCCAGAAAATCGCTTTTTAGGCGGTCGGCATTCTCCAACGCCTCCCCCCGTTCTTGCAGGGCGCGCTGCACCTGCAACTGGTCGCTGATATCCACATAGCTGATCAAAAAACTGCCATCGGGCAGGGGCACCAAACGGTATTCCAACACCTTGCCATCGCGCCGTTCAATGGTGCCATAGGCGTTGTGCCGCCCCTCAGCCGCCTCCAGAACCTGCTGTTCAAAACTGTTCCAGGCCTCAAAAGACACAAATTGATCTTGGCGGCGCTTGGCGATTTCGCCCAAATGCGGCTTGCTGTTCAACCAGTCGCCATCAAAGCTCCAAATCTTGGCAAAGGCCAGGTTGGACAGCAGCAGGCGGCCATCGCTGGCATGCACCGCCACCCCCTCATACAAATTGCTCAGGGTTTCGCCCTGCACCGCCAGCATGGTGTTAAAGGATCGCTCCAACGCCAGCGTGTTGCTGACATCGTCATAGGTAAAGCACAGGCCGCCCAGCGGGTGGGGCACCACCGTCATCCGCAGGGTGGTATCGTCGGGCAGGTGCAACAACTCCTCATGGCTGGCCAGCAGGCTGCTGAACAGTTTCAGTTGTTGTTTTTTATAGGCAGGAAAGTCGGAAACCTCAGGCAGGCGGCGGCGGATCCGCAACTCCTCAAGCAGCTCACCAAAGCTGGGGCCACTGGCCAGCCATTGCGGATCAAGCGGCCATAATTTGGCAAAGGCGGTGTTGAAGTAAATCAGCCGCTGGCTGCGGTTAAACATCACAATGGCGATGCGCAGGCTTTCCAGAATATCGGCATAGGCATCCCATTGTCGCGCCAATTGCTGCTGCGTATCCTCCAACGCCGTGAAATCTAGGGCAAAGCCCAAGCTGCCTTGGGGAGGCAGGGGAGACAGGGGGGAGGTGGCATCAGTTTGATGCGACGCCTCATCAAACTGTGGCTGTTCGTGGAATTCCATCAAACGGCGATGGCCCTTAACAATCAGGTGGTGGCTTTCGCTTAGGTTCTGGCCGATTTGGATCGCGCGTCGGAACAGGGCGGTGCCGCCATCGCTGATCACGCCGCTGCCCAATTCGGCCTGTTTTTCTAGCACCTCCAAGCTGGTCAAGCCCAATAAATCGGCATAGGCCTTGTTGCAGGCGATCAGGCGGCCAGTGCTGTCACGCTGCCAAACCGGGGTGGGAACGGCGTCCACCAGGGCCTTAAGTTTGCCCAGCGCCGCCAATTGTTGCTGCAACCGTTTAACCGCTGAATCCCGCTCACCGCGATGGCCCAGCACGATGCCCAAAAAGGTAAAGGGCACGGCCACCAGGGCAAAACCCACCCAAAGCTGCAACCATAAGGGAATGTGAGCAAAAAACGACGTCATCTTGGTGGCGTTGGCCTTTCTGTCTTAAGATTTGGGCGCAACCAATTGCGGGTTACGGGCAGCGGCTGTTTCATCCAGACGGCGACGGGGCGCGTTTACCGGTGCTTGGCGAAGCTGGTCAGGATTTTGCCTGGCCAGCTGCGCCAGTTGTTTAAGGGCGGTGACAAACTCATCCAAATCCGCCTTGGATTCGGTTTCGGTGGGCTCAAACAACATCGCCCCGTGCACCACCAGGGGGAAATACATGGTCATAGGGTGATAGCCCATATCGATCATCCCCTTGGCGTAGTCCAGGGTGCTGAGCCCATTGGCCTGCAAAGATTTGTCGGTAAACAAGGCCTCATGCATGCAGGGGCCATCAAAGGCGGGGGTCAGGGTGTCTTTCAGGCTGGCCAGCAGGTAGTTGGCGTTTAACACCGCGTCGCTGGATGCCTGCTGCAACCCATCGGCGCCCAGGCTTAGGATATAGGCATAGGCGCGGACAAAGGTGGCAAACTGGCCATGAAAGGCCTTTAGGCGGCCAATCGATTTGCCGGTTGTATCCTGCTCAACCCACGTATCGCCATGCAGAAAGGGAATGGGGGCATAGGGCGCCAGGCGTTCGTTCATCACCACCGGCCCGCTGCCTGGCCCACCGCCACCATGGGGGGTGGAAAAGCTTTTGTGCAGGTTGATGTGCATGCAATCCAACCCAAGATCGGCCGGCTTAACCCGCCCAACGATGGCGTTGAAATTGGCTCCATCGCCGTAAAAATAGCCGCCGATCGCATGGATGGCGGCCGAAATTTCCAAAATTTCATCCTCAAACAGGCCGCAGGTGTTGGGGTTGGTTAGCATCACCGCGGCCACATCATCGCCTAACGCCGCCCGAAACGCAGCCAAATCGGTGCGGCCACGATGGTTGCTGGGGATCGATTGCACCTGAAAGCCAAGCGCGGCGGCGGTGGCGGGGTTGGTGCCATGCGCCGATTCGGGCACCAGCACTTTGATGCGGTCAGCCTGCCCCTGATCCGCCAGCGCTGCCTTGATCAACATCATGCCGCACATTTCGCCATGCGCACCGGCCGCTGGCGTCATCGCCACCGCCGCCATACCGGTCAGTTGTACCAACCAGCCGGCCAGCTCCTGAATCAACCGCACGGCGCCTGGCACGGTGGACAGAGGTTGCAGCGGGTGGATTTCGGCAAAACCCGCCAGCCTTGCCAGCTTTTCGTTCAGCCTTGGGTTGTGCTTCATGGTGCAGGAACCAAGGGGCAGAATGCCGCTGTCGATGGCGTAGTTCTGCTGGCTTAGGCGGGTGAAGTGGCGCACCACCTGCGGCTCGCTAAGCTGTGCCAAGCCGATGGGGTGCTGGCGGCGCATGTTGTTTAGGGCGCCGCTTTCCCACGCATCCTTGCTGGAACTCGGCCAATCCGTGCTGCTGGTACCAGCCTGGCTGCGCTCAAAAACCAACGGTTCCTCATGGTGTAATCCATGGTGACCCGCTGGATTTTTGGCAGAGTTTGGCATCGCTGGCACCATCTAAGCCCTTCTCAGAATTACGGTTTGCGCCACCAACCGCGGCGGTCACGTTTTTCACCGGTTGTGATCAACAATTCCTCAATCTTTTCTGCTGGTTCGGCAGCCAAGGGTTCCGCCAC
>JBIJBF010000035.1:0-5828 GCA_044345375.1 Alphaproteobacteria bacterium
ATTCGCGGTGATCGGCTTGGTGACGGCCTCCTGTTCTAGCGGCTCGCTGCTTATCAGTTCTGGGTTCACCAGTTCTGGCTCAATGCGGGCGGCGACTTTGCGGGGACGGCCACGGGCCTTTTTGGCATCCGCAGCGGGCACCTCCTCAATGGCAACTGGTTCAGGCTCCACCGGTTCAGGTTGCGCCACGTCGCTCACAGCTGGTTCGGCTGATGCGACCTCGGCGATTGTCGTGCCCGCACGACGACGGCTACGCGTTCTGCCGCCAACCTTTGTGGGGATGCTGTCATCAACCACGGGGGGAGCAGGGGGTAGATCCAACAATTCTGGCACCAGCGGGAAGTCACCATCTTGCAGAATCGGATCCTCCCCGGCCTGCGTTCCATCCTCAAAAGATTTTCTGCGGTTGCGGTTACGCCCACCGCGTCGCCGTCTGCGCCGTTCGGAATCGTCCCGGTCGTCTCTGTTGGCGGCATCGGGACTTTGTTGGGCGTTCTCCTGATCGACTCGATCAAAAGCACCCGCATCATCCTCGTCCTCCAGCTCTTCTTCTGGCGGCAAGCTATCAAACTCCTCATCCACCACAAAATCGAGCGAGCTGGGCAGGATTTTGGCGCGAAATTCGCCAGGTGTGCCGGTGATCCGTTCCAAATTGTGCTCAGGCGCGACCAGGCTGTCATCGGCGGCAAATTCAACCGCCATGCCAAAGCGCGATTCCAAATGGCTAAGCGCATCACGTTTGTGGTTCAGCAGATACAGCGCCACCGCGGTGGGCAGATGCATGATCAATTTGCTGATATTTTGCGTAATCCCCTCCTGCTCAACCACCCGCAGCATTTGCAAGGCTGAGGATTCAAGGGAGCGGACATGGCCGGTGCCCGCACAGTGGTGGCAGGTGTCGGCGGCGATTTCCAGCAGGCTGGCACGCAGCCGCTGGCGCGACAACTCCAGCAGGCCAAAGCTGCTTAACCGGCCAACTTGCACGCGGGAACGGTCCCCCTTCAGGGCGTCGCGCAAGCGTTTTTCAACCGAAATGCAGTAACGGCGTTCGTTCATATCGATAAAATCGATCACGACCAAGCCAGCCAGATCACGCAGGCGCAGTTGGCGCGCGATCTCATCCGCCGCCTCCAAATTGGTGCGATAGGCGGTTTCCTCAATATTGCGCTCGCGAATGGCGCGGCCTGAGTTGACATCGATCGATACCAAGGCCTCGGTCGGGCTGATCACCACATAGCCACCCGATTTTAGCTTGACCGATGGTTTATGGATATCCTCAAGCTGCCGTTCAACATCGTATTTGTGGAACAGGGGGATGATGGGATCTTGATACAGCTTAACCCGCCGCGCATGGCCTGGCATCAGCAGCAGCATCATTTCACGCGCCAGCTTAAACCCATCGGTTCCCTCAATCAGAATTTCATCAATCTCACGGCTGTAAATATCGCGCACCGCCCGCTTGATCAAACTCCCCTCCTCATAAATCAATTTGGGGGCGCTGGATTGCAAGGTGTCCTCACGGATATTTTCCCAAACTTTAGAGAGATAGGCGTAATCGCGCTTGATTTCAATTTTTGAACGTTTTTCACCAGCGGTGCGCACGATCACCGCCGTTCCATCTTCAATCTCCAGATCGTTGATGATATCCCGCAATTTTTGCCGATCTTTGCCATCCGAAATTTTGCGTGAAATGCCGCTGCCCTTGGTGGTGTTGGGCATAAACACGCAATAACGGCCAGCCAGCGACATATAGGTGGTCAAGGCGGCGCCCTTGTTCCCCCGCTCCTCCTTCACCACCTGCACCAACATTACCTGGCGGCTTTTGATCACCTCCTGAATGCGGTAGCGGCTTAGCAGTTGGCGCAATTTTCTTTCGGGATCCGAATCGTTTTTGGCGGCAGGTTTTTGGCCGGATTTGCCGCTGCGGCGGCGGCGGCGTTGCCCTGTCGGCGCCTCCCCATCGCTGTCAGCGCCAGCTTCGGCTTCTTCGCCGCTGTCTTCCCCGCTGTCGTCATCACCGTCTAAATCGGTCTCACCAGCGTCATCCGAATCTTCAGCGTTGGTTGCCAAGTTTTCTGACACATCAGCGGTTCTGTCGTCATCCTCACCAGAATCGCCGCCACCGCCAGCCTGCCGGTGTGCCTCAAGCAAGGCCTGACGATCCTCAACCGGAATGCGGAAATAATCGGGGTGAATTTCGCTGAACGGCAAAAAGCCATGACGGTTGCCGCCAAAATCGACAAAGCAGGCCTGCAGCGATGGCTCAACCCGCGTAACGGTGGCCAGGTAAATATTGCCTTTTAGTTGTTTTTTATGGCTGGACTCAAAATCAAATTCATCAACCTGTTGTTTTTCGTTCATCACAACCACCCGCGTTTCCTCCGCGTAGATGGCGTCTATTAGCATTCTTTTGGTCATTATAGGGTAACTCCGGTAATAATAAATGTAAAATAGGCAGCGTCTGGTTTAAAACAGACCTGCCAAAGGCAGAAAACTTGCAAACAAATCGGCAAAAAAACCGATTGGACGCGAAGCCATAGGGCATCGACGCCATCGCACCAACAGCAGAAAATTCTTTGGATATTGGATGCCAGGCAACCACCATCAAACGCTTCTTTCAACCCAACACAGGGTTTTATCGGTTGGGTGGCGGCAAAAAACCTCCACCCCTTGTTTTATGTTCAGGACTACAGCCTAACATATACTTATAACAGTTCAAGCCTGCTGTTTTTCCAGTTGTTGGGCCACCAGCGCTAGCGGCACGTCTTTTTTCAGCCGCGCCTGGCCCAATTGATCCAGCAGCACAAAGCTTAGCGTGCCTTGGTGATGTTGCTTGGCCTCAGCCTTTTTGTCATGCCCCATCAGATTCAGCAGGTTGGCTACCGATAAATCGGCATCGGATGCCAGCAAATGCTGATAACTGGTGGGCAGGCCAACCGCCTGTAAATGCTGGCGCAACCGCGCACCAACGCTGGCGGGCAGGCCGGTTAGCGCGGTGGATAGATCGCTGGCAAACACCATGCCGATCGCCACCCCCTCCCCATGCAGCAGCGTGCCGCGATAGCCTAAGGCCGACTCCAACGCATGGCCCAGGGTGTGACCAAAATTCAGCCAAGCCCTGTCGCCCGATTCCTGCTCATCCCGCCCCACAATGCTGGCCTTATGCGCGCAGGATTGCTGGATCAGATGCAGCATCGCCGCCGCAGCCTGCTCCCCCTCAGATGCTAAAGCGCTCGCGCCGTTCTCCTCCAACCAACCGAAGAAATCGGCATCGGCGATCAGGCCGTATTTCACCACCTCGGCATAGCCAGCCAGCCGTTGACGTTGGGGCAGGGTGGCCAGCAGGCTGGGGTCGATCAGCACCGCATGGGGCTGGGTAAAGCAGCCGATCAGGTTTTTGCCCTGCCGGCTGTTGATGCCGGTTTTGCCGCCGACTGAGCTGTCCACCATCGCCAGCAGGGTGGTGGGAATCTGCACAAATGGCACGCCGCGCAGCAGGATGCTGGCGCAAAAGCCTGCCAAATCGCCAATCACCCCGCCGCCAAAGGCCACCACCGTGGTTTTGCGATCAATGCCATGCGCCAGCGCCGCCTCAAGCAGGGATTCCAACACCGCAAAGCTTTTGGCCGACTCCCCCGCGGGTTGTTGCAACAGATGATAGGTAAAGCCGGCGGCGGTCAGGCTGTTGGCTAGCGTCTCGCCATGCATCTCCCACACCGCGGTATCGGCAATGATCAACAGCTTGGCGCTGGGCAACAGGCCTTTCAGCCGCTCACCGGCTTGCGACAACAGCTGGGAGCCTAGCCAAATCGGATAGCTGCGGCTGGCGGCCTCGACCGTTAGGGTGATGGGGGATGGTGGTACGGTAGGGTGCATGGCTTAACCGTTATAACTTTGCACCAGGCTGCCCGCAATCAGGTACCACCCATCCACCAGCACAAAAAACACCACCTTAAAGGGCAGGGCGATGGTGGCGGGGGGCAGCATCATCATCCCCATCGCCATCAAAATACTGGCCACCACCATATCGATGATCAAAAACGGCAGAAACAGCAGGAAACCGATTTCAAAGGCGCGGCGCAGCTCGCTGATCATAAAGGCCGGAATCACCAGTTGCAGCGGCGTATCCATCGGTGTCGCCACCGGCTCATGCTTGCTGAGGTCGAAAAACAGCTTCAGGTCTTTTTCGCGCAGGTTTTTCAGCATAAATTCTTTAAACGGGTTGGTGATGTTCAAAAAGGCGGTGGGCTCATCAATCTGCTGCTCAACCAATGGTGCCACCCCCTCATTATAGGATTTTTCCAGCACCGGCGACATGATAAAACCGCTAAGGAACAGCGCCAAACTGATCAGCACGACGTTGGGCGGGGTTTGGGCAATGCCCATGGCGGTGCGCAGAAACGACAGCACGATGATCACGCGGGTAAAGCTGGTAACCGTCACCACAATGGCGGGCGCCAGGCTTAGCACCGTCATCAGGGCGATCAGCTGCACGATCCGCCCGGTAATCCCACCCGCTGCGGCTCCCCCCGCCTGTCCGGCTGGATTGTTGCCAAAATTCAGCGACAGGCTTTGCGCCAGCGCCGTACCACTGCTTAGCAGGGCAATGCCAAGGCCGATCCCAAACAGGGTCAGCGCCCAAAGCAGCAGGCGGCGGCCGTTAAGTTTAGCCCCCAGAAATTTAGCCATCAGTTTTCCTCGCCACGGTTTTGCCAGTTGTCTTCGCAGGGGTTATGGGCAGCAGGGTTTCGCCGCCGACGCCCAGCAGAATCAGATGTTCCGCATCGTCGCATCGCACCAGCAGCAGCCGGCGTTTGGGATCCAGCATCTGGCTTTCCAGCACCTGCAGCCGGCGGATTTTGGCGGGTTGGCCGCCGCTTCCTGTTGGTGGGTGAATCCCACCCAGCAAATAGCCCCAACGGCGCATCCCCCACCAAAAGCCGTACAGCAGCGCCAGCAGAACCCCCCAGCCAAGCAGCAGATTCGAAAATGGGGAATGTTCGGGCATCGGGATGCTACTTAATCGGTGGTTTCAGGGTTTTTGTTGGCGGGCGCTGGTGGCGGCGTGGAGGAATTTTTGAGATAGGCGTTCATCGCCTGACCACGTCTGGAAATCCCCCCCAAATCCCCCTCAACCGCGTCTTTCTGGGCTTTGATCAGGGTCTCAAGGTCATCCAAGGCCGCGACCACCTCCTGCATTTGGGTCAGCACTTGTTGCCGTTCATCCGCGGTCAAGCTGTTGGCAGACTCGCAGGCGATGGCGACCTGTTGGTTCAGATCGGTTAAATCCACCAAGCCGCCCTGCTCCAACACTTGGTGGCTTTCGCTGATCATGTCCGCAATTTTGTTCCAAGATTGGCTGGCGTTGGTCATGGCGCAAAAACTTTCTAACGAGACGTTAAGCCTCTGGTGTGGGTTTCAAGGCCAAAGTTGGCTTGTCGGCGTTAGCACCTGATTTCGGGGCAGCTGGTGCAGGGCTAGGCGCGGCAAGGCTGATCCCCTGAAACAAATCTTTGGAAAGATTGCTGGCCAACCGATTCTCCTCCTGAATACGCTCATACAATTCTTGGCGCAAAACGGTGGCGGTGGGTGGAAAGCTAAAGCCGATTTTGGCGGATCGCCCCTTAACCTCAACCAAGGTCAGGATGATTTCATCGTTGATAATAACCGATTCGCCGATTTTTCTGGTTAAATACAGCATGGTGCCCCCCTACCTGGACAAAAAACAAAAAACAGCTAAGCGCGGTTCTTAAATTTGCGTTAACCTATCAACAGTATCATCAGGGTTGTGAATGGATGCAAGTCTTTTGCAAGGATTTTTTTGTGGT
>JBIJBF010000036.1:0-5519 GCA_044345375.1 Alphaproteobacteria bacterium
GGGGTGGTGCTTGAGCCGATGTTGTCGGATCAGTGGTATTTGGACGTGTCCAGCATGGCGGCCAGTGCCCTGGCGGCGGCCAGCGATCAACCCGTGCCTGAGGGCGCCGACCCTGACCTGCACACCCAGCTGATCCCAAAGCAATGGCTGAACAATTTCCGCCCGTGGTTGCAGGAGATTCAGCCGTGGTGTATTTCCCGCCAACTGTGGTGGGGGCATCAGATTCCGATTTGGTATGGCCCTGATGGCCACGCCTTTACCGCCTTGGATGCGCAGGCGGCAGGGGTTCAGGCCAACGCTCATTATGGCAAGGTGGTTGAATTAACCCAGGATCCCGACGTGCTCGACACCTGGTTCTCCTCAGCCCTGTGGCCATTTTCGACGCTGGATTGGCAGCTGGATGCAACGGACGCTGCGGGGCAGAACCCCTTTGCCAGCCGCTATTACCCCACCGATTTGATGATCACCGGCTTTGACATCCTGTTTTTCTGGGTGGCGCGGATGATGATGATGGGGCTGCACTTCACCGAAAAGGTGCCCTTCCGTCAGGTCTATTTGACCCCGCTGGTGCGCGACGCCACCGGCATGAAAATGTCGAAAACCAAGGGCAATGTGATTGACCCGCTGGATGTGATTGATGCCTTTGGCGCCGATGCCCTGCGCTTTACCCTGGCCGCCATGTCGTCGCAGGGGCGCGATATCAAGCTGTCGGAACAGCGGATTGAGGGCTACCGCAATTTCCTGACCAAGCTGTGGAACGCCGCCCGCTTTAGCCAGATGAACGGCTGTTGGGGGGATGCGGAGATCGCCCTACCCGCCTCATTAGAATTGGAGATCAGCCACTGGATTCTAGATCGGCTGAACCAGTGCATCACGGCAGCAACCGAATCGCTGAACGCCTATCGTTTTGATCATGCCGCGGGCGCGCTGTATCATTTTATTTGGAACGATCTGTGCGATTGGTACCTGGAATTCGCCAAAGACTTGCTGCAGCAAAAAACAGATGCGGATGGCGCTGCGGAATGCGCGGCGGTGGTGCGGGTTGTGCTGAGCCAAAGTTTGCGCCTGCTGGAACCCTTTGCGCCCTTTATCACCCAGGATTTGTGGCAACAGTTGAGCGGCAGCAGCGAACTGCTGTGCCAACAGCCTTGGCCAGAACCGTTGACGGAGGTTGACGTCGGAAAGGCGGCAGCGGCCGAGATGGTGTTTGCGATCACCGCCCGCGCGCGTGAGGAAATCGCGGCCGATCAGTTGGAAAAGGGTCAGGGGTTTGAGCTGATTTTTGAACAAACCACGGTGGATTCAGGCGTTTTGGCCAATAGCCACCTTTATCCGGATACCTTGGAACGCATTGGCGCCGGCCGCATTCGTCATTTTGAGGGGAAACCTGACCAAAACGGCTTGGGCTACACCGTCATTTGTATGAACGATGACAGTGAACCGACCAAAATCATTGCCTTGCTGGAACGCAATCAGGCTCGGTACGAAAAACGCCTAACCGCGCGCAAGGTTGAGTTGGCGAATGAGGGGTTCCGGGCGGCCGCGCCTGAGGAGTTTGCCAAGAAACAAGCCGAGTTTTTGGAGTGGGAAGCGGTGTTGGGTGCGATCAAGGCCCGCTTGGCAGAGCATCAGCAGGCTTTGTCAAAGCGGGGGGCGGCGTAACCCTACCAGCCCCCTCCCCATCTGTTTATAGAGCGTTTCCGCTTTAGTTCACCACTAGGAAGGCAAGGCGAGACGCGCGGAGCGTATCCTATATACGTGAGCATCGGCGAGTCCGCAGCCTGACGACGTGGTGGGCTAAATGGGAAATGCTCTAAGCAAAACCCATCATCAATTCATGATGCATTTCGCCGCTTTCACGGTCGGTCAACACCTCGTCCTGCGCGGTGACCATCAACTGGTCCATTTTGCGCCGGATCGCCTCACGCGGCATGGCATGGTGGTGGGATTGAAAGTCGGCATAGACCTTGCGTAGAACATCATCATCACCAGGCTCTTCAAAATCGGCAACAACCACAGCGCGTGCATAATTTTCAACATCTTGTCCCCGCAATCCTAACTGGTCAGCGGCCCAATAGCCCAACAGCTTGTTGCGCCGCACATTGATCAAAAACTGACATTCCGTCCCTTGGGAATACTGCCCCTCAAAGGCTTTGGTTCTTGCACCGAAACTCAACATCCACGTCTCTCCTGTAAAATGATCCTGCCTAGATCCAGCAGCTTATAGATAAACACTAACGTAAAAAGATTAATAAATGGATTATGTAGGGATATAACGAGATTTCCCTAACTTATTCCCCTCACTTAATTCCCCTCCGCAAGAGGGGAATTTAAGGATGCCCCCCGTCAGCCAGCGCAAGAACCGATAAATACCCATGATATTTTTTATTGACAGCTTTCATGATTTGTAATATTTATTTTTAAAGAAATTTTTCGCAGCATGAAGGAGAAAAAATGGTTGATGGTCAATTCCCGGCTATGGCAAGGGTAAATTATACACCGTTAGGAAAAATACGCGAATCTTCTGGGCACCTCTATCAACCTAATTTCTGTGTGAGTCAGGGGTAACATTTTCGCTTGATGGGTGTGTTGCGGCCGGATGTTTGGCAGTTTGGTGGGTGGTTCTGGTTATTTTTGGTTGATTTTTAGATCTTTTTCAGGCATTAGGCGCAGTTCTGCTGTCGTCGTCGCGAGGTGAGAAAGACGAAGCGCTGCATGTTATAGGCGAGGTTTTTGAACGTGATCTTGGCTTTAGCGCGGGCAAGGCCGAGGGTGTGAATCAGCATACCGCCCATGCTGGTTTCCATGTGGCCGAACACATGCTCGACGCGCACGCGCACCGTTGATTTGAGACGGTTTGCCGCCTTCTGCAGGTCGGTAAGCGGATGGTTGCGGTAAGCGCGCTCATGCACGTGCGAGACCAGATTTTTCTCGGCGAGCATCGCTTCCGCCGCCGCGCTGCGATAGGCTGAATCCGCCCACACACCCCGCTCATCATCAGGGTCAGACGCGGCACCCTCGCTTAGCAATCCTTCAAACGCCGTGCTGTCATGCGGCGCGTTCGGCGTGATCTCCGCCGCGCGAATCAGCTTCCATTTTGCATCAACATTTGCGTGATTTTTGTAGCCGTGATAGGTGACGCCGCCCTTCTTCGTAAACGTCGCGTCGTTGTCAATCTGACGCGCCTGCGCTTTACTCAGCGGCATTTCTTCCGCCAGCTGTTTCTTGTGCTTGCCGCTGGGTTTATGCGTCGGAACAAACGTCGCGTCTACCAGCTGCCCGCCTTTCGCCTCAAAGCCACTGCGCACCAGCTCGCCCTCAAACCACGCGAAGATTTTCTCGTGCAATCCGCTATGCAGTACCCGTTCGCGCCACAGCCAGATCGTCTTGCTGTCCGGCGATTTCTCGGTAATCTCAAGCCCCAGAAAACGTTTGAAACTTAAGCGATCGTTGATCAGAAATTCCGCCCGATCGTCGCTCAGATTATTGCACGCCTGCAGAATCAAAATCTTCGCCATCAGCAGGCCAGGCAATGGTTTGCGCCCGCCCTTCCCACCGTTGCCGTCGCGCTCGAACACGATCCCAGACATCAACGCCGCAAGCCCGCTCCACTCCACCGCAGACTCCAGCGACACAAGCGGATCCCCGCACGCATCCACCCGCGCATATGCCTCCACCGCATCAAAAAATCCAGGATGATATCCCATCGCTTCCCCCTATTTCAAATCACAGGGCCACTATACCAAATATGTCAGCAACATTCATCCGTTAATAGAGGTGCCCTTCTATCATTATTGTTCCAAAAAACAATGGAAGCCCTCTAAAAGAAATCAAGCTCACTAATATAATGGTTACAGCTCAAGATGTTGATTTATTGGGAGACATTCTGAAACAAAGCATAAAAGGAGGAATATCGGTTAATCTCTCTTACTCCAGCCTCATGAATCTTAAGCTTTCTGGAACGGATTTTAGCCAATGTAATCTTTCGTATTGCCGTATCCAAGGAACGGATCTGTCAGAATGCAACCTAAGTAATGTGAACCTAAGTCATAGCAATCTGCGGGGAGTCAATATGAGCAATACAAATTGTCAAGGGACAAATTTTTGGGAGGCTAATCTAAGAAATACAAACCGTACGGATTCAAATATTACACGCCGGCAGCTCCAAGAGGCATATCATAGGTAGGCAAACAGGAACATTCGGTAACACCCCCCTAAATCGGCATGCGCAGGATTTCTTGGAGGGCGTTGACGACGCGGTCGCGGATTGAGACCACGGTTTGCAGCACCATTTCGGCGTTGCTGGTGGCGGTGACGATGTTGGTCAGGGATGCTTGGCCGGTTAGGGCTTGCATGCCAACCTGATCGCTGTCGCGGCCAACCTTAACCGCCCCCTCAAGCGATCGGCTAAGCAGATCGCCAAAGCCGGTGCCAGCGCGGGCGGCGGCGCGCCCCTGCCCCGTGGCAACCGAGGTTTTGACATAGGCGGCGGCGGCATCAGCAATTTTTGTAACCATTTTTTCAGCCTATCTCATGATTAGTTGCGCAGCAAATCAATCGTGCGGCTCATCATATCGCGCGAGGTTTCAATCGCCGACAAATTGGCCTCATAGCTTCGTTGCGCCTCCCGCATATCCGCCATTTCGATCAGCGGGTTGACGTTGGGCATCTTGACATAGCCATCCTTGTCGGCGGCGGGGTGGCCAGGGTTGTAACGCGTGGAAAAATCGCCAGGATCGGTTTGAATCTTGCCGACATCCACCAGGCTAAGCCCGCTGCCCTTGTCCACCTGCTGCTTAAAGGTGATGGTTTTGCGGCGATAGGGGTCGCCCCCGGCGGTTTGCGCGGTGGAATCCTGGTTGGCCATGTTTTGCGCAATCACCCGAATCCGCGCGCTTTGCACCCGCATGCCAGCGGCAGAAATTTTCAGGGCATCACCAATATCGCTCATGATCTAATCCTTTAACTTAGTCCTTAGGTTGGTTTGCCAATCGCGGTTCGCAGCATCGCCATGTTTTTGCGGTACAAATTCAGGGCGGTGTTATAGGCCGCGGTGTTTTCGTTTTGTTGCAGCAGTTGTTGCTCCAAATCAATCGCATTGCCGTTGGGCGACACCTCAAAACCCCCAGATTTGGTGGTGCCAAAGGCGCCCCCCGCCTCAACCTGCGGCGCGATATGTTTGGGGTTGGTCTGGGTGGGCGCCATCACCGCGGCCGATTTGCCCTGCATCATTTCCTGAAAGCTAAGCGGTTTCAGGTCAACCGTTTTTTCCCCGGGCACGTCCGCCAGCGACAGATTGCGCGCAATCAGTTTTTGCCGCTCAGACAGCCACTGTATCTTGGTGGCCAAGCCCTGAAACAACCCTAAATCATTCAGCATCGGTTAACACCACAAAAAAAATCCTTGCAAAAGACTTGCATCCATTCACAACCCTGATGATACTGTTGATAGGTTAACGCAAATTTAAGAACCGCGCTTAGCTGTTTTTTGTTTTTTGTCCAGGTAGGGGGGCACCATGC